>JBGUNJ010000214.1:0-5863 GCA_045117315.1 Lachnospiraceae bacterium | reverse complement strand
GTACGGCCGGAAACGAGATAACCCTTATCTGCGGCGATACCGACGCACTCTTTCAGGACTGCAGTTGCCTGAGGCGGTCCCATGGTGACTACGGTGATCTTTGTGCTGGGATCTTTATCCTTAACACGTGCAGCTGCCTCAAGAGCATAGCCGTCAAAGGGATTCAGGATTGCCGGAACACCTTCGCGGATAAGGGTGTGCTTGACCGGATCGATCTTGATCTGAGTCGTATCCGGAACCTGTTTTACACATACCAGAATGTTCATAAATGCCTCCTTCTAAAGTGAATCTTACATAGATTATACTATATCACGCGTGCACTTCAGTTCGCAAGTTAGCCTGTGAAAATTATATATTATTTTATAATTATCCCTGCCAATTATTTGCCGCCCACATTATTTGGAGAATATATTTGCGCACCGCCGTTCAAAATTCAAAACCTGTCACAGGTCAGGGAAACTCCCTGCAGCTGTGCGTGTCTTTTATGTATGCTGTCCGGGCACCGGCAAAACGTGGTTTCCGGACAGCATCCTCAAATCATGGCAAAGTGACACTGCGTGAACTGCAAATCCCCTTTCGGGTTTTTGCAAATCTGTGTATTATTTGTCGGTCGCGACTTTGTTCCTGGGGCCGGCGGAATAATCATAGAAGCCGATACCGGTCTTGACGCCGAGCCTCTTGCCGCGAACCATCTTACGAAGGAGCGGGCTGGCCGCATACTTGTTGTCGCCTGTGTCAGCATAGATAACATCCATGATTGCCAGGCAGATGTCCAGTCCGATGAAGTCGCCGAGCTCAAGCGGTCCCATGGGGTGATTGCAGCCGAGCTTCATAGCTGTGTCGATACCGGCAATATCGGAAACGCCGGTGTACTTGACGTTGATTGCCTCGTTGATCATAGGGATCAGGATCCTGTTGACGACAAAGCCGGCAGCCTCGTTGACCTGTACAGGAACCTTGCCGAGCTTCTCGGAGATCTCATTGATCTTGTCAACATACTCTGCAGGAGTGTTGATGCCGGCAATAACCTCGACCAGCTTCATGACGGGTGCAGGGTTGAAGAAGTGCATGCCGATGATGGGCTTGGACAGGCCTGCGCCGATCTCGGTGATGGACAGGGAAGAGGTATTGGATGCAAAGATGCAGTCGGGATTCTTGACGATTTCATCCTGGAGCTCTTTGAAGCACTTCTTCTTGATGTCCATAACTTCAAGGGCTGCTTCCACAACCAGATCAGGATCTACGGCGATGGTATTGAGACCGCACTCAAATTTTCCGAGAATGGTATCAGCAGCGGCCTGCTCGATTTTGCCCTTGCTGACCTGCTTGTCAAGGCCGGCTTTGATCTTCTTGAATCCGCCCTCAGCAAACTCCACCTTGATATCGCAGAGATAAACCTTCTCCACTTCGCTGCACTGCGCGAATGCCTGCGCAATGCCGGACCCCATTGTACCAGCGCCGATAACTGCTACTTTCATGATCTTGTCCTCCTTATTGAAAAATTTGTGAATTGTTCTTATATCAAAAACAGCTCCCTACAGCATTCCATCCCTCGATTTATCCCCGCGGGCGGCTGAATTGATCATTTAGAATAAAAATGCTTATGCCTCGGGTTCAATCATGCCGTAGGTGTTGCCTTTTCTCTTGTAGACCACGGCGATCTGTTCTGTCTCCGCATTGATAAATACGTAGAAACTGTGCCCCAGAAGTTCCATCTGCACACATGCATCCTCTGGATACATAGGTTTGAGGTCAAATTGTTTTTTGCGGACGATCTTGATGTCTTCTTCATCAAAGTAGCTGCGCTCCACATACTCGCGCTTGAACGCGGCTGCTTCCTGATGACGTTTGATCAGTTTGCTCTTGTACTTCTTGAGCTGTCTCTCGATAACCTCCTCCACAAGGTCGATCGAGACATACATGTCGTTGCTGACCTGCTCGGAACGAATGATGTTGTCCCGCACCGGAATCGTAACCTCGATTTTATGCCTGTCACGATTGACCTGCAGTGTCACATGAACCTCGGTGTCCGGCGAGAAGAACTTGTCCAGTTTATCGAGTTTCTGTGTCACGGCGTCCTTGAGGGATTGTGTTACCTCCATATTTTTTCCGACAATCACGTATTTCATAGATGCCTCTTTCTGCGGAATAAACCGCTTTTATTTCCTGCGCCGCCTGAAGGACGGCATAGCCTGAGAGCACCTCCTGTGCCAGGTCCCGGTACTTTAACCTGAAACATAATTTCATAGTGCTGTACGAAGAACCCGCCGCACCGGAAGAGGATCAGCCCTCATGCATCCCCCGTTTCAAAACAGCCGCTCCCGCTTCGCGCCATATGGCACAAAGGCATCGGATGATTCCGGCAGGGCTCTGAGAACCGGGGGATCGGACCGCAGACCTGACCGTCAGGCAGCACCCGGAGGCCATGGAAATCAGCTGCTTATCAACGCATTATTATTATAGCATAATAAACACTGAATTTGCACAATTAATATATATCGAATTCCCTATTTATTGTGCATTATTTCTTATACAGAAAGTATACAGCAAAGCCGGTTTGTCCAAGTGCACAAGGTGTCAGGATACATTGCAATGGACTTTGTCTAAAGGGCGGAAAAATTCATTGCACGGGCCGTGTCATAAGAAAAACAGGCAGTTCCTTAAAGGAACTGCCTGCCGGTCAGTCTGTTTTAATCAGTATGTTTTATTTAATTTGTTTTGATCGGTCAGTTTTAATCAGCCAGTTTAAATCAATCGGTTTTCATCGATCCGTTGTTATCTTAATACTATTTAATACTACAAATTTTAATACTTGTGGCTATGATCTCGTGTTCACAAACATGTATGATCAAAACCTTTTGATGGCGGATGATCAATGCGTGATCAAAAAATCATTCAAAAAGTCTCCTGATGCAGACAATGTTCATAAAGTTTGCTCTGGATGTTGTGATCCCGTGCTGTTCATCCTGAGCATGGACGATCATGCCGTCACCCATGTAGAGCGCCACGTGACCGTTATAGCAGACGATATCGCCGGCTCTGGCCTCCTCGAGCGAAGCGACAGGGGCACCAACAACGCGGTCGGAGACATCATAGTGAGGCAGGCGGAATCCGAAGTTTCCGTAGACAGCCATGACGAAACCCGAGCAGTCGGCACCGTGGGTCAGGCTGGAGCCGCCCCAGACATAGGGATTGCCTATATACTGAGTCGCGAATTCAATGACCGCCTGTCCGGACTCTTCTCCGGCCTGGCTGACTGCCACCTTGGCGACATCCGCCTGGGCAGCGGCGGCATCTGCCGCGCGAAGGGCGACTTCAACGACTGCGGTCGCTGTCTCTTCATCCTGGCCGGAAGCGACATTAGCCCTGGCCTGAGCGACTTCAGCTACAGCACCGGCCTTTGCGGCCTTTCTCTCCTCGTGGTCGGCACGTTCCTTGACATTGGAATTGCTGACTCTCTCCGCCTCTTTTCTGGATGACTCGGCGACCGGATAAGCCATGCTGAGAGTGACCTCGGACGCAGGAATAAAGCCTTCGCCCGCGTCTGTCATAATTCCGACCCAGCCGTCTACGCTCTCAGTCACTTCGTACTGATCGCCGTCCTCTGCTTCGGCAAAAACTTTGGAGTACTCATCGGCAGCCTGATAAATATCGCCGTCACTGTCTTTTTTGATCCTGGCGACCTGCTTCATGGTGAGGTCGGAAAGATTCTTTGCCTCTTCACCATCCACAAGGTAATCGCTGAGGACAAATCCCACGACGTTTCCGGAACGGATCTTTGTCCAGCGGTCGTCTTCCTTACGAAGTTCGATCGCGACATCATTGCCGTACATCTTGCCCAGGACTTCGCTGCCGAGGGTAGGATTCTCATGAATATTAAGATATACATTAGGGCTGGCAACTACCAGTTTTTCCTCCGCCGCTTCAGGTTTCTCCTCTGAATAGGAAAGACCGCTGAGAACAGCTTTTGCGGAATATCCCAGCTCCGGAACAGGTTTATCAAGAACCACTTTAAACTCCGGGAGAACCTGGGCGTTATAACTCATCACAGTCTCTTCTTCAGCAGGATCTGCGAAGGGAGCCGCAAGTGCCTCTATCGTCTCGGCACTGACAGCGGCCGCCGCATTCTCCGTCTCTTCGGAAGAGGCTGCCTGCTCCGCGCCGGTCTCCTTCACAGTGACACCAAGTCCCGAGACTGCGCTTTCGCTTTCTTCTGCCTGTACGGCACTGTCATTGACATCTGCCACAGGTTTCATCAATCCGGAACCGGAAGCCTGAGAAGCAAGTTCCCCGGAGGCTCCTGCATCCGACGCACTCTCATCTGTCATTCCGTTCATGGAGAGACCTGTCTGAACAGCCTCATTCGCAAGAACCGGAGCACCGGTCATGGAAGCAAGAGCAGTGACTGATAAAAGACCGGAAAGCAGCTTAAACTTTTTAATACTCATTATTCCTCCGATTTATAAATTTATTAAAAAGAAAATATTATTTTTTACGAAAGTTTTTTGTTTTATTACAAATTTATTACATCCATTGCATAATATAGCAAACTCTTTGAAATATGTCAAGGTTTGCCCCTTGATGTCAAAGCTCAAATATAGACAAAAATAACAAAACAGCAGGCTTTCATTACTGCAAAATGAACAAACAGGGCGGTGAAAACTCTGCATCCTTCTGTCTCACGGCCGAATCCTGTCCGACGCGGGGGGTAAATTGTCCTGACATGATCACGATCCAGCATCAATACATGCTATTGTGAACATGCTATTGTGAGAATGAAAACACAAGAATAAAAACAGACAAATGAAAAAAGCGTCCGCATTTCGCGAACGCTTTTCACATGCCGGCAGTCGGGGTCGAACCGACACTCGATTTAAGTCGAACGGGATTTTAAGTCCCGCGCGTCTGCCAATTCCGCCATGCCGGCAGAATTCTAACCCTTGCCGTTCTTTTCCCATTCCCTGCTCCAAAACAGGAATCTGCCTGAAACGCTCAAAACAGAAATCTGCTTCGGATGCGCCAAACTGAGAATGAGAAAAATCACAGCAGCGCAAGTGGATCCTCGGGGACTCGAACCCAGGACCGACCGGTTATGAGCCGGTTGCTCTAACCAACTGAGCTAAGGATCCATAAAACCGAAAAACTGATCTTCCAGTCCAGTGACTCCGACGGGAATCGAACCCGTGTTACCGCCGTGAAAGGGCGATGTCTTAACCTCTTGACCACGGAGCCATGTGAATAATTCGTCTGTAATAGTATTATACTCTGAAAAGCAGGACAAATGAAGTCCTGATTATGTGAATCTGTCACTTAACAAGCCAGGTCGTTATCTGTACATGCCCCCTCGAAGGGCGTGTACATGTAACGTTGCGCGCGGCGATTCCAATACGCTTTGCGTGCGCCGCGCGCCATACAACTCGGGTTTTTCGCGAAAAAACCGCGAAAAACACCTCGAGTTTCAGGTGGGTCTGTACAGAAACGTCAGGTCACTCATATGTTCATATAAATCCATCGTTCATATGGATCCATGAATAATGATGCTGCTGACCGGAAAAAAATAATGCGGCAGATTAATTACCCTGCCGCACTTAAGCGCCTCGAGCAGGGCTCGAACCTGCAACACCGCGGTTAACAGCCGCGTGCTCTACCATTGAGCTATCAAGGCATAAAATATACCTATATGGAAATCTTTACGGACAGAAAATGTATTCAAATAGAATCACTCTTTGCCTGAAGAATCAAATCGATCTTTCAAATAACCGATCAGGAGTCTTTTTCATACCTTCAAAACTGAATAAGAGAAGTGACACATCTCACAGCTGAGCAGTGTCGCTTACACAAGACCGGCTCCACAGCCTCGCGG
>JBGUNJ010000213.1:0-8897 GCA_045117315.1 Lachnospiraceae bacterium | reverse complement strand
GCTTAACAGCGCCTTACTGCAAAAGCTTCTTTTTGAGGGCATATTCGACCAGTTCCGCACGGGTTCGAAGGCCCAGTTTGTTCATGATCTTGGCCCGGTAGCTCTCGACGGTTTTGACGGAAATAAAGAGCTTTTCGCCGATTTCTTTGTTGCCGTAGCCGCGGGCGATGAGGGAGAGCACCTCAAGTTCACGCTCCCGCAAAGACAAATAGCCGGACTTCCCCTCCTCGTGTCGGTTTACGAATCCGTCCACAAGATGCGGTACCATCTCCTTGCTGATGTAATCACTTCCTCCATAGACCGTGTGTACAGCCTCGATCAGTTCCTCCTCGGGAACGTTTTTCAGAAGATAACCGGAGACGCCGGTCTGCACTGTATAAAGCAGGTACTCCTTGTCGGCATGCATTGTCAGCATGATGATCTTTACTTCCGGGAAATCCGCATGGATCTTGCCTGCGGTGATCACGCCGCTCTCCCCCGGAGGCATGCTGATATCAAGCATGACAATATCGGGCTTAAGCTTTGCAACTGCATCGTAGGCCTCCTGGCTGTTTGCCGCGGTTCCGATCACTTCTATATCAGGCTGATGATTCAGCAGCATTTTTAATGCATTTCGAACAATCGTGTGATCATCCGCAAGGACGATCCGAATCATCTGGTTCCCCATCAGACACCCCTTTCTTTATATTTGCGGCCATTGTCTGACGCCCGCAAATATATGAATATATTATGCGATGCTTCGCGCTTTTGGCGCTCCCGCATCGCTCCAAACATTCGGAACCCGCTCGCTTTGCGCCTCACGGCACTTCCACCTCGAGCAATACGCTGGTCCCCAGATCCGGCGCAGACCGCACCGTCAGAGACGCGCCGATATTTCCCGCCCAGTAATACATACCGGGCAGTCCCATTCCGCCGCCGGAGATCTGCAGATTATCTGCATCAAATCCCTTTCCGCTGTCCCGGATTTCAAGACGGAGCATATTTCCGTCCAGATACAGACGGGCTAAGACCAGTTCCGTCCCGGCATATTTACAGGCATTTGCCGTGGCCTCCTGTCCGATCCTGTAGACCACCGTCTCAATGTCCGACCCGAATCGCCTGTCTCCTATATTTTCCTGAAAGTCCACCGTGATCTGATAACTGGCTTCCATAAAACGAAAATGCCTGAGAAAGGCAGCCTTCAGCCCAAGAGTCTCCACGATCTCCGGCTTCACGCTGACCAGTATTTCCCGCAGTTCCTTCTGAATATGGCTCAATGAAGTATCCGCCAGCTGCAGTCCCTCCCGGATTTCTTCCATAGCATCTGTGTATTTGAGTGTGCGCAGCTGCATTTGAACCCCGAGAAGATCCTGGATCACACTGTCGTGCAGATCCTGCGCAATACGGGATCTCTCCTCCCGAAGCGCCGCCCGCAGCGGCACATCAACCAGCTCATAGATCGGCAGTTCACGGTACTCCTGCCGCCAGACTTCCTCCAGTGCAGCCTCATAAGACTCCGGAATGACCCGGCGCCCGAATATCCCCTCCGAAAGGATCTGCTGCAGCTGCTCATAGCGCTCCCTGGTGACCGAATCATTCTCCCGCATGCCCAGCATCAATACCGCGTCCACTTCCTCGTCCTTCCAGAGAGGGAAAGCGACAAAGCTCTGAATATCCTCTGCCAGGAGTATGGGTGTGTGCACCCTCTCACTCTCACTGTATTGGAGCAGCACATCCTGTACAACCATGGTCTTCCTGCGCTGAAAGACGCCTCCCGCGATTCCCTTGCCCGGTTCCAGGACAATTTTCAGGTAATTCCGGTTCCGATTTCCGGACGCCTCCCGCCATGTCAGAAGTGTCCTCCTGCCCCGAATCGCACAGGCAAGTCCG
This sequence comes from Lachnospiraceae bacterium, assembly GCA_045117315.1. Lineage (GTDB taxonomy): Bacteria > Bacillota > Clostridia > Lachnospirales > Lachnospiraceae > CAG-791. The sequence continues at coordinate 7,028 of JBGUNJ010000213.1, read as the reverse complement.
GCAAAATCAAATCCGCACTGCCGCCGCAGCGTGCGGAGCTGCACCGACCATTCATATTCTTTTTTCATCAGACACCTCTGAAGAAAACACTGGTTATGTTATACTGTCATTGGAAATACTACATCTGTATGTATTCCAAGGATTCTATCAAAAAGAAAGGAAGCCTATGTCCCTGTGGAACGATTATCTTGCGCGAAAATTGATTTTTGAGAGCCATCCGACAATAGATGAAAATCGCTGCCTGAACCGAATGCAGACACGTCATCCATGCAGATCCTGCATGGATGTCTGTCCGGCAGGCGTCATTTCCATGCCCTTTGCCGGCAGCATGAAAGCGGACTGGGATTCCTGTTCAGGGTGCGGTCTGTGCGTCAGTGCATGTCCCTCACGCGCTGTTTCTCCCGCCCGCATACAGGCAGAACGGCTCTTTTCCTACGCCTCCCGTTTACAACATGATACCATCATTTCATGCAAAAGCGGGCTGTCATCAGACATTCCGACGGATTATCCGGGCGCGCTGAACTGGGAATTTCTGTGCTTTCTTGCCCTGCACGGTATCGTCACGATCATCACCGGCGACTGCGCCGGCTGCGAAAAATCCTCCTGCCGCAAGTCCCTCGAAAAAAACCTGTCACAGGCAAAGATCTTCCTTGGAGAGGAACTCTATTCCCAAAGAGTGATCCTGACACAGGATCCCTCTGTTGTACCGGCCCGCCGTTATACACGACGTGAGGCTTTATCCCTGCTCATGACAAAGACCGGAAGGACTGCTTCCGCCCTTCTGCCTCTTCCGCAGGAATCTGTTCCCGACGGAACACTGTGGAGGCAGATTCTGCTCCACAAAGTAAAACAGCGCTCCAAAGACACTGCTGAAGCCGGCCAATCCCCGTCCGGATCCGGCTTTTCCTGGATGCTCCCGCATTTTGAAAAAAACTGCACAGCCTGCGGGATCTGCACCCGCATCTGCCCGGCGGGAGCCCTTCTTCGCGCCCCCGGTCCCGTAGGTTCCGGGCGCTATTATATGGCGCTTCTGCCGCATAAGTGCACCGGCTGCGGTCTCTGCAGCCGGGTCTGCCCGGAGCAGGCTCTGGCGGCGCCGTCTCCTCGCCTGCTCAGCGAGCCGGACCGTCCGCTTCTGACTGCCATAGCGGCAAAACCCTGCATACGATGCAAAGAGCCGGTCCCCCTGGATTCCGGCTCCGATCTGTGTGCCCGCTGCCGGGGCGAGCTGTCCATTTAAGCGCGCCCCGGTCTTTTCGGACACAATTTACCCCTAACATCCCTTTATCATCATTCGGAAATCTCATTGAAACAGACAAGAGGATTCCCGAGTGAGATACCTTATAAAATACGCTGTTACTCAGTTCGTTTTTCCCTGAGCCGTTCCTCAGTCCGTTTTTCCTGAGCTGTTCCTCAGTTTGTTTTTTCCCGGAACTGTTCCTCAGCCTTCTGAATTTCCTTCAGGACGCCGTCGAGATCCGAAGTTACGGATCCCGCGGTGTCTTTTATTATGTCTTTCCGTCCTGTGGTATCCGGGTTGAAATCCAGGTCCGGCACAGAGGGCAGATTGATTCCTCCTACTGCCTCCTCGTGCAGGTCCACAGTCAGCTTTCTGAGCTGCCGCAGGGTCCTGGCAAGAGTTCTCGCGAGCTTGACCATATCCTCCGGTCCGACCACCACATAGGCGATCACCAGGATCAGGGCCAGTTCACCGGCTCCAAGTCCCATAATCACTCCTCTCCGGGATTCAGGCGGAACAGAATCGCCGCCGCGGCCATCACGAATACGATCAGACCGACAGGCAGAATACCGACGATCCACTCAACAGCGGTTGGCACGTAATTCCAGAAACGGACGAAAACGTCCTCCCCTTCCGTGAAGGTTCCAACCGCGATCGGGAAGGTCCAGAGCTTTCCTGCCACAGGCAGTGTGAGCGGAATCGAATTGAAAGCAGGAAGGAGCAGCATCATACGCTGGATGAAAATACCCACAATAACCAGGATGCCTGCCACTGAGACCAGTTCCTTTCCGAGACCGCCGCCGACCAGGAAAAGGATCATTGCCAGCAGAGGCAGGATGATCTGCAGCCAGAAGAGCAGTCCGTAGGTGTGGAAGATCAGATGCAGCAGATGCCGGCTCTCCTGTGTGCCGCTCCAGGCAAGCGGAACGATCTCGATAAAGGACATGACAATGTAGGCAGCGATCGATGCAGCTGCGATGCGGGACAGAAGACGGATTCCGTCACTGTTCTCAACAAAAATCTCATGGCTGACCATCAGCACACAGAGCAGGATGGTGAAAGACAGACCGACGGCTGTCGCTTCCGCGCAGGCATTGACCGGGATCAGAGCGCTGTGCCACCACTCCCTGGTGTTCTGAGTCGCGAACATAAAGCTGGTGATGATATTGAGAAGAAAAGCCATGGGAAACGCAATAAAGGAAAAGCGCCGGCAGTTCTCTTCGTTGGTCATCCTGTAGCCGCGGTCATGGACATGTTTTTTCGTGTCGGGAAGGAGTGTGAGCACCACCGCGACAAGGCAGACGATCACGTACAGGGTCAGAATCATCACATCCCAGAACAGGGGGGAGCCCACATTGGGGGTGATGATCATATAAAGTGCGTGGAAGGGTTCGCCCAGGTCCTCAAAGATCGCGACGCCGGCCGCGACAACAGAAGCCAGAGAGCCGATGGACGCAATTTTGACAAAGGGCTTCAAAGTCTCAATGTTCCAGAGATAAGCAATGGAGAAGGCAAGGATACCGCCTGTCGCCATCGCGATGAAGAACTCAAAGCTTCCCATGTAGAGTCCCCAGGTAAAACTGTTGCGCAGGTTAGTGACCTGCATGCCCTGAACCAGCTGATAGATCCACGCCGCAAGTCCTGCGGCGCACATAGCCGCGCCTATGACCAGGGCAGCTGTTTTTTTGGCAGATAATTTTTTCATAGCTGTCCCCCTTACGGTATGATGGTGTTCGGTGTCTTATTTTCCCAGGACTGTTCCGTCCACGGACCCTCGACATTTTTGCTCTTGGTAGAGGAGATATAGTAGACTTTGGGCTCGGTGCCGTACTCCTCTTTGAGACGGAAGACCTGTTTGGAGCTGACCAAGCGACTCACTTCGGAGTTGGGATCATCCAGATCGCCGAAATAACGTGCCTTTCCGGGGCAGGCGCGGACACAGGCGGGAAGAGCATCATAAGTGCCGTCCGCATTCATGCACTCAACACAGAAAGTGCATTTTTCCACGACACCTGCCGGGCGGTCCTGGGTGTAGACCAGGCGTTTGCCCTTTTCTGTGACATCAAAGGGATAGCCATATGCATAGCCGGCCTCTTCCTTTGCCTTTTTGGGATCCTTCCAGTTGAACTGGCGCACTCCATAGGGGCATGCCGCCATACAGGTGCGGCAGCCGATGCAGCGGTCATAGTCCACCAGGATCATGCCCTCTTCATTCTTGTAAGTCGCGCCTGTGGGGCAGACTCTCTCACAGGGGGCATTGTCGCACATCTGGCAGGACACCGGGAGATATTCGATTTTAAAGCCGTCTTTGGTGCCGACTGCAGACTGGTGATAGTCGGATCCCTGCGTGAAGACCCTGTTCCACCAGGTTCCCTGCGGCTGGGCGTGATGCATTTTGCAGATCACTGCGCAGGTCTGGCACCCGATACATTTGTCCAGATCTATAACCATACAGTAACGCATTTGTATTCATTCTCCTTTCGGCTTATTTAAATCTCTGCCTTCTTGAAGTCGACCAGACACTCATTCCAGGAGGTGTTGGGCGCCCACATCTGCGAGACAAAATACACCTCGTGTACCGGATTGATCCAGGGATAGAGCAGTGTATTGTAGGAAGTTCCATGCGTGTAGCGGCTCCACCATCCTTCTTCGAAGATGACGGTCATGGTGCGCACACCGGGATCCAGAACGGCCTCCGCAAGGAGTTTGCCTCTGTCGTTGAAGACCTCGACCAGATCGCCTGCCGCAATTCCCTTTTCCGCGGCGTCATCCGGATTGAGGTAGACCTTGGCGCTGTCATCCTGCAGTTCCCGCATCATCTGGTTGTTGGAGTGCGTGGAGTGTACACGGTGAATACTGTTGCGTGTGATATAGGTATATTTGTAAAGTTCCCTCGCCGCGGGATTGAGCACATACTCAGTCTCCTCAAACGGCGGTTTGTGAACAGGCAGGCATTCGCCGACCTTGATAAAGGTGTCCTCGTCCTTATAGAACTCGATCCTTCCGCTCTTGACGAACTGGGCTGTCTTGTCGATGGTCATGGGATAACTGACCGGCGGGAAGGGCTGTCCGCCCTGGATCTGCTCGTAGAAGGGGATCCTCTTGCGTCCGGGATTCTCGTGGTGGAGCTTGACAGGGCCCTGTTTCAGTTTTTCGAGAGTGACTCCCTCCATCTCGATACCGCCGGTCTCGCAGGTAAGTTTGATGACTTCCTCTGCGGCCTTGTCGGGATCCAGATCGGGGTAAAACCACTTTCTGTCTCCGGGATTGACACGGTCTGCCAGCTCGCGCATGATCCAGAGCTCGGGCTTGCAGTCGTACAGGGGCTCGATGGCCGGCTGCATGAGCTGGGCATAAGGGTGGATCGGTGTGGATACCAGCTCGGTCTTCTCATACCAGCTGACACCGGGCAGGCAGAAATGCGCATATTTACTCGTTGTGGTCTTCTGGAAGTCCAGGGTGATCACACACTCGAGCTGTCCGCTCTCGACCTGCTCGCGCAGGACATTGGCGATATTGTGCTGATCAAATGCGTTGCAGCAATACAGGATCCAGGCCTTGATGCCGCTCTTGGGGAAGGGACAGGTCATCGTGGGACGGGGTCCGTTTTTCGCATAATCGTTGAGCGTGTAGTCCAGCATGTAGGCGAAAGAGGTTCCTGCCGGCTTCTTGTCGGGAAGCTCCGGCACATTCCACCAGGCGCCGCCTTTATAGCGCATCTTGTACTGGCCGGCATAGGTGGAGAAACCGTCGCCCAGATGACCGATGTTACCGGTCAGAGCTACGAGCAGGGACAGGGCGCGGCCCTTGAGGTCTCCGTGGTACCACTGATAGTTGGAGGCGCCGTACATGATATGAACGGGTTTGATCGTCGCTATTTCCCGCGCGATCCTCGGAATCTCGGAGGCAGGCATATCCGTCTCCGCTTCGACCGCTTCCGGCGTCCACTGTGATGCCATCTCGCTGAGCAGGTCGAAGACAGGCCGGCACTTGACGCTCTTGCCATCCCTGAGCCTGATGGTCACTTCACCTTCGAGCTGCGTATCCATGGGCAGGTCAAACTTCTCGGGATTGACAGTGACAGGTTTCCCCTTGCTGTAAGCAACAAAGGCCTGCCTGTATTCGGGCATATCCGCGGGTACTTCCAGTCCCTCGACATCTGCTGCCAGGAGCTTCTTCTGATTATCGCTCCGGATCAGGATCGGCATATCCGTGAATTTGCGGATAAAGTCCGCATCATAGAGCTTCTCGTCCAGAATGACCTTGGCGAAGCCGAGCGCCACTGCCGCGTCGCTGGAGGGCTTGATGGAGTACCATTCATCCGCCTTGGAAGCTGTCGCAGTAAAGCAGGGGTCAAAGACCAGAAGCTTTGCGCCGTTCTCACGGGCCTCATTGAGGAAATGGGCGTCCGGAATACGGGTCTGCATGGGGTTGGAACCGAAGCACATGATGTACTTGGCATCCAGCCAGCAGTAAGTCTCCAGCTCCTCGGACTGCACGCCGAAGGTGATCGGCGCGGACATGGGCAGGTCGCCGTTCATCTCGTAGCCGCCCATCATGGCCCAGCCGTTGAGTGTCGCGATTCTTGAGATCGCGCCCTTTGCCACGTGGCCGGTGCCCGCGACCTGGACGACACAGGCGATGGACTCAGGGCCATAGGTGTCGCTGATCCTGCGAAGCTCCGCAGCCGCCTGATCGAGCGCATCCTCCCAACTAAGTTCCTCAAATTCATCCTCGCCGGGAGCTCCGATCCTCTTGAGAGGCCCGTGCATACGGTTAGGTCCGTAAATCAGATTGGAGAAAGAGATGCCCTTCAGACATCCTCTGGGATTGTGCTCGGAATCCTCGTAGTCCGATGCCTGAATAATATCTTTGATCTCTCCGTTGTAAACACATGCCTGCTGTCCGCAGCCGCCGGTGCAGTTGGGCGCGCAGGTGGTGCGCACATACTTCAATTCACCCTTTTTCGCCTCTTCATCCGGCGCAGCATGAGCCGCAAGCTCAATTCCTCCCGCAGCGGCAACGGCGCCGGCCGCTGCCGATACCTGGAGAAATTTTCTTCTGGTCAATTTTAATTTTTCATCCATACCTGTACCCCTCCTTGCAAAGTTGAACCCCTGTTACTCCCCTGCAGTGCTCAAAAGAGTCTCTTTCAAGAGAGACTCTTTGCTCGGGCAGACAACACTGTCTAAATCCTTCTAATTATTATAAAAAAAATCAAATAACAAAAATATCAGGGGAATCCCTCATCTAAAATAGGGTTTTTCCCTGCGTTACTGTTCACACTCTGTCATTCATCCTTCTCCTGCAGGTTCCAGTCCGTCAGCCGCCTGCTGCCGCGCTCATAGACAAATCCGTCAGAAGTCTCAGTCTGTCGAATATATCTGCGGTAAAGCAAATACTTCAGGCCGCTTTCCGTGTCTGCAATGCCTGCAGACTCATCCTCTTGAAACATTTCTTCAGATTTGATGCCTCCCCGGGCAGGAACCTTCTGGTAGACCTCAAGGATCCGCAGACAGTATCCCCCCAGCATGGTATCCAGTACTTTCAGGCATTCTTCCGCACCCTCTTCTCCCTGCTGATCTACACCGATGCAGCGGCCTCTTGCCGGCAGAATCATCTGAGGACACAGTCTTTTGACCTGTCGGAGAACCTCGATCTGCAATCCCAATGTATCCACCTGCGGATCCCAGCTGTACACTCCCGGCACTTCATCAGCACCTACCGCTTCGCCGGCAAAAAGTAATTTCTTTTCCGGAAACCAGAGTCCGGTAAGCCCCTTCCTGCA
>JBGUNJ010000212.1:0-10900 GCA_045117315.1 Lachnospiraceae bacterium | reverse complement strand
GAGAGGCAGTCCGAACCCCGAAAGGGGAACCAGCCGCAAGGCTGGCAGTAGGAAGCACGCGACTTAAGTCGTGTGAGGCTTCACAGCCGCAATCGCCCTGTGTAATGGGTGAATGACGGAAGAGCCTTGAGTGAAACTGCCTTCTTTTCTTCAACGAAAACAATAAATAACCGCCCGGGATGACCGTTTTAAAGATTGTAAAACGGATCATTCCGGGCGGATTCTATAATTGTGATTTTTATCTTGATGTCGACGAAAGGGATTACTATGGGTGCACCACAACTCCCGTGTCCCTTCTATTTAATTTGATTTCAGGCAGCATAACTTTAATGCTGTCCGAGATTAATTCGGGCTGATTTTTTGCAAGGAAAGGCTATCATGCAATATATCTTCCAACAGATTAGGATGTGTTCTGTCGGAATTAATCACCGCCATATAACCTGAACAATGCGTCCTCTGTAATCGCCATACTCATCTTCGTCTCGATCGCGCCAGATGCGGATGTAGTAAGTCCCTTTGCGCAGAGTTCCTGTTCTGTAGCTTGTTTTGGTTAATTCCGGACAATTGACTGCTTTTCCCTGTAAATCGTAAACATCAAAACCATTTAAACTACTATTGTATTCAGCATCCAGCCGGCTCAATGTAACGGTGATTGTTTTGTTCCTCGTGAGGGTAACCTTATACCATCTGTCGTATTCATAACCACAGGTGAAAAAGACTCCTGTTTTAGCCCCTGCTTTGAGTGAAACTGCCCTTGCCCTGCAGTAATTATAGACTGTTTTTCTTCTGCCAAAGGACCAGTTGAATTTCGTTCCCGAATCGGCTTGAATGTAGTAATATCCTCTGGGAAGGATCCTGTAATAAGCCCTGCTCCCTTTGAGACTGACAATACAGTCTTGTGAGTAAATATCATTTTTATTGTTGATGGATTTGTAGATTCGGATTTCTTTGGAAGTGCTCGAACTGGCAATTCTTATATATCCGTTTGCCGGAACGTTTATTTTGTATATAAAGTATGTATCTACGTCGGTATCTGTACTTTCGTAGTAGCGTTCGGTATCCGCCTTCTGAGTAACAGTTTTTTTCTGAGCCAGAGCTGTTACTCTGTAAGAATATTTATGTGTGTATGCCCAGGTGTGCAAAGGGATAAATCCAGTAATTATAATGACAGCCATGGTGATGCATAGCAATTGTTTCAGGACATTTTGTTTTAGGAATAATTTCATAAGTCAGTTCTCCTCATATGGTATTGGCATTGAGTGCTGCTGCCCAAGGTATGCGTTTCATATTTGAGGTCAATGGAACAATTTCGAACCATCGAAAAAAGTGATTTAATATTTGTTTACCTCCACCAGAACTGGTATATGCGTCCACTAAGGTCATCGTAGTATTCACAATGAACCCGAATAAAGTAGGTACCCTTGGGAAGGACGGCAGTTCTGTAATTTGTGTCGTTCAGAGCATTACAAGTGACTTTGTAACCGCGTGAATTATAAATCGCGAAACTGTTATGGTAATTATAATCATTATCCATCGTATTCATAGTTACGGTAATAGGTTTTCTTGCAGTAAGGGAAATCCTGTACCATCTGTCAAATTCGTATCCGATATTGAATACTTCCCATTTTTTGGATCCTGCGTTGAGCTGGGTTGCTCTTGCCCTGCAGAAATTTGTGGGATTTTTGGTTGTAGCGGATTGCCATTTGAAAGTGGTTCCCTCATCGGCAAGTATGTAGTAAGTGCCTTTGGGCAGAACGCAGCGATAGAGTGTTGCATAATCAAGATAGAAAATGGAGTCAGAATTGTATGGACTATCTTTCATATTAATGGACTTATAGATTCGGATAGTCTTTGATTTGCTTTTGCTGTCAATCCTTATAAAGCTGTTCGCAGGGACACTGATTTTGTAAAGATAGAAGATGTGTGTTTCGGTGTTCTTGGCTTGATTGTAGTTGTAGGAATATTCCTTTGCAGTGACCCATTTTCTCTGATTCAGTGTGGTGATCTTATAGTTATACTTCTCTGTGGATGCCTGGGCTGGCAATGGTACAAATCCGACAGTAATGATGACTGCCAATAGAAAGCATGCCAGCTGCTTTACTGCGCTGCGTTTTAGGAATGATTTCATATGTAGGTCCCTCCTGTGTGTGCGCGGGCAGCTGTCGCAAGACTCTTATCCCCAGTGAAATCTCACGATATTTCACAGCTGCACAAACAATATAATGTAAGAAATACTACATAAAATTATATGGTACATTTCGGTCACGGACAAGATAATGACAGATAATTCTTTTGGAAAATGTAGGCACTTAGCCCACACTTTCCGATTCTGTTCGATAATCAGGGAAACTCTTGAAGTTCTGGGAAATTCAGACAGTCCCCGGGGAACTATGAAAACTCCCGGAGACTTCTGTAAAGTTCCGGGAACTTCAGAGATTTTCACGAAACTTCCGGAAACTTCCGGAAACGATATCTTCTGCTATGTATTTTCTGTCTTTATGTTATAATAAATTGGCGTATACTTTAAAAAGAGCAGGCCGAGGCCGGAGAGCAGGACTTGCAGGCAAGTCCTGAACTGACATTTTCGGGGGTAACAGGATGAGTAGTAGTATTACAACCTTTGTCAACGCAATTTATAAATTTTATGAGAAGACATTCAGCTATGTCGAAGACGAACAGCAGCTTCCTCCGAAGAAAGATCTGGCGGAGGTCTGTGAGATTCTCGTCAATGTCAGTTGTATGCGTGAGGAGGGCAGATATCCGGCCTTCAGAGTGTGTTTTATCAACCCCGAATCGGAATTCCTGGAAGCCTATCTCTACGCGCATGTACTCCTTTTCAAAAAACCGATCGAGTTCAATAAAAGAGAGATCCACAAACTGGCTCCTGCCCTGAATCCCGATATGAGTTACCTGGTGTTGGATATAAGTGAAAGGCCTTTTAAGGCAGTAGGAGTAATCGGGTCGTATACAGCGTGGGAGAAGATTATCACAAAAGAGCTGGTATCCGGCAACAGGATGCCCAGGATCCCCAATCTGCTCGTCAGTTCCCCCGGGGAGATCGAGGCATGTTTCGGAGAGGCAACTTTTCTGGTCTACAGCGCGGGCAGCACTGTCTGCTTCAGGACTGACACATTCACATCCACGCTGGTGGCTGAACAGCTCAAGAGCGGCGGGAGCGTTCCCGAGAAGGAAAGACTGAAGCTCCTGTACAGAGTTCTCTGGCTGATGACTAAAATCGGCCACGGGGGAGCGATCCTGATCGTACCTTCTGCACAGTCATGCGCAAAACTCATCGACCTGAAATATCCTATGCCGACCGATTTTCTCTTCGGATATGAAGACAAGTACGGTGATCTTCCGACAAATGCCAGAGAGAAGAATATTATCACGTATGCCAATCTGATCGCGAGATTTTCCGCGGTCGACGGATCGGTCGTCCTGACAAAGGATTTCGATCTGGTGGGATTCGGCGCGGAGACTCTTACTGACAAGATGGGAGACAGGAGTCCGTCCATGTGCTTCATGGAATACGATAATACAGAAAACGAGGCCAGAAAATTCAAGGACAACGGGATGCGCCACCGGGCTGCATATAGATTCTGCAATGCGGTTGAAGGAAGTGTCGCCTTTGTCATATCCCAGGACGGATCGATCGAGGCCTGCACCAAGCACGGCGGCAAAGTGGTGGTATATGAAAACGTGGCCCTGCCCATGCTGTGAGAAAGCCGCTGGCTTATTTGTGTGCGTTTTTATTTGTGTTTTTTATCCTGTACAAAAGAAGACTTTTAATCGAAAGCTTTTTTTCATACAGCAAACAATGTATAATCTGGTCTGTTAAAACAGGACCTAAAACACGAAAAACACGATATTCAAACAGGGATTTAAAACAGGATTTAAATGAAAAAACAGAGCGATCCCATCCTTCAAATGAAACATATCACCAAGACATTCGGTTCTGTGACAGCAAACCGGGATGTCGATCTTTCCGTATACCCTGGAGAGATTCACGCTCTTTTAGGGGAAAACGGGGCAGGAAAAAGTACATTAATGAACATCCTTACCGGGATCTACCGGCCTGACGGCGGGGAGATCTGGTACAAGGGTGAACACAGAGACATTCATTCGCCAAAAGACGCAGTGGCTCTGGGGATTGGAATGGTGCACCAGCACTTTCGGCTGATTCCCACACTGACGGTGGCGGAGAATGTCTATTTATATTCGGGCAGAAAATCCTTTTTCCTCCACAGGGACGAGATGGAAAAAGAAATCGGGGAGTGCTCGGCCCAGTATAACCTGCAGGTGTCTCCCGAGGCCTATGTCTGGCAGCTTTCCGTGGGAGAGCAGCAGCGTGTGGAGATCATCAAGCTCCTGCATCAGGGAGCTGAAGTGCTGATCCTGGATGAGCCCTCCGCGGTCCTGACTCCCCAGGAGTCTCAGAGCATGTTTGACACCCTGCGCAAAATGGCGGACAGCGGCAAGTCTGTCATCGTGATCTCCCACAAGATGAACGAGGTCATGAAAAACGCGGACCGGATCACTGTACTGAAAAACGGCAGGGTGGAGGATACTCTTCCCGCAGCGGAGGCCACAGTGGAGCGCCTGACCAGGGCTATTGTCGGCGAGCGGACTCTTCCGCAGCAGGACGCTTCCCATAAGGATGACGATCAGGACCGCATCATCAAAGAACCGGTCTTTATCATGGAAGGTGTGTCCGCCAAAAACGACAGGGGCCTTCCCGCCCTGAAAAAGATCAGTCTGTCGATCCGGGCAGGGGAGATCTTCGGGATCGCCGGAGTGGCAGGAAACGGACAGAGGGAATTGTCGGAAGTCATAGCAGGGCTGCGTCCGGTCACAGAGGGCAGCATCCTTCTGGCCGGGACAGAACTGTCAGGGGCTTCCATGAAGAAGCACATTCAGGAGGGAATCGCTTTCATCCCGGAAGACCGGCTGCAGACAGGCCTGGTGCCCGGACTTTCCTTTACGGAAAATGTCATTTTAAAAGATTATCAATCAGACCGCTACAGCAGACACGGCATTCTGCAGAAACAGAAGATGCGCGAAGAAGCCGGGACATACGCGGACAAGTTCGGAATCCGCCATGGCGGGCTGGACCTGGCTATAGGCCTGATGTCGGGCGGAAACCAGCAGAAGCTTCTGTTCGCCCGCGAGGTCTCCGGCAGCCCCAGACTGATCGTGGCGGCCTACCCTGTCAGGGGACTGGACATAGGAGCTGCCGAGTCGATCCGTCAGATACTGAGGGAGCAGAGCCGGAAGGGTGTTGCGATAGTCTTTATCTCTGAGGAACTGGAAGAGATTTTTGCCATGTGCGACCGCGTCGGCGTGCTGTGCGACGGAGAACTGATGGGTATCCGCTCCATTGGCCAGACGGATTTTCAGGAGATCGGACGGATGATGTCCGGAGAGCGGGAGGAGACGACATGAGAGAATTTTTTCGTTTTCGGAAAAGGACATATGTTTCCCCTCTCCGCAGGATTCTGACACCGGTCGTATCTGTCCTGGCTGCCCTCGTCTTCTGCGCCATATTCCTGAAGGCAGTCGGATCCGATCCGTCCACTGTCTACGCAAAGATGCTGAAAACAGTCTGTTCCGCCAAGGGATTGACGCGCAGCATTCAGGCGGGGATTCCTTTGATGCTGACCGGGCTTGCCGTATCTTTCGGCTACCGGATGAATCTGAACAATATAGGAGCGGACGGGCAGTATGCGCTGGGCTCACTTTTCTGTATTGGCTTCGCCCTTTACGGACCGGTCATGCCGCCTGTCCTGAAGATTATATGCATGTTTGCGGCAGCCATGGCAGGAGGTGCTCTGGCGGCCCTGATCGCGGCCTTTCCCAAGGCAAAATGGGGCGTCAACGAGACGATCCTGACCATGATGCTGAATTATATTTTTTTATACGTGATGGACTTTCTGATGTACGGACCCTGGAAAGAGCGCAACCAGATGGTGGCCCAGACCAGGGCGATCAGGGAGGTCTACTGGCTGCCGGATCTGGGCAGCAGCGGGATCAACTCTGTCCTGCTGATCGTGATTCTGATCGCTGTCGCCATGTATCTGTTCCACACGCGGACGACCTGGGGCTATCAGATGGAAGTTATCCGCCAGAGCCCGAGGGCCGCTCAGTATGCCGGAATGTCTGTCGGGGCTGCAACGCTTCTGACCCTGTGTACCAGCGGAGCCATCGCCGGACTGGCCGGCTTCGCCCAGGTGGCGGGCATCATCCACAGAGTGCAGGCAAATCTGCCCAACGGCGCAGGCTATACCGGGATCGTCATCGCATTTCTGGCGGGACTGAATCCGCTGGCGGTGCTTCTGGTGGGATTCTTTTTCGGCGCTCTGCAGATCTCCGCGGTGGCTGTGCAGCTGACCGGGGTTCCTTCCCAGATCGCTACTATGATCCAGGGCAGCATCATGCTGTTCGTGGTGGCGGGTGATTTTTTCAACCGATACGAGCGGGTCGGCAAGGAAAAGACCGGAAAATAGAGTTTTTCCGGAGCTCTTCCGGACAAATGATTTTTCAACCGCCATGACTGCATCAGCAGGGAAAAGACCGGAAAATAGAGTTTTTCCGGAGTTCTTCCGGACAAATGATTTTTCAACCGCCATGAGTGCATCGGCAGGGAAAAGACCGGAAAATAGAGTTTTTCCGGAGTTCTTCCGGCTAAATAGTTTTCGCGGGAAATACCACTGGTTTTTGCAGTGAAGATTACTGATTTTTGCGGGGAAGACACTGTTTTTACAGAAAAGACCACTCGCTTTTGGGCGCGAGGCGCTTGTCGGAGATGTTTTTATGACTACAACACTGATAATCTCAATCATATCCACGGCAGTCATTTATGGAGCCACTGTGCTGTACGCGGCGGTGGGAGAGATATTTTCACAGCGTGCGGGGATCATGAATCTGGGCCTGGAAGGCATTATGCTGATGGGAGCCGTGTCCGGATATATGGTCGCGGTATACAAACAGAACCTGATCCTGGCAATGATCGTAGTGGTACTGGTCGGTGCAGCACTGGGGCTGGTCTTTTCCTTCCTGACGATCACTATGCAGGCAGACCAGACTGTCTCCGGTATGGCCATCCTGACCTTCGGCACAGGTCTGTCCGGATTTCTGGGAAAGCCGGTCAGCGGTGTCAACGCGGAGCTGGCCTTTGAGCCGGTCGCCATCCCCCTGTTGTCGCGGATTCCGATTCTGGGACCATCCCTCTTCAACCAGAATATTCTGGTCTACCTCATGTATGCCATTATTCCGCTGTCCATGATCTATATCTACAAGACGCGGGCCGGCATGATCCTGCGTGCCCTGGGTGAAAATCCTGCAGCGCTGGATTCGGCGGGCTATAATGTTTTCGCCCTGCGCTACGCCTATGTGACCTTCGGGTCCATTATGACAGCGGTCAGCGGCGCGGTCGTGTCCCTGGCCTACACCAACTTCTGGAGTGACGGTATGACCAGCGGAAAGGGATGGATCGCGGTAGCCCTGGTCGTCTTTTCCGCCTGGAATCCGCTGACAGCGACCTTCGGGGCCCTGCTCTTCGGGGCTATCAGCATTATCGGGATCGATGTCCAGACTGTCTTTCCCCATGTTCCGTCCCAGGTCTTTTCCGCCCTGCCCTATGTGGCGACGATCATTGCCCTGATCTTTACGACAGGAAACTTTCGCGGACGCCGCTCAGCCGCACCGGCAGCCCTCACGATTCCCTATGACCGTGAGACGAGATAGCAGGAGTTCCGGGTTTATCCCGCTTTCCGGTTTTCCGGTTTTTAAAGATTTCGGTTACCGGAAGAAATAGCTGTTCAGGCAGCATTTTCGGGTGCTTTTTTTCAGATAACACTTTATTAGGGTATCAGTTCTTCCATCAGTTGTTTTTCATTGAGGGGGAAACATCGATGGAACGTTGATATAGAAGCAAAAAAGTAATGAGCAGAAAAGAAACAGTAATGTAGCAGTCATCAAAAAGTTATGAAAGAGTTATGTGAAAGGAGAAGTCATGAAGAAAAAACTGATTTCCGTCTGTCTTGCCGCTGTGTTCGCGGTCGCGGTTCTCTCGGGCTGCAGCGAGAGCGCATCAACAGCAGAACAGGCTGCCGAGCAGGCCGCTGAGGATGAGGCAAAGACCGAGGCGCAGACACCTGCGGAAGAGGGCTCAGCTGCACAGGATGCTGAGGCAGCTGCTGCTGCCGGAACCGAGGCCGCCGCTGCGGTATCCACAGGAGCTGCAGAGATCGCGGCTGAGACACTGCCGGCTGCTGTCAACCTGATCGGGGAGGACAAAAAGGATCAGGCTCCGGCGGAAGGCACAGATTTTTCCAGCCTGAAGATCGGTGAGATCGAGTCCTATATCGTGGATGACGGCGGCTGGTGCCAGGCGACACACCAGAGCATCGTCGCGGCTATGAAAGAACTCGGCATTCCGGAGGAGAACCTGATCGTTCTCGAATCCATCGATGACACAGACCAGGCGGTCACACAGACAGCTGCCGAAGAGCTGATCAACGAGGGCTGCAGCCTGATCATCGGCGCGTCCACAGGCTACGCTTCCTATCTGCCCGAAATCGCGGCACAGCATCCGGAAGTCGTTTTCGCTCAGTGGGGCAACAAGGTCAACAACCTGATCGGCTACGAGATCCGCAGCTATGAGGGTATGTTCCTTGCAGGCTACGCCAGCGAATTGCTTTCCAAGGACGAGAATCCTGAGCTCGGATTCTCCGCTTCCTTCAACGAGTTCTCTGTCCGCACTGCCATCAATGCCTATACTCTGGGCGCTCAGTACGCAAATCCTGAGGCTACCGTGCGCGTCGCTTCCGCGGACAGCTGGTATGACATTGATAAAGAGACCCAGTGCGCTCAGTCTCTGATCGACGCCGGGATCAAATACATGGGTATGGAAGCTTCTTCCCCCGCTATTCCCGAGACCTGTGAAAAGAACGGCGCGTTTGTCGTAGGCTATCACAATGACATGTCCGCTCTGGCTCCCAAGGCGGTCCTCGTCTCCCATATGTGGAACTTTGCCCCGATCTTCAAAAATATCATGATCAACGTGGCAGAGGGAACAGCTACCGCTGATGATTTCTATTACTGGGGCGGCGAGTGCTCGGCGCTCTCTGATTTTGCGGACTTTGTCCCCGAAGAAGTGGTCAGCCAGGTCAATGATCTGAAGGCAAAGATCGAGTCCGGGGAAGTCAAGGTTTTCGCCGGCGAGCTCAAGGACAATGCAGGCAACGTTCTCGTGGCGGACGGCGAAGAGATGTCCGATGAAGATATTATCCAACAGGAATTCTTCGTGGAAGGCGTGACGACATCCTGGAAGATCGGTGAATAATACATCCCGGAAGATTGGAGAATAATTCTTCCTGAAAGATTGGAGAATCTTAAAACATCCACGGAAATAGGAGCGAGAACAGTATGGATACCAGACAGTTTCTGGATATTTACGAGCGCGGAAAAACAGGGAAAAAAGTCAGTAAAAACGACTGGGATCTTGAGTATATCATCGATAACGTCATGGACCTGGTGGATGAGTATGAATTTGACTGGGATAAGGACCTCCTGATCCCGGAGGATGACGATCTTTTCGCGGATATGTTCAAAGCTGCCAAGGAGCTGCTGATCCGTACCGGAATCTACAATATGACGACCGGGAGGATCATGAAGCTGACCCCGGAGGAAATCGAAGAGGGCCTGCGGAATATGAAGACCGAACTGACCATGGGAGAGGGCAAGGATGCTTTCACCCTGGTGGCGCGCGGCGTCGAGGACGAGCGGCCGCCGGCGATTTGGGCCGGTAATCCGGGCTGCCCGACTCCTGAGAGACTGTACTATCAGATCGTGGAGAGCGTCGCCAAGGAACCGGTCATCGACCTTCTGACCTGCGGATCCCTGATCGATGTGGACGGCTATGCGGTCCAGAACGGGGAGCCTTCCGAGATCTTCGCGGTCAGACGGGAAATGGAGTACCTGCGCAAGGCGCTTGAAAAGGTTGGAAGACCCGGCATGGGCCTTCTGGCCGCGGAGAGCGCCGTGACCGAGGTCGGAGACCTGGCGGCTGTGTCGGAGCGCTGGCTCAGGCCCTGCGATTCTCACCTGGTGGCCCTGTTCAATGAGCTGATCATGGACAACGGCAATCTGGTGCGCGCGGCCAGTTCACTGGATTACGGTATGAAGAATGCCTCTCTGGCCTGCACTATGGTCGGCGGACTGGGCGGCGACGCGCCGGGAAGCTGTATGATCATGATCGCCTCCATCATGGCGGCCAATCTGTTCGCGGCGGCTGACTATCATCTCTGCCACCCGATCCACATCACGGACGTGGCAACGACCGCCCGCGGATGCCTCTGGCTGCAGTCCGTGCTCTGCCAGACTTTCGCAAAGCATGCCCCCGCCATCATCGTCTGCGACCTGTGGCCGACGAGCGGCAGCATGACCAAAGAGCTGCTCTACGAGGTAGCGGCCAATTCCATCGTGGTCACTGTGAGCGGCGGCCATCTGGAAGGAATCGGCGCGGCCAACGGACGCGTTCCTCACGGAACCGGCTTGGAGTGCCGCCTGATGGGCGAAGTCGGTAAAGCCGTGGCCCGCATGAAGCTGACCCGGGGCAAGGCCAACGAGATTGTCCTGGCTCTGCTGGACAAGTACGAGCATGCCTTTAAGATGCAGGATGGAAATCCCGGCAAGTGCTTCGACGAGGCTTATGATATGGAGACCATCGAGCCCCTGCCAGAGTGGCAGAAGATGTACGACGAGGTCGTGGAAGACCTGCGTGCTCTTGGGCTTGAACTGTAACGGTAGAGGTGTTACTGTCCACGCCCTATCGAAGGCGTGGACATGTAACGACGCGTTTGGCGATTCCAATGCGCTTACGCGCCGCCAAACGCCGTAC
>JBGUNJ010000211.1:0-29118 GCA_045117315.1 Lachnospiraceae bacterium | reverse complement strand
GCTCATGACTTCGCCGACCGCGCGCATCTGCGTGCCCAGCTTGTCCTCGACGCCTTTGAATTTTTCAAATGCCCAGCGGGCGAATTTGACGACGACGAAATCGCCGGTAGGGACATATTTGTCCAGTGTACCGAAGCGGGAATCCGTGAGGTCCGCAAGTGTCAGGCCTGTCGCCAGCTTGGCTGAGACCAGAGCGATCGGGAAGCCGGTCGCCTTGGAAGCCAGGGCTGAGGAACGAGATGTGCGGGGGTTGATCTCGATGACGATCACACGGCCGCTCTTGGGGTCATGGGCAAACTGGACGTTGGTTCCGCCGATGACGCCGATATGCTCCACGATCTTGTAAGCCTGCTTCTGCAGCTCTTTCTGCAGGTCCTCGTCGATGGTCAGCATGGGAGCCGTGCAGAAGGAATCACCGGTGTGGACGCCGACGGGGTCGACGTTCTCGATGAAACATACTGTGATCATGTTGTTGTCCTTGTCGCGGACGACTTCCAGCTCCAGCTCCTCCCAGCCAAGGATGGACTCCTCGACCAGGACCTGGCCGATCAGGGATGCCTGAAGTCCGCGGGCGCAGACAGTCTTCAGTTCTTCTTTATTATATACGAGGCCGCCGCCGGCGCCGCCCATGGTATAGGCGGGACGAAGGACTACGGGATAGCCGAGCCTGTCGGCGATCGCCAGTGCCTCTTCCACACTGTAGGATACTTCACTGCGGGCCATCTCGATGCCCAGCATATCCATTGTCTTCTTAAATTCAATGCGGTCCTCGCCGCGCTCAATCGCGTCCGCCTGAACGCCGATGACCTTGACTCCGTACTCGTCCAGTACACCGGTCTTGTAAAGCTCCGCGCAAAGGTTCAGGCCTGACTGCCCTCCCAGGTTGGGAAGCAGGGCGTCGGGACGTTCTTTTTTGATGATCTGTGTGACCCTGTCGACGTTCAGGGGCTCGATATAAGTCCTGTCCGCCATCTCCGGGTCGGTCATGATCGTCGCGGGGTTTGAATTCACCAGCACGATCTCATATCCCAGGCTCCGCAACGCTTTGCACGCCTGCGTCCCCGAGTAGTCAAATTCACACGCCTGCCCGATGACGATCGGACCGGATCCGATGATCAATACCTTATGGATGTCAGTTCTCTGGGGCATGTACTCTCCTCTCCGGCGGTGTGCCGCACCGCCAAACTGCACCTTCAAATTTATCATTCCTCATTATATACACGGACATGGAAAAAATCCATGAATAATTTCATGGAAATAGATGTTTTTGAAGTTAATATTTGCGTACATGTATACAATCGTACTGTACAACAACCTTGCAAAGCTGTCAACTTGCGTTTTGCACAGCTTTGTGCGTGTTTTTCACGGCTATTTTTGTTTTTTTAAACAGTTTTGTACGTATTAGTTTATTTATACGTTTTTCAGTGCAGAAATCTGTGTAAAAATCCATCTATACTGCCGAAGGATGGGTTTTGTCATTTACCCTGGGATGATATTGGGGAGAATTTGTCAGCAGATGCGTTAAAAAAAATGCAAAAACCCCGGATCCGGTGCCTGTCTGAACAATAACCGTAACCATACGTATTGATTCAGACCGGTGCGGGATCCGGGGTATTTTAATGTGTTTTCAAAAAGAGACAGAAAGAGACAGGGGACGGTTCTGTGTCTCCTGTTTTCCTGAAAAGGAGACACAGAACCGTCCCCTTCTCCGGAAGCTGTCTCCTCGGGAAATGATTATTTATTTCTTATTCTTTGCGTCCCCGGCGTCCTTAGCGGTTTTGTCCGGCTTGGGCAGTCTTCCGTAGGTTTTGGTCAGGTCATAGATGCTGTGAGCCAGCTCGCGGGAGAGCAGGTTGGGAGCCACGCGCCACTGCCAGTTGCCCTGGGCTGTGCCGGGGGTGTTGAGGCGGGACTCTTCTCCCTTGACCAGGAAGTCCTGGATGGGAATGATGCAGAGATCACAGACGCTGCGGAAGGCCTCGCGGATGAAGTCCCAGGTGAAAGCGCCGTAATCAGTGTACTCGGAATGGATAAAGCGGCGGGCAAAGTCGCGGTCGTGATCGCTGCACTGCTCGATCCAGGCGCGGGTGGTCGTATTGTCATGGGTGCCGGTGTAGACAACGGCATTCTTCACATGATTGTAAGAGAGATAGTAGCTGGATTCGCTGGGGTCAAAGGCGAACTGGAGAACCTTCATGCCCGGATAGCCGGTGCTCTCGAGAAGCTTCTCGGTCGCGGGTGTGATATTGCCCAGGTCCTCC
Organism: Lachnospiraceae bacterium; assembly: GCA_045117315.1. Classification (GTDB taxonomy): domain Bacteria; phylum Bacillota; class Clostridia; order Lachnospirales; family Lachnospiraceae; genus CAG-791. The sequence goes on along the minus strand of JBGUNJ010000211.1, from coordinate 26,857 downwards.
GCGATGATCGCGACGTCGCCGAGTTCTTTTTTCACAGCGCGGAAGAAGTCCTGGCCGGGTCCTTTGACAACCTTGCCGTGCTCGGCGGTCTTGTCACCGTAAGGGACCTCGTAGTATTCCGCAAATCCGTTGAAGTGATCCAGGCGGACGACATCGTAGAACTCAAAGTTGCGGGCAAAGCGCTGGATCCACCAGCCGTAACCGTCCTTTTTGAGTTTTTTCCAGTCATAGACCGGATTGCCCCAGAGCTGGCCGGTGGGCGAGAAGGCATCCGGAGGGCAGCCCGCCACTACGGTCGGGACAAGGTCTTTGTCAAAGCGGAAGATGTCGGCGTGAGCCCAGGTCGCCGCGCTGTCCATGGCGACATAGAAGGGAATGTCACCGATGATCTTGATTCCCTGCTCTTTGGCATAGGCATGGAGTTTTTTCCACTGGCGGTCAAACTCGAACTGCAGGAAGCGGTAGAAATCGATCTCCTCAGACAGTTCCTTTGCCGCCGCATCCAGGGCTTTGGGGTCGCGAAGGCGTTCTCCATCCGCCCAGTCTGTCCAGGATTTCCCCTCATATTTTTTCTTCAGACCCATATAGAGGGCATAGTCAAAGAGCCAGTAATGCTCTTTCTCCAGATATTCCTTGTACTCGGCGTGGTACTGGCTGTGGTGAGGGGAATTTTCCAGGGTGCGGAAACGGTCAAAGGCGATGCGGAGCACAGTGTAGCGGTTGTTGTACATTGCGCCGTAATCGACTTTTTCCGGGTCGCTTCCGAAGTCAAAGCGGTTCACTTCGTCCCAGGTCAGGAGTCCCTCTTCGATGAGCTTCTCCAAGTCTATAAAATAGGGGTTTCCCGCAAAAGAAGAGACTGACTGATAAGGTGAGTCCCCGAATCCGGTCTGGCAGAGCGGCAGCACCTGCCAGTATGTCTGTCCTGCCTCCTTGAGGAAGTCCACAAACTCATAGGCTTCCCTGGAAAATGAGCCAATCCCGAACTTTGAGGGCAGGGATGATATGGGGTACAGAATTCCACTTTCTCTCTTCATTTGTTTATTGTTCCTTTCTAAAAAATATTTATCTCAAATCACACGAGAGAACAGTCCCGGTATCTTTTCTGAATATCCGGATAAGATACAGGGGCTTCCGCGCGATCTTGAGTACGTGATGTAACCGCTGTAACTGCGGACAAGTAAGCCGGCCAGCGGCGTTTTATGTGCCATTTCCACGAAGCAGGTTTCCCTTTTTGCGCGCATATCCCGCGGCTGAAGTCACGAGTATTGCGCGATGAAGAATTAACAGGATATACTCCGGGCAAAAATAACCTTTCAGAATCACTTCAATTCCAAATTTCTACTCCGCCTTCTATTCCGCCTTTCAGCTGTTTTCTATTCCGCCTTCCCGCCGTTCTCTATTCCGTCTTCTATTCCGCCTTCTTTCTAAAAGACATGATCTTTCTGTAAAGACTCCTGTTCGTATTATAAAGCACGTATTTGATTTTATAATTTTTTGTCAGCCCTGCAAATACTTCTTTGCGTGTCAGGCCGGTATTTTTGAGAAAAGATGACAGTCTGCCGGGCGGACACTGCCGGTCGGGGAAGTATGCGGCAAATGACAGAAACTGTCTGACATAGCGCACGGCGGCAGCCTTTACAAAGGAAGGCCGGTCGGAAAGTCCGCTGATCTTTTCAAGGGCACGCAGCAAAGTCAGGGTTTTCTCATTCATTGCGCTGGAAATGGAGTCCCCTGATGTGTAATAGTTGTAGAGTTTCTGGTCCGTAATCCTCACTGTGCGGCAGCCGGCCAGATACTGCTCGACAAAGAGCAGGTCTTCGCCAACGAATATATTTTTGCTGAAGGCCATGCCTCCCCGGTCGATCAGACTCTTCCGGAAAATCTTGTTCCAGAGGAAGCCCCCGATGGTGTCATCGAGCAGGATCCTCTCCATCAAGGAATCCGCGGTCTCTGTTCTGCAGTAAACTTGCGGAATTACCGCGGTCTTCGCTGTGTCAGGTGCCTGCGGCATTACCGCGGTCTTCGCTGTGTCAGGTGCTTCCGGCGTTTTCGGCGTTTCCGCGGTCCACAGACTTTCAGGAATGTCCGCTGCAGGAATGACGTCATCCGTCACTTCATTATATGCGCATACGGCAAGGTCGGCGCCGTCTATGCAGTCGGAGAGCACCTGCAGATAGTCCTCCCGGACAGTATCATCGGCATCGACAAAACAGATCAGGCTCCCCCGGGCCATGGCAAGACCGGTGTTTCTCGCTGCCGCAGGCCCTGCATTTTCCTGTCTGAAGCAGACTATTTTTTCAGATTCAAACCGGGCGCAGACCCCTGCTGTGCCATCGGTGGATCCATCGTCCACGATGATCAGTTCAAAATTCTGCATGGACTGATTCAGGATACTGCTGATCGTCCTTCCGACCGTATTCTCCGCGTTGAAGACGGGCATGATTATGGAAATCATTTCTTCTTGTCTGGATTCCACAGGTTTCTCCTTCTGCCCAAAGGCACAGATTTTCGGCTCTCTGCTCCAGGGGCGCGGGTCAGCATTTCCCGGGTTCAAAGATTCCGGTTATCAGTTTTCTGCCCCAAGGGCACGGATCAGTCTTGTAATGGATTCTTCTGCCAGCTTAAGACGTTTTTTCGTAATCTTCCTATAATTGATCCTTGCCTCTATATCAAAATTCTCCGCCTCTTCGGAAGTGATATAGCGGTCCTCAAGGCCCAGGCGGCTCAGAATCCCTGTGATACGGACATCATCTCTAAGGTTTCCGTCCCGGTTCCTGTCGTTGATGCACACAAACCGTTTCTGAAAAATAAGAGAAAAGGCGGTCCCGTGGAAGGAATCGGTCACGACGTAGTCAGCATTTTTGATGAGACTAAGATAGTCTCCCGGAGCCAGGGTGCGCGTGACGGGATGAATGCCGTTCCTAATCAGGCGCAGGTAGGCCCGGCCTCCCTTTGCCATCTCGATTGTGTAGGCCGGCAGTCCCGTGCGCCTTGAGATCTCGCGTGCAGCCGCCACAATGGAACTGTTGAACCACACGTAATAGACAAATATATACCTGCCCCGGATCAGCCTCGGCGAAGTGATGCGGGCGTATTCTACCCTGTTGAGCAACAGGGTAGGGTCCAGGTTGAGGTCGACCTGTCTGCCGTCTTCCAACAGGCCGCGTAGTTTGTCCACTCCGCTCTCTTCGCGGCAGGAAAGATAATCATAATCGGAAATCCATCTTTTAAAGAGTTCCCTTTGGACTTCTCCCTCGAAGGAGCCTGTGTTAAGGCTTACCGCATACGCGATCTTGCGGCCGGGAATCGGAAAGGGGAGAAAATAGACTGTGTCCGAGTCACTGGCACCCGTGTTCCAGATCTGGTCGCTTCCGCAGATTACAGCCTCATAATCTTTCCCGCAGATGTCTTCCTGATTCTCCAGCGTATAGGACTCAGCGCTCATCCTGAGGTTATCCCTGCGAAAGCGGGCAAAGCTCTTCTGCTGTCTCGCGAGGATGGTCATAACGGGCACCCTGTTTATGTTTTTCACGAGGAAATGCGGTCTTCCCGGCTTCAGGAAAACGTCGTAGAGGTCCCCGTATTTTTCAGGCTCGTAGTCAATAATCTCTGACTCGATTCCTTTCATGGTCAGCATCCTCTGCAAAGCCCAGGCCTGAAGCACGGAGCCGTAGTTGACGGATTTATGAAAAGTAAGTATTCCTATCATATTCTGATTCTCTTCCATAAGACCCGGAGTGAAATCCAGAGTTGAAAAATGCCGCGTCTGAACAGCGGTCACTCTCAAATGACATCCCGGAGTGAAATCCGAAGTCGAAAAATGCCGCGTCTGAACAGCGGTCACTCTCAAATGACATCCCGGAGTGAAATCCGCCAAGTCAGCACTGTGATCTCTCTAACATGGTATGCCGCCTGCCGGAGCGGCAGCCTGAGGCTGTCATCATTTCTGTTTCTTCCGGCGCACTTTTCTGTACATGGCCAGAATGAAGTCTCTCTTCAGCCATGCCGCCAGGAGTATGGCCAGGTTGATGCCATAGCGGATCACGATCTTATCGTAGAAAAAGATCATGAAGATAGTCACTGCCAGGACGGCGGCGGAGAGCACTACCAGGCGGCCGGACTGAAACACATGGCTGACCCCGAGGGCTTTTTTGACGCTGGCGGTCATGTAGATGTAGTGGCACAGGGCAAAGACAATGTAGCAGAACAGGGTCGTGTAGGCCGCGGCGATAAAGCCGAACCATTTGATCCCGAAGTAATTGAGCACAATGTTGAGAAGGGCTCCCGCCATGGATATGTACATGGTGAACTTGTTCTGGTCATAAAAAAATTCGACGTTGGCGAAAGCTGTATACATAAAGGAAAAAACAAGTCCGACCGCCACCGGTGGGATGACATAGACAGCCTGGTAGTATTTGGCCGGGGCCATGATGCGCATGATCTCGGGCGCGAAGGAGGAGAACATGAAGGCGCAGACGGACACCCCGATGAAGATCAGGAAGAGCACGTCGTCAAGTTCCCTGAATTCCTGCTTCTCAAGCTTTTCGTACTGCCAGGGGACCAGGGCGTTGTTGACGCTCTGGGTCACGATCTTCATGACCATGGCGGCATTGTAGGCCACGCCGTAAAGGCCCGCGGCGGCAATGCTGACCATCTTCTGGATCATGATCCTGTCAAACTGGTCCAGGATGTACTGCGAGATGTAGTGCATCAGCAGGGGAATATTGAAGAGGATGGCAAACCGGGCGTACTCCTTTTTGAACCATACCTTTCCCTTGCTGCGGTTGTAGATGAAGAGGCTGACGCCGAACACCATGTTCACCAGGACACATGACATGATCCGGGCATAGCCCTTCTCTGTCGAGACCATAACGGCCACAACGCCCAGCGCGGCGTTGAGGAAGGCCATGAGAAGCGTCCGGAACACCACCGGTTTGTAAATATATTCGTACCGCTTGCGGATGGTCCAGAAATCGATGGCCGGCGTAAACAAGAGTTCCGCGAAGATCGCCACCATGACAAAGGTAGGCAGTTCCGTGACCGCGTTGATCTGTCTGCGGAATGGCAGGTAGATCAGGAACAGGACAAGAGCGAGCACAAAGGTGACGGTCTGCATCGTGGAGGTGTACCCGTCGCGGTCATCTTTATACTTGCTCATTCCCTTGTTGAACACGGCATAGTTCAGACGCAGGGTGACAAAAATCGTAAAAATCTGCAGCCACGAGTTGTAGACTGTGAACTGTCCGTACTGCTCGGTGCTCATCAGTCTCGTGAAGATGGGTGTCGTGAGCATGGCCACGCACTTCTGCAGAACGCTGCAGAAAATGAACCACAGAGAGGCTTTGGCAGCCACCGGGATCGTTCTGTAGCGGTTGATCATCTTTTTCAGCATATCTGTAAAAAATACCTCGATAAGTAACCGGAGCCCCCGGGATTATCTCCTCTGCCAGATTTTTTTCAGGAAGACATACACTTTTCCCGTTCTGGTGCGGCCGAACTGCATGCGTTTCATGGTCTTTTCTATGCCGGTCGCGGCGATCGCCCTTGAAAAATCGCGGGTGTCCATATAGGTGCGCATAAAGCGCACGCGGTCTTTGTGCCGCAGGGAAGGCCTGTGCAGCTGGGGATTTCCCCGCACTGCCTCGGCGGTCTCTCTCTGCTCACAGACCAGCTGAGGGCGGATCCTCTCGAACAGGTCCCTCCCCTTTTCCGTGTTGACGAGGACGACAGAGATGTTGCCGTCATATTCGTTCTTCAGAGTTTCTTTATCGAGTCCCCAGAAATCTCCGATTGTGAGGTCGCCCGTCCGGCTTCCTCTGGCGTAGCTGCAGTTGTAGCAGTTTTCCCGGTAGGTCAGGCAGTTCAGAAAACTATAGAAATAAGTGTCCTCGATCTCCGATCTGGAATAGAGGAGCCGGTCTCCGTCATAGACCTTGAGGGTGAAGTCATCGGGGCTTCCGCGGAAACGGAAGCGGTCGTAGTATCCGCCCTCTGTGACCCGGGCCAGATGCTCTTTCAGGTAGTCCATGGGAGGAACTCCGTGGCAGATAATATCCACTGCCCAAAAGTGATTGTTTTTTCCAAAAAAGCGGTTCATGGCGTCTACCTGGCAGGGTGTCCCCATGAAGAGAACCTCCTTTCCCTGGCGCAGGCAGTTTCGGATCTCATCATAGACGCCCGTAAGATCACTCTGAACATATTTGGAACCCTGCAGAAGCGGCAGGCTCTCTTTGTCGTGGATAACCCTGTGCTCTGCCCTGCCATCACTGACAACACAACCGCAGACTGCGTTTCCGCCGTCTACAAAGGATGCGGCCAGAAGCGCGGAGACTGCGCCTGAGGAGGATCTGCCGATTCCCTCAAAATAGCTGCCGCGGGCTGCGTAGCATTCCAGAGGGAGATGGAGCGGGGAGGGATTTCTCTGAGGACATACCTTCCTGCAGGCATCGCAGCCGGTACATTTTTCCGGATCGATCTCAGGGAGCCTTCTGCCCTGTTGGTCGGTCATGATCGAAATCGCGTTCTCTCTGCATACAGTTCTGCAGGCAAAGCATCCTGTGCACTGGTTGTGATAACAGATCAGGGGATTAAAGGGCTTCTTGTCCGGGGTGATATCCGGGGTTTTTTGCCGGCAAGTATCCGCGGCAGCGGCGATTGCCTCCTGAAGCAGCTGTCCGGAGAGGCTGCGCCATTTTGCGATTTCCCTGTCGGCTGTCCTGTATCCGCCTTTTCGGGCATAAATAAGGGCAAGGCCGTCCGCGCTCATCTCTCTCTTCGAGAGGAGGCGGTCCTCCAGGCCGTACTGCTCAATGAGGTGCAGAGTCTTGGGATTGTCCGTGCTGACCACAAAATTCGCATGGTTGAGCATTCCGAAGACCGTCCCGTGGAAAGAAGAAGTGTAAAAAAATCTGCATTTGCGGATCAGGTCGGAAAAGGCCAGGGGGCCGCACTCCACCTGGTGGTCGCTCCAGCCGTGATAAAAACAGCAGGTGACGATCTTCAGCCTTTTGGCGCGGGCGTATTTTCGAAGTTCCTGCTTCTCCCTTTTGCTGACCGAGTAGGCATACACCAACAGGCAGTCATGGCTGCTGACATAATCATCATGGCACTCCTCTTCGCAGCTGTCTGTCGGCCACAGGATCGTGGGGTCGCACACAAGGTCCGCTTTCAGATCTGTGTATTTTTCAACAAAACGTCTGGTATTTTGGTCCCTGACCAGGGCGCGCTTCAGTCCCCGCAGCTGGTCGAGCTGATCGGGACAGTATCGGAATGCATCCGGGGAGGAGTCCCCAATGCTGGCGGCATAGGAGATTGCGGGAACATCCATATCTCCCCAGAAGACGGGGGCATGGAAAACAGGTTTGTCCACGTTCCAGATCTCATCGCTTCCCAGAATGATCAGGTCTGTCCCGGAAAAATCCTCCGTGATCCGGAAAGCTTCCTGCGCCTTCCTGAAGAGCTCGTATTTGCGCTTTCCAAATTCCAGATGTCTCCTATAGACGGCCGGGATCAGCTTTTCCTTTTTCGACACCGGCATCCTGGAAAAATAGAGGGACTCCACATAGTCCGCGGGTCTCGTCGGGATGTGTGTGACATTATGTCCCTGACCGGTCAGCCAGCCTTTGAGGCAGTAAGCCTGCAGAAATGCCCCGAAATTAGAAGAATCGTAGGGTGTGACCACTGTAATATTCATATCTGCGGTTTTTCCTCCCGGATAAATCCGTTTTTTGCTATCCCCGTGTGCCCGCTTTTCGTCCGGTCGGGCAAGGCAATCGGATGGAAGGGACCTGGCCCGACCATCCGATTTGCTGTCAGTCCTATTTCGTCGCGTCCGATATCCTGTAGAGCAGATAAAAGGCTCTTTTCCCCGCCAGGAGGGCGGCAAGCTTCAGTTTATCCACCTTGCGCACCTGGCGCGAACGCATAAACTCCTTGCGGTATCCCTTGAGTGTACTGATGATCCTCTTCTGGACATCCGGGAACATGCCGTAATCTGTCTCCAGAAGATCGGACAGAAATCGCATATAGACGACAACGTGAAGGCGGATCGCCGGCTCCCGCAGAGACGGATACCGCTCGATGATCATGTTGGTCACTCTTTCCGATGTGTCGAGAAGGGGCAGGTTGCGCTCGGTGATACGGCTGGTCATGATGGAGCCCTGGCGGATCCGGTAATAATACAGGGCATCTTTTACAAAGGCCGCCTTTTTTACATTGACCATCACGTCATAGATCACTGCGTGGTCTTCGTTCAGAAGGCCCTTGGGGAACCGCATAGTCTCCCAGAGTTTTCGCCGGAACAGCTTGCCCCAGGCTGTATGGACACACTCCTGATGAAGGAGAAGTCTGCGGATCGCTTCCTCGGTGTCCACAGCTTCTGTAGTAAACTGCCTGCGCTCTGTGGGTACCTTCTCTTCGGAAAAACGGATAAAGTCCCCGATCGCCACATCCGCCCTGGTCCTTATGCAGGCCGTCCACAGATGGGCCAGAGTGACGGGCGAAATGGCGTCATCACTGTCCAGAAAAAACAGAAAAGCGCCCGTGCTGGCCATAATGCCAGTATTACGGGCGTCGGACAAGCCTCCGTTTTCCTGATGGATCACCCGCACACGGGGATCCTTCCGGGCAAGTTCATCGCACAATTCCCCGCTTCCGTCCGTCGAACCGTCATCCACAAAAATGATCTCCAGATTTCTGAAGGTCTGCGCGAAAACCGTTTCCGCGCACATCTGCAGATATGGTTTTACGTTATAGACAGGGATGATCACAGAGATAAGCTCCTCTGTGCTGTTTACTCTTGCGGTCATTTTTACAGCTCCTGAAATAACTTCATTTTATTCTGGATTCCGGAGAGTTGGCGGAAAAAGAGATAGAAAGAGCGGGGAGAGACGGCATAGGTAAGTGCTGCAAGCCTTACTTCGGGCTTTCCCCTTCCCGCCACATGCAGCATCATCTTTTTGTCATATTGGCTCTCGATCCTGGAAAAATATTCTTTTTCGCCGTGGCTCGCGAAGTCCTTCTGAAGGGAAATCAGTTTCCTGGGAAGCATATAGGATGCGAATGATTCCACATATTCGGGAGAACTTGTCTTCATTTTCCCGATGATATTCATGACAGCATCCAGCATCTGCGTTTTATCCCAGGTGACCCGGTTCATGGCAGAGCCGGGAACAAAGCGGTAAAAGTAATAATTTGCGTTCACCAGGGCAAATGTTTTGCAGCAAGAAAGATATTTCCACAGAAATTCAATATCTTCCCCATATTTAATGGTCTCGGAAAAGCGGAGATTTTCAGCAGCTATTATGCTCCTGCGGTAAAGGGTGGACCATACCGCCACAAGCTTCGTCTTGTACAGGATATTGTTCAGAAGCTTTTTCTTTTTGACCGGCACCGCCTCTACTTTCTGTTTTGTCAGAGAATCCTCCGACCTGGTCCAACAGCAGCAGCAGGTATCCGCCCGTGTTCTCCTGATTCCGGAAAGAAGGGATTCGAGAAAGTACTTTGCGTACATATCATCCGAATCAATAAAGGAGATATACTTTCCCCGGGCCTCCCTTATTCCCCTGTTTCTGGCAGCGCTCACACCGCCGTTGGGAATATCGATGCATCGGATCACATTGTCGGGATAGCAGCTGCACATGTCATCGATGATCTTCCTTGTGCCATCTGTAGACCCGTCATTGATAATGATCAGCTCACATTTTGTGCTGATCGTATTCTCCGCGAAGGAACGGATCGCGGTCTCGATATACTTTTCGGCGTTGTAGCAGGGCATGATCACACTGATCGCCGGTTTAAAGTCGCTCATCTTCCGATCTTCCTTCGCCGGGCCTGCCGGCCCGAATGTATTTGCAGAATACTGGAGTTTACGTGGCTGTATGCCACAAGCCGCATATGTTTTTATGATTAAAGATCCCGGGGGCTTTGCGCGTTCCGCGCGCTCTCAGCGCTCCGGACTTTGTCCCTTTTCGTCAGTCTCTTCTATCAGAGAGGGCGCCGCACGGAAACCATATCCGGAAAAGCCGGCAGATTTGTCTGCCGGGGCTGTCTCTAAGGTGAAATCATTGTCCTGCGCATGTGCACGCCTCCCGGCATCTGAGGCGGGCGGGGCAGAGCTTTCTTCCGACTCCTTTACTTCCGGATCGGGAGTAATGGCCGGGCCAACGGTCTCTTCCTCCCTTGCCGCTCCGAAGCCCCATGGAAGGGTCTTTTTCCGGGGGCCGGCTCTCAGAAAACCTTTTCCGGCAAAAGCAATCATGGGGAAAATGTTATAGGGCAGCTCCATGAGATGGTGTTCCATGAAACATGCAAGCGCCGCGAGCGACAGCAGAAAGATGAAGCCGTAGTTTTTATAGGCGTAACATCTGATCTGGGCATAAGTCATGGTCAGAAGGATCAGGCAAAACAGGGCAACGCCGCCTATGACATAGAGGCGTATATAGGAACTGTCGATAAAAAAATATTCATCGTATGACGGAAGATTCTTTGTTCTGCCACCGAATCCGTGCTCATCGATAGCCGTTCCGAATATCGAGAAGGGACTGATTCCCAGAGCCTGCCGGTTCAATATAACGCGGTAGACCAGAGTGCGGTCCATTGTGTCGAGCGTCTTCTGGTCAGTGGGGTCTATGGCAAAAGTCATCACAAAAGAAAAGACAGCACAGATTATGTAGGAAAAGGCCATTAGCCCGCTGATAATTTTCACTGCCTTCGACTGATGCCACTTTACGGTAAATTTGTAGACAAGCACTCCTGCCAGAAGCAGTATGCAGCAGTACATGTCTGTCTTGCATTTGGTCATCATCATGATCCCGTAGCAGAGGATCATCACCACATACTCAATAAGGGTAAGTTCTTCAAGCCGCAGCATGGCATACATGATCAAGAGAAAGAGGATATGGGCGGCGCAGTCGGTACAATAAACAATGCCGAAGGAATGCCTTCCCCCTGTATACACCAGGTCTTCGATGACCCCAAGTTGTGAGGCCGCAAAAGCCGCAGCCGTCATGGCGGTGCCTATACTGCAGGCAATCACCAGAAGCGCCTTGAACGATCTGCCGGTCATGCCCACGATCAACACGCAAAAAACGAAAAAGCTGTATTTGCCGCCTCCGACTTTCCAGTGCAGGTAACCCACCGTCAGTATAAGTGCCTCAAACAGGGCCTGCTTAACGCTGTCCTGCATCAGTAGAGCGGCAACTCCGCAGGCAAAAGCCGCGATCACGGCAATATTGTACCAGCCTTCCATCCTGAGCTCAAAATCATCAGAGAACAGTTTTTTGAACATGGTCGTGTTGATGAATTCCCAGCTGAAGCAGAATGTGAATGCCAGGAAGAAAATGATGTCCGTGATTCCCGACACTGTCTGCTTAGGTCTGCCGGATAAGAGGCCTCCTCTCAGCCAGCGTCCGAACTGGCCCGGATCCTTCTTCAAAACCTTACTCATTAAAAGCTGCCCTCATATTTTGTTCCCAGGTATTTTGCCTTCAGGAAGGAAGCGGCCTTTTTATACCACAGGATCTTTTCTGTGTAGATCGTGGAGAGCTCGCAGATTCTTTCCCTGGGAATATAGGAGACTGAAATCTGACGGTCCAGCCAGACGTTCAGGATCAGCTCGCTGACCCTTCCAAAATACCTTCCCTGATAGAAGGAAAGCTCTGTATTCCCCATCTTTTTGGAAAGTGCAAAGAGGATGTCGAAAAGCCAGGCGCAGTACTTGTCTGCGAGGTCTCTCCTCATAATCATCATATTGAACATATAGCCATACCTGCGCCGCATGATCCTGTCAAAGGAAGGCAGGTATTCTGGGCATCTCTCCGCGATCACTTCCCTGGTCAGATCCAGATGTTCCGCGTAATGGGTATGGGCGTAATGCGAATAGAGCGTCTCAATATAGTATCGGCGTTTTTTCGGCACAAAGACCCAGTACTGACCGAGAAGGGGTCTCAGTTCCTCTCCGGTCAGGATGTTCCTGAAGGGATCCTGGCTCTTTTTCTTCCGGCAGAAATGTCTTCGGTAGTGCACCAGCCCTATATAATCAGCCTTGAGATTCTTCCATCCCCAGTACAGACCTGTCAGTTCGCAATAACCGGGATTAAGTTCAGAGATATTATCTCCCGTATTGTCTTTGGTCCATCCCAGATCAAGAGGACAGCCATTTTCATCCAGCTTCCCTTCCGCACCGACATGGAGAGGCAGATAGATTTCATCCGTCGGCATTTTGTATTTTTTATGTGAAGCAACCAGAATTTTCACGTTCGGTGTTCCCATTTGCCTTAGTCCTTTCATTCCGGCAGAATCCCTGTAAAGGTTTCTGCTTTCCTTTCCTGAAACAGCTGATTCCACAGTTTACAGCTCTATGGTTCTGTACCCTCCGCAGTGGAACGCTATTTTTTGTACTTGTATCCGGTATCTGTGCCGCGGCCGCTTTCTTTCGTCCTGAAGACGGCCGGACCGATCAGCTGTCTCTCTTTTTCTTTTTCCTGTCCTTTTCTGTTGCTGCCTTTTCGAGAGCCTCTTCATAGATCTCCCGGTATTTTTCCGCCATAATGCGTGTATTGTATACTTCCTCGATGTCCCTTCTCGCCTGAGAAGCAACCTTTTGGAGCAGCTCCGGGTCAGACAGGATTTTGCGGATCACATGTACAAACTCATCCGCGGTGCTGCAGATGTAACCGTTCTCACCGTCCCGTATTACGTCCCGGCTCCCGATCACATCATTGACCAGACAGATCTTTTCCATGTACATGGACTCCAGAAGCGACATCGGCAGGCCCTCCCAGAGGGATGTCAGGATAAAAATCTTCGAAGACATGGACTTGCGCATCGCTTCTTCCCTGTTCAGCCAGCCGGTCACCTCAATATTCGGCGCCTTGAGTACGCTTCTGAGTTCGCCGTCCCCGATCCAGACAAAGCGCTGATCGGGCATTTTGGAAGCGATCTCATTGAACAGGGCCGGATTCTTCTGGTAGCATATCCTGCCCAGGGTAAATATGCTGTTGTCCTCCTCACATTCACCGAGCCCTTCCATCATGCGGCGCATCTCGTCGATGTTTATGCCGTTGTTGACATAGCGCGCGTTTTTGGTAAGCTTCAGAGTCTCTCTGTGCTCTCCCTCACTGCAGCTGACTGTCGTGCAGCACCTGATCGTGGATACCTTTTCCACCATCTTGTAGGAAAAGCGCTTGAAGGCATTGTAGTTGGACATCAAAAAGCTGTATCCGTGGGGCGTATAGAAAAGCGGAATTTTCTTTCCGTTAAATGCCCACCGGCCAAGAGCGCCCGCCTTGGATGAATGCAGATGGATCAGGTCCGGTTTCACCTTATCCGCAATCCTGCGTAGTTCGAGAAAGGCTCCGACATCGTGCCGGGGATCGATGGAGCGCTCAAAATGACGCACTCTCATCATATGGACACGATCGTCGAAATATTTCCGGAAATCATCCGGAGTCTGCCTCCTGATCCCGTAGGCGACATATATATCGTAGTATTCGACAAGTTCATTGCACAGACCGAAGAGGAAGGTGAACACTCCGCCTCCCATGGCCTCCACAACGAACAAAATCTTTTTTCGCTCTCTGCTCATCTATGATTCTCCAATCAGAGTTTTTGAAAAGCCGCGTCTTATCTTCTTTACTCTGTGGCAGCTCCGCTTTGCTGCCGTGCCGGCGGATCCTTATTTTGTCCGCCATATCAAACCGCTGCGCCAGGACAGGCAGTGCGGTCTCAGGGTTTTGCGGCACACGGGCGCAATCCCTGCAGGTGCAAATATACTTTATTGTATATGAAGGGATGGTTTTGTGCAAGCCTGCCGCAGGGGGTGCAGGCGTTACAGGAGTTCAGGCGTTACAGGAGTTCAGGCCATGATGAAAACAATACGCCTTTAGTGCATCACTCCTGTTTCGGCGGGACGCTCCCGCTCCGTGAAAAACGCAGCGGATACTAAGCTTTTTGCTGCGCTAAGGCTTGCAAAAAGCAAGTACCGGCGTTTTTCAAGGCCCTTCTTAACAGGAGTGATGCACTAAAGGCGCTCCAAGAATCAGGTGGGCCTGAACTCCTGTAACTTGCGAAAATCCCACTCCACAAAGCAGAGCTTTTTCATCTTCTTGCGATGGGATTTTCGCCGTAACCCCCGGGTCTTTCACAAAAAAACAAAGCTTCGCATTGTCGCTAAAAGCACCTCGGGTTTCGTGGGAGTCTTACCATAACCCACAGTCCTCTTTTATAGCGCTTCTACTGCAGAAGTGAACTGAGGTCCCTTTTTCCCCGCGGCATGAACAGGGCGGCAAACAAAAAGCCGCAGATCAGTCCGCCGACATGTGCCGCCTGGTTGACCACTGGATTTCTCCACCCGCTGTAGAGCAGCCACACGATCATCAGGACCGCGCGGATTACCAGGCTCTTCATCTGCGGGGACATGCCTCCGCCCCGCGGGGATGTCTCCTTTTCGCGGCGCATTCCCTCAAACGCCTCTCTCAGAATCATATATACCAGGGCTCCCGTCACGCCGAAGACTGCTCCGCTGGCCCCGATTGAATATCCATATGATCGGGTCATATAGTCCGAAAGAATGGAAAACAGGTTTCCCCCGATTCCGGAGAAGAGGTAAAGCATCAGGTAGCGGAAGTGGCCTGTGTTGCGCTCCACGATATCCCCGCCGGCATACTGCATGATCATATTGTTGACGAGATGGGACGCGTCCGCATGCAGAAAAACGGAAGTGATCAGACGGTGAAAGCCCTGAGCCTTCAGGATCAGGGGAGCATAAAGAGCCCCTCTCTGAAAAAGACTCTCCGCTGCAGGTACGCTGTGCCAGGGAATCAGCCCGAAGACATAGACCGCCACATTGACCGCGATCAGGATAAAATTGACAAAAGACACCGTTCCTGTTCCGGTCTGTCTCTTTTGATTCATTATTTGCTGCTCCTCTCAATCAGTTCAAAATAACATAATCAAAACATAATTTTAAAAACACAATAAGGGAAGAGAATCCATACCGGCAGAAACAGGTCTGTCTGCCAGATCCGCCGGCGGATTCCTTACCACTCATACAAAAAAGCGAATGTAATGGTTTTTTACTATAACACAAGAATGGGAGTAGGGCAATCCGCCATCGGGTAATCATTCTTTACCCCATTCCTTACGGGGCTGTATCTGCAGAAAAAGAACCCGGCATCCGATTTCGGATGCCGGGCTCTTTCTTTGGAATGTAATAATGTCAGGGGGGTAATGTCTGTCGGCTTCAACCGACATATGAATCCTACCACAACAAAGGAATTGGCGAAACGCACATTTTTAACAAAGTTTTGTGTGCTGCGGAAGCTTTCTTTGTAACTGTATCCAAAAATCCACAAAAAGAGAAAAGCCAGAACGGAACCGGTCTCTTTAAGGCTTTCGGAATCCGATTATTACCAGAAAATCACCATAAAAATTCCGGCTGCCACTCCCGACAGCAGGCCTGCCGCGACATCCGACGGGTAGTGTACTCCGCCCATCACCCTGATCCAGGCGGCGGCCGCCGCAATGATCATAAGGACGGTTCCCACTGTGGCGGAAACAGGAAACCAGGCCATTGCAATCACGGCAGAGGAGAATACATGGCGGCTGGGCATGGAATTTCCGCGTGTGTCTTTGTGTATGATGGGATCAATATTCCAGGTCTCATAGGGCCTGGGACGATTGATCTTTGCGCGAACGACGGTCAGCAGCACAAAGGATAGTCCCGGCACCAGAATGGTGCGGATCAGCTGCTCCGTCTCCCCCCTTATTCCCAGAAGGATCAGGAGGACCGGGTAGGCTCCGTACATGACTGCTGTCATCGCCTTCCCTGACGCGCGCAGCAGAAAACAAGCCGCATCGCTTTCGCGGATGCGGCCTGTAAGCTGCTGATAAAACTGACTGTAGTCTCTTTTATTTTTCATCAGACCTTTTTCCTGAAACAGCCTATGCCGGAACCCCCGGTCGATCAGGATTCTGCAGTGGTACCTTCCGCATCCCCGACTTCCGCAGGAGCGTCATCGGCTGTTGAATCGTCTTCTGTCTCCGCATTGCCGGCATCTTCAGAAACGGCATCTGCAGTGGTATCATCTGCTATTTCCGCATTTCCGACGTCCTCACCTGCGTGCTCGGGCTCGCCGATGGCACCCGGTTTTACCTTGCTCACGATGACGCGGAGTTTGCCGTTGGGATCCGCGGGGATCTCATCCAGCCACTCGTAGCTGATCTTGAAGGAAGGGTCCTTGAACATGGCCATAAGCTTCTCGTCCAGAGCCTTCGAGATCTCGTCCTGTTTCTCTTCCGGCGTATCGGGATTGCGGACCATCATCATGGTCAGATTTTCGTAGTCCTCCTGCACGATCCGGTAGGAAATGATCTCCGGGACGTAGTTGACAATACCGGAGATATTGCCCCACTCGGTGACAGAACCGTCGCGGTGGTGGATGACATCGTTCATGCGGCCCTGGACGCCCCTTGCGAAGCGGAGCCCTCGGCGCATGTAGCTGTCCAGCTGGTCATAGGATGTGTAATTGATCAGCGGAAGCTCTGTCTTGTACAGAGGAGTGATGACTGCCATACCCTTAAGGGCGGGGCCGGTCAGATCCTGATTGTAGACATTGACTACGAAGAGATCGCTGTTGACCTGATAGTATTTTTTGCCGGGGATGCGGACGACACAGGAGCCGGTCTCGCCCATTCCGTAGGCGTCGATCAGTCCGGGGCCGAAGACTTCTTTGAGAAGCTCTCTGGACGGATCATCCAGCATCTCGCCGAAAGGCGTATAGAAGGAGGGCTTCCACAGGTAGAGGTCATTCTCCTTGACATATTTGGCGATGCGCATGAGCAGGTTCTTGTGGTTGTACAGATAATCCGGCTCATAGGCATTGATCTCGTTGACAAGGGTCTGGGTGTCGACACGCTCTTTGATGGTATCGGACATATATTTACGTCGAAGAATACCCATCTTCTGAATCGGGGAGTCATATTCCTTGACCGGTCCATGCAGGGAATTGGGACGGGACATGGTCTTTCCGGTAAAGGGGTTGAACCCGCCGTAGCCCATGGTGCGCAGCCAGTTGGCGGTGACCCATCCGTACTCCCTGGGGGAGATCAGAACACGAAGAGGACGTCCTGTGGAACCGGAAGTCGGAGAGACGTGCCAATATTTGTACTTGTCCGGATTCTTCTCAGCTTCTTCATCCATCCATTCCCGGAGCTGGTCCTTGGTCAGAAGCGGAAACTTATAGAGATCCTCGGCGCAGTGATAATCGTCCGGTGTCGTGCCGGACTGTTCAAACCTGGCACGATAAAACGGAATCTCGTAAGCGGCCTTCATCAGCTTGTGAACGCGTTTATTCTGAAGTTTCAGAATCCTGTCGCAGTTCTTGCTGTTGACGGGTTTTTTCTCAACTTCCGCATAAGCTTTCAGAGTATATACATGCTCCAGCTTATGATCCAGTTCATAATTTCGCATTTGAGAAGTCCTCCCTTAGAAAACTGTCCGTTACTATTCACGCCCTGTCGGGGGCGTGACTGTAACCTGCGTCCGCCCATGCTGAATTCGCTTCGCGAATGGGGCGAACGCCGTTCCACTCGGGTTTTTGCGCTGAAACCGCGCAAAAACGCCTCGAATTCGAGGGGGTCTGTACTGTAACAACTGTCCTGTTCTGCCTTACGCCAGAGCCGCTTTTGCCGCGTCCAGGGCGGCACGGATCACTTTGTCCATATCGAAGTACTGATAAAGACCCAGCCTGCCTCCGAAGATGACATTCTTCTTCTCTCCGGCCAGCTTCAGATACTTCTGGTACTGTGCGTTATTGGCCTCATTGTTCACCGGATAATAAGGTTCCATGCCGGGCTCCCAGGCAGCGGGATACTCCCTGGTGATGATCGTGCCGGGAATCTCCTCTCCGGTCTCGGAATCCTTTCCGAATTCGAAGAACTTGTGCTCGATGATACGGGTGAAGGGCACACTGCGCTCTGTGTAATTCACAACCGCATTTCCCTGGAAATTGTCTGTATCCGGCAGTTCCTCTGTCTCAAACCTGAGCGATCTGTACTCCAGGGGTCCGTAGCACTGATCGAAGAACTCATCGATCATACCCGTGTAGAGAACCTTGTCGAAAGTATCATCTCCCATTTGGAATACAGTGCCGTTTCCGTCAGCCGCGGGGACTTCGCTCACCGCTGATCTGAAGTCGGTATCCAGGAATACAGGAATCCCTTCGAGGATCTTCTCCACCATACTGGTATATCCGCCGATGGGAATTCCCTGATAGCGGTCATTGAAGTAATTGTTATCATAGATAAACCGGACCGGAAGTCTGCGGATGATAAATGCGGGCAGCTCTGTGCAGTCTCTGCCCCACTGCTTCTCCGTATATCCCTTGACCAGTTTCTCATAAATATCGCGTCCCACCAGAGACAGTGCCTGCTCCTCCAGGTTTTTGGGCTCGCCGATTCCCGCCTCCTGTACCTGCTTCGCGATCATCTCTCTGGCTTCCTGCGGTGTGCGGATCCCCCACATTCTGCTGAAAGTGTTCATATTAAAGGGAAGATTGTAGATTTCATCACCATATCTCGCCACGGGGGAATTGATATAGTTATTGAACTCGGCAAACTTCTGCACATACTCCCAGACCTCCTTGTCGGAAGTGTGGAAAATATGAGCTCCAAAACGGTGGACATGAATACCGTTCTTTTTTTCCGTATAGATGTTTCCGGCAATATGGCTGCGCCTGTCAATGACTGCGCATGTTTCACCCTTTTCTTTGATCTCTCTTGCGAAAACGGCGCCGTACAGGCCCGCTCCCACGATTAGCCAGCGATAGTGCATTATTCTCCCTTTCGTTTACAGACGACCTGTTCAATCCTTCCTGGTATACATCTCTATCTGGCTGTAATCATCCATAATCTCCAGGATCTTTTTGCGTCCGACCCTGTTGAATCTGTTGTAGCGTTCCATTACACGTTTTGTGGTAATCTGCGCGGAAAGATCTTCGCCTTCGTCGAGCGGAGTAAAATCAACGGGATTCAGTGAAAGAGCATCACAAATCCTGATGACCGTACTGTAAGCCATTCCCTCAATCCCTCTCTCCAGGGCTGTCACAAGTGTGCTGTATGGAATATCCATTTCCACGGCGAACTGCCTCACACTCTTATATTGTGAAAGAATAACCTTCTTTAAAACCTCCGCTTTCGTCATACCGCTTTCCATCTCTGAAACCTCCTGTTAGCGACTGAAATTTTGAGTATATCGGTTCAGATAATGAAGATCTGTCCTAAAAAATTACAGTCCAGACTATTACCGAACAACTAAAAATACGGCCTTTGACCTGAAACCGGTCATTTGCGGATCCCCGCAAATCGGCACCATATCCCATTTAATACAGCGACCCGCCATTAATCATTATAGCATAGCTGTCACGTGTATATATATTAAATTTTGTGGAATTCTCGCTTTTTGTCCATGAATAATGAATAAATTTCACTTCATTTTGCAAAAAAAACATACCTGCTGCAACTGCATTGTCACTTTCGTTGTTCACAGAATATTGTTAAAAAAATATCTTCTATACGATAACACTTTCTGCGACTGTCTGTGCCGTCGCAGAAAATGGCCTGATACCGCGTGGGCAGCCCCTTATTCTTTTCTGAACTTAATCTTATTCTTTTCTGAGCAATACAATAAAAGAGATCTGCCCGTTCCCGGTCCTGGCCCGTATGCTCCCTCTGTTGACCTCCGCAATGGCCCGGGCGGCGGACAGTCCAATGCCGAAACCACCTTTTTTGCGGCTCCTGTCCTGATCGGCCCTGTAAAAACGCTCAAAGAGGCGGTCGGGATCTTCGGGGAGTCCGCTTTCTCCGTCTATGGTATTGGACTGAACCAGCCTGATCTTCCCTGATTCTGCGGAAACAGCGACCTCGATCCTGCCGCCGGAAGGTGTATATTTCACTGCGTTGTCAAACAAAATGGATAAAAGACGGGCAAGGCTCTCCCGGTTGGCCATGACCGAATCCGTCCCCTGTCCGGGTTTCTCATAGATGAAACGGAGATTTTTCGCCTCGGCAGATTGGGCAAAATTCTCCCAGACTTCGCTGACAAGGTCTCCTGCGGAAAAAGGACTCATCTTCATCTGCAGGGCGCTCTCGTCCATTTTGGAGAGGGTCAGCAGATTCTGCATCAATCCGTTCAGGCGCTCTGTCTGCGTGCGGATATTGCGGGTCCACTTTGACTCCCCGTTAAAGAGTTCCAGGGCCTCGGTGTTGGTCTGGATGATCGCCACGGGGGTCTTCAGTTCGTGGCCCGCGTTTGTGACGAACTGCTTTTGTCTCTCGATGCTCAAAGCTACGGGCGCGATCGCCTGTCTGGCCAGTAAAAAGACGGGAATGAGCATGGCAAGCCAGCAGAGCAGGGCGATCACACAGGAGATGCCCAGAACAGTCAGCATATCACGCAGATCCGCGGACATATCCACGGCAACAAGAAAAGAGCAGGCTTCTTCCTCTGCAGATCCGGACGCGGCCAGCACGTTATTCCCTTCAGGGAAAGGAACCGCTTCGCCAGGGGAAGTTTCCTGCTGAGAGGCCTGAGCAGAATCGCCCGGGGAAGTTTCCTGCTGAGTGGCCTGGGCAGATCCGCCCGCGGCAGGATCTGAAGAGTCCTCCTGCAGGACAGAATCCTCTCCGTTCCGGGAAACAAGTGCATACCTGAATGATCCCGACGTGCCCCTTTTCTGCTCTCCCGGGCCAAGAGGCACATAGAGGTTCTCCCCGATCGAGGCAGCCTCTTCTTCAGAGACCGAATAGATCCGGGATACATCTGTCTTCAGGATCCTGCCATCCCGGTTGAACCAGACAGTAAAATAGCGGAGCGACATCATATCGTCCATTGTAAATCCGCGTCCGAACAGACCCTTCGAGGTTTTCTGTCCTCTCCTGCCGCCTGTAGTCCGGCTTTCTTTCCGATCCTGTGTGTTTTCCCCGGACACGCCGGTCACAGTTGAAGGCATTCCCTCTTCTGTCTTCCCGTCATTTCCGGATAGTCCGGGTGCCGGTTCCGTCCCTCTGCCCTCCTGCTCCCCGAAGTCTTCGCGGTCAGGCGGAAAAAAGGGATCTCCGGCCATCATTCCATCATCTCCGCGCTCAATCCCGTATCTCTCCGGCCGGGCTTCTGTCTCGCAGAGCCTGTCCAGCATCCTGCTGCGGCGGTCTGTCACCGAGATATAGTTCAGAATGTTTATCGCCCCGATCAGGGTTGCCAGAAGAATCGTGACGGCGGTCATGGAGGCGATAATAAATTTTTTCTGGAGTGTTTTAACCATATTCCAAAAGGTTTTTTGAAAGCTGTTGATGAGCACAGCCGGCGGACAGGCAGATTTACTGCTGCAGCATGTAGCCCGTTCCGCGCTTCGCCTTCACGGCCACGGAAGAGCCCACTTTGGCCAGCTGTTTTCTAAGATAAGAGATATAGACCCACACTGAGCCCACATCCGCATCGGATTCGTATCCCCAGACCTTTTCCAGAAGGTCCTCGGAGGACAGATAAATCCCGTGGTTGAGCATCAGAGTATCCATCATACGGCACTCCAGGCGTGAGAGTTCGACGCTTTTGCCGCCGCAGCGGAGCTCACTGGTCCGGGGATTCAGAGTCACGTCCCCGAAAGAGCGGATATCCGGAGTGTAATCCTCTCTGCGCCGCAGCATGGCCCGGATCCGGGCAAGCAGTTCTCCCATGTGGAAGGGTTTTGCCAGATAATCATCCGCCCCCAGATCAAGACCTTCTATCCTGTCCTCAATCTCCGATTTTGCGGTCAGTAAAAGGACCGGCGTCCTGCATCCTTCGCTCCGGATCTGTCTGAGGACCTCCAGCCCGCTTCTCCCGGGCATCATGATATCCAGAATGATGCCGTCGTATTCAGCGGCATGTATATAGTCCAGTGCCTCGTTTCCGTCAAATACCGTGTCAACCTGGTATTTGTGGTATTCCAGAATGTCTGCGACAGCCTCGGACATAGCTTCTTCATCTTCCGCAAGCAGCAGTCTCATATTCAACCTCCGGGCTCTACGGCGGCCACTGTTCCTGTATATTCACGCATGGGAGTCCCTCTTTCCAGCCATGCCGCCCGTCAGGGCGGCATTGCCTTTTTGAAAAGGGAAAGAGACTCACGCATGTCTTATCAATATTCAGTATTTTCTTCGCCGTACTGTGTATCTCCGTTCTGTGCTTCACCGTACTGTGTCTCTCCGCTCTGTGCCTCTTCCTCCGGCGAGGCGATCACTATAGGGGACATGCCTCCATAGCTGTACCATTCCAGGGCTTCCGCCATCTCGGGATTGTAATACTTCTGTGTATCTTTGAGTTCTTCTTCCCTGACTGCAAGCCTGGAAATCTCCTCTCCCTTCTCCAGCACATCGAATGCCATTGCGGCCGCCTGTCTTCCATGCTTTTCGTAATCAATACTGTAGCAGAACAAACCGCCTCCGCGGCACATATGATAGTCCCCGGTGATCACGGGAATCTTCGTGGCGAGGGAAACTTCCTTTACGATGTCCATGTGGGAGGCAACAAAGCTGTCTGTGGGCAGGTAGAGGCAGCTGCATTCGGAAGCGGCTTTTTCCAGCACTTCCCTAAGCGTCTCCTCCGTGTTTCCATTGTAGGATTCCCACTCAATGTTCTTTTCCGCCAGACACTGGGCAGCTATGCTGACCTGGAATTTGGATCCCACTTCAGTCCCGCTTGCCACGATTCCCACTTTTGTGGGCCAGGGAAGGGCCTCTGTGAGCTGGTCTATCTGCAGGTTGATGGGCCCCAGGGAGGACACGCCGGAAATATTTCCGCCGGGAGCCTCAAGAGAACTGACGACCTCCGCCAGAAGATAATCCGTGACGCAGGCTCCTATGATCGGTACGTCCTTCACGGCCGCGCCCGCATTCTGCACAGCTTCGGTCCCGACTGCGAAAATCAGCTTATAACCGCTGTTGGCATATCCGGTGGCGATCCGTGCGCACTTCTCCGGATCCCCGTCGGCGTCCATTGTCTCGAAAACCACCTCCGTACTGCCCATCATACTCCTGAATTCATCTTCGAATCCCCGGATCGTCTCCTCCGCGGCACCATGGCTGCGATAAGTCAGGATCCCGATATGGCAAAGCCCGTCGTCGGCCACTTCTTTTACCAGCTGTTCTTCTATAATGGGCTGGGATGCGGAGTCTGTCGATCCGGCAGACGCGCTGTCTTTCTCTTTACCTGCCCCTCCGCCGCAGGCAGTCAGCATCAATACAAGAGCGGCTGCAAGGCCCAGGGCCATCATTGTCTTCTTCATTTTGTTCCTCCTCTCACGCAGGCTTCCTAATAAGTAAAGGCCCAGATTCCTCACGACCAGAGAAACCAGGTCAGAAGATAGCCTCCCATCACAGCCACAAATGTGAAGGGAATGCCGATTCTGGCAAACTCCGGAAAAGATACATTATAACCTTCCCTGCGCAGGATGCCGACACCCGTGATGTTGGCAGAAGCGCCGATCGGGGTGATATTGCCTCCCAGCGTCGCGCCTGTCAGCAGGCCAAAGTACAGAAGGCAGGGCTCGATCCCCGTCTTGGCGCAGATCTCCGTCAGCACGGGCAGCATGGTCGCTACATAGGGAATATTGTCAATAAAGGCAGAGATCAGGACTGATCCCCACACGATCACGGTATAGAGGATAAATGTGCTCTTGTCGCCGAGAGACCCGATCAGATCCGCCAGACGGTCGATCACTCCGGCTTCCGTGACTCCCTCGATCACCAGGAACAGGCCCAGGAGCAGAAGAAGCGTCTGGTAGTCCACATTTTTCAGAGCTTTCTTTGCCCCGTCCACGCTGTGCATCTGCACAGCGTCCACGATCACCATAAGAGCCGCCAGCGCAAGGCAGATCAGGCCGTTGGTGATACCGGGCTTATTTTTTATAAAGGACGCGCCGATCAGCATGGTGATCATTAAAAGGAGCAGGTATGTGGGAATCATCGTCTTCACTTTGCTTGTCCCGCTGTGTGAGATCGGCTCAGTGTCTTTTCTGAACAGAAAGAGCATGACAGGAATGGTGAGCAAGGCGCCCAGTTCAACCGCAAAAAAGATTCCGGGCCTTCCTTTCATCCAGAAGAAGTCCAGAAAGTCCATGTTTGCGTAGGATCCCAGCATGATGGAAGTGGTATCTCCCACCAGTGTGGCTGCGCCCTGCAGATTCGAGGACACTGCAATAGAGAGGACCATGGAGACAGGCGAGACTTTCAGCTCGCGGCAGATCGCGACAGCAACCGGCGCGACGATCAGTACCGTCGCCACATTATCGATAAAAGCCGAGATCAGCCCCGAAAACAGAGACATATATATGGTCACCATCATGAGATTTTTCGATTTTTCCAGAAGAAGATCGGCAATCTTTCCAGGCATACCGCTCTCTATAAAATAGTAGACAAGGATCATCGTCCCGCTCATCATCATCAGGGCGTTCCAGTTGATGGCGGCCGGCACTTCCGTGACAGGCAGAATGCCCAGCAGCAGGAAGAGCGCCGCGATTCCCAGAGCCGCCCAGACCCGGTATTTGGGCAGGAATATAATCAGCGCGTACATCAGTACAAACAGGATAACAGCAGTTTTCATAAATACTCCATAAAAGATAACTATTTTACAACAGTACTTCTATAATACATCGTCCGACGAGTTTTTTCGACTCCCAAAACAAATAAAAAGCGCCCCCTGTCCCGAAAAAGATTCGGAACAGCAGAGGGCACTCTGTTTTGCGCGGTATTTCTGCATTCCCCGGCTGACAGGCTCTTCTGCCTGCTTCTTCTGCCGGTTTCTTCTGTCAGACTCTTATTTCAGGCTCTTCCGTCAGGTTCTTCTGCCGGTTTCTCCTCTGTCAGGCTCTTGCAGATGCGTGAAGATGCCAGGGCAGGCCCCGGGAGTTCTCATTCGTTTCCGTCCCAACAATAGGTACAGAGTTTGCAGGGACTGATCCCGATGGCCTCGATCATATCGTCGAGTCTGTGATAGTGCAGGGAGGAAAAGTTCAGTTCCTTTCTGATCTCCTCCAGCATGGTCGCGTATTCCTCCGAATCGGGATTCAGATACCTGTTCATCACAGCAGGCTCGGGATCCATCGTTCCCTCCAGCTTCTCAATGATCCTGCGGGTGATCAGCTCACCATGGGAGTTGGATCTGGAGAAGTTCAGGTACTTGCAGCCGAACACGAGGGGCGGACAGGCGGGGCGCACATGGACTTCTTTGGCTCCGCTCCGGTACAGATACTCTGTGGTCTCACGAAGCTGGGTCCCGCGGACGATGGAGTCATCGATGAGCAGCATGCTCTTGTTATCGATCAGCTCATGGATAGGAACGAGCTTCATCTTGGCGATCAGATCGCGGCGGCTCTGGATCGTGGGCATAAAGGAACGGGGCCAGGTAGGTGTATATTTGACAAAAGGCCTTGAATAGGGCACTCCGGAAGCGTTGGAATAGCCGACCGCGTGGGCGACGCCCGAGTCGGGAACCCCCGCTACGATATCCGGCTTCACATTTCCGCGGGCCATATCCCTTTTTGCCAGATGTTTTCCGCACTCATAGCGGGCATATTCCACGTTCATGCCCTCGTAAGTGGATGCCGGGAATCCATAGTAGATCCACAGGAAAGTGCAGATCCGCATTTTTTTAAAGGGCTTTGCCACGGTCTCGACGCCCTCAGGTGTCACGAAACAGATTTCTCCGGGGCCCAGCTCTTTTACATGGTGATATCCCAGATTCAGGAAGGAAAAGCTCTCGAAGCAGATACAATGCGCATCTTCTTTGGCTCCGATCTCGACCGGAGTCCTGCCCAGCCGGTCTCTGGCTGCATAAATCCCCTCCGAAGTCATGACCATCATAGTCATGGAACCCCTGATCAGATTCTGCGCGTAACGGATACCTTCGACGAAAGAATCCTGCTGGTTGATCAGGGCCGCTGTGAGCTCGGTCGGGTTGATATCCCCGCCGCTCATTTCCAGAAAGTGGGAATGAGTGCCATTGAACAGCTTCCACATGAGTTCTTCCGAATTGTTGATCTTGCCGACCGTCGTGATCGCGTACGTTCCCAGGTGGGAGCGGACGATCAGAGGCTGGGGCTCGTAATCGGAGATACAGCCGATTCCCAGCTGTCCCTCCATCTTTAATATATCTTTGTCGAATTTAGGACGGAAATTCGAACTCTCGATATTGTGAATCGCTCTGTCGAATCCCTTCTTTACATCATGGACAGCGAGCCCGGCACGGCGGGTCCCCAGGTGTGAATGGTAATCTGTCCCATAAAATAAGTCAAAAACGCAGTCCTGTTTTGATGCAACTCCAAAAAAACCACCCATAAAAAATTGATTCTCCTCTTCTTAAGGCTCGAAATATCAAAAAAAGACACCTGAATAATAGCACCATAATGGGAATTTTGTCAGCAGTCAAGAATCCCCGCAAAGCCCGTTAAAAGCCCCAAAACGGGGGAAAAGCTGTACTTTTTTTAATACACTGCGCCTGTTCCTTTCCGATAACGCATCATTCCATTGTTTTTTCAAGACAAAAATCAATACAAAAAGGCACACCGGGAATCTGCTTTTTGCATTTCCCGATGCGCCCTTGCATCTGATTGAACGTTATTATATTGCAATACCCCAACCGGTGTCAATCCCGGTCAGGCTGCAGTTCAGGCCCTGCTGAAAACAATGCGCCTTTTGTGAATCAGGCAGATTCGTACAGCGGCCGGCAGTCTCAGTTACTGTCCACGCCCTATCGAAGGCGTGGACATGTAACGACGCGTTTGGCGATTCCAATGCGCTTACGCGCCGCCAAACGCCGTAC
>JBGUNJ010000210.1:0-6243 GCA_045117315.1 Lachnospiraceae bacterium | reverse complement strand
TCGGTCTCTTTGGGCATCTTGTAATAGCCCTTCATGACATTGGAGCCTTTGACCTGGATCTCGCCGTCCACAAAGCGGACCTGCATATTGGCCAGGACTTTTCCGACGGAGCCGGGCCTGTTGCCGGTCTGGCCGTTGGAACTGATCGTAGGAGAGCATTCGCTCATTCCATATCCTTCACAGACCTTGATCCCGTACTCCTCGAAGAGACTGATATAGGCAGGATCCAGATGCGCGCCGCCGGAGAAAATGTACTCCAGATTTTCTCCCATCAGCTGCTTGCCAATCTCGGGTTTGGGCAGATCGGAATCGATGGCGGCAAGCCTCTTTCCGATGGTCTCGATCATAAGCGGAACCATCAGAAGGACCTGAGGCTTCACTTTGCCGATGTTCCTTACCATATGGAGCAGTGAATCATTGATATAGAGCGTTGCTCCGAGAGAGAAGCCCTTGAGCCAGTCCATGACCAGGCAGTAGGCGTGGTGGACAGGCAGCACGGAGAGCATGGTCGTACCGGGATCAAAGGTGACGACCACGTTGGTCACGTCGTCATAGAGATTGCGCTGGGTCAGCATGACGCCCTTGCTCTTACCGGTCGTGCCGGAGGTGAAGATGATGGTGCAGACGTCATCGGACAGGGGGCGTTTGTCTTCGGCAACCGCGGCTCCGTCTTCCCCGGCGATGAATTCCGCAAAGGAGACAATGGAAGGATCCTCAGGAGAGGGCTTGCCGTCAAGCACCACAAAGAGGCGCACGGCAGGACAGTTTTCTTTCACAGTCGTGATCATGGATGCCAGTTTGGGAGCAATGAAGAGGGCCTCGGAATCCGAGCGGTTGATCAGATCGCAGAGCTCCATAGGCGGGAGCATGGGATCGAGCGGCACAGCTGTGATCTTCGTGCTGACGATTCCCAGATAAGAGGCGATCCACTCGTAAGAGCTTGTGCCGATCATCGCCACCTGTTTTCCTTCAAAGCCGTTCTTAAGAAGGGCTCCGGCTACCTTGTTCCGGTCTTCGTTCAGTTCCCGGTATAATTTCTCGGGAATCTGTTTTTTCACGATCCACCGCACTGCCGGATAGTCGGGATATTTCGCGACCGTATCTTCCAGCAGTCTTGCAATGATGTGTCCATCGTCCATATTAAATTCTCCTATTTGAACCTTACGGGTTGAATCTTACAGGTTGAATCTTACGAGTTGAATCTTATAGGAAGATCGAATGACAGGTGTACAGTCCGCTTTACCTCAGCCGCCTTATTCTTCGTCAAAGAGCGTGTTCATGTACTCCAGAGCTTCACCGATCGTCGTGATCCGGATGGCCTCCTCCTCTTCCAGTTCCACATCCAGGGTATCCTCCAGATCACCCAGGAAGGTCATAAAGCTCAGGGAATTAAAGCCGAGATCCTCCCGGAAACGCATATCTTCAGTAATCTCCGACGCATCCTTATCGCAGTATTTTGCCACAATTTCCAGAAATTCCTGCTTCTTATCCATGCTGAATCCTCCATTATTATTGAATGTTATTTGGGACCCTGCGTTATGCGGGGCCGGTGCTTTATATTCACGCTTCTATATGTACGATGCAGGGCATCGGACAATTACACTTTTTATGTACGATACGGCGCATAGGACAATTGCTCCTGTGTCTGAGCTTTTTTTGAAAACGCCGGGCTCTGACAAGTTCATTCAGCTGCACAGCGCGCAGGACCTGCCTGCAGCCATGATTATGACAGTGCATTCAGCTGCACAGCGCGCAGGACCTGCCTGCAGCTATGTTTATGACAGTTCATTCAGCTGCGAAGCGCGCAGAACCTGCCTGCAGCTATGTTTTTACACAGTGCTGATCAGTTCTCCGAGCGTGACATCGGGCTCATCCACACCGCGGAACATCATCTTCATCATGTAATAGTACAGCCTCTGAATGTCATCATAGGACAAAACAGCTTTCTGATAGTGATAATCGAAGATGAGGCCGCCGTCATTGGAGCTGTGGGTGACGGTCAGATAGATCCTCTTGGTGGCAGCGCCGTTGGGATACCAGACGGAACGGGTCTTGATTCCCGCCAGGTGTTCGTTCTGCATGCGGACCGGCATGGGCTGGTAGGTCAGGGACATGGAGATATACTCTGTGTTATCCGGAGCGCCGTAGAGTTCTTTCAGCATCTTGTCCACCGCCACGGGGTCGTAGTTGCAGTGGAGATAGATCTTGTTCTGGACGTTCTGGAGTTCATACAGGGCATCCAGGAATTCCGTATCCGGGCTGATGATAGTGCGAAGAGGGAAGGACAGGACACGGCTGCCTCCGCAGGTCCACTCCGCCTGGGTGGAGCGGCGGGAGACGAAGTTGCGGAGAGTGATGTCATCCTGACCGCCCATGGCCTTGGAGAGATAGGTCCTCATGGTGAGGAGGATCAGGTTGGTCATGGAGACGCCCTGCATCATGCAGAAATCCATCAGCTTCTGGGTGGCTTCGGGCTCCAGATGGAAGTCCGCCACACCCACGGAGCGGTCTTTTGTTTCCACATCCGCCGCGCGAAGGGACTTGTCCCCGTGCGCTTTCCGGCTCTCCTGAAGGACACGGGAACCCTTAATATCGGAATAGATGGGCTCTCCGTTTTCTGTCAGGTAATCACGCCAGAATTTCTCGTCCTTGGCCCGGCGCTTTTCATTCTTCATCTTTTTCAGATCACTGATCAGAACTTCTTCGAAGGAGGCGAGGGGCTTGGGATACTCGGACCCGAAGCGGTAATGGCAGTAAAGCTCCATAATGTCGTTGACCATCACGATCAGGCCGGAGGAATCCACCAGACGGTGATCGATGTGGATATACATACCATTGTAGCCTTCCGGCATCTTCACCATGGTGATCTCTACCATGGGAATATCGGGCTCGTTGAACTCTTCATAGGTCTTTTCCTGTAAAAAGGCGTCCGCTTCTTCCATGGTGCGGTCGGAGAGATCCAGGAAGGGGACGTCCCGGTCATCCCGGTCCGCAATGTACTGCATCACATACCCATCCTTGTCCGGAGCTGTGAACCGGAGACGAAGGCACTCATAGCGCCTGAATTCGTCCTGAATGCATCTCTTCAGAAGGTTGAAATCAATCTCTGTCTGCAGACCGGAAAAAACACTGATATTGCAGCAGCGCTGTGTGCCGGTTTCCCGAATAGGCAGATACTGCAGCATCTGACCCACGTCCAGGGGATAAAGTTTTTTCTCCATGTTAATCCTCCTCGCTATTATTTATGCCGGGCTGTCAGACCGGCTGTTACATCAGAACCCGGGAAGGGCTGTAAACCCAAAATGGTCAGCTGTCGTTCAATTAACTTCCGATAACTCCCGCGCTTATATCTTCCACGCTAAAGCCTGCTGATGATAAGAAGACTGTCGGTCAGAAGGCTTTGACATCCGCGGCTTCAATTGCCCTCGCGGCAATGTCACGCACATGTTCGTTGATCGCGTGCCCCTTCTTTTTATCTCCGCCGCGGATCCCTATTTTCTTCTTAACCTGATTCAAACCGCCGATCCGCTGTGAAAAGATCCAGTCCCTCAGTTCCTTGTCTTTATAGACTTTCTCCCAGCAGAAGTGGGCGGACTGCCAGAATATCTGCTTCTCGGGATATCGGGTCACCCGATAGCTGATGCCGGCTCCGTCCAGGGCTGCCAGCGTGGGATCCAGCGTGAAAGAGGGGACGATGACCGGATCATCTGCAGCGTGGAAGATCCACATGGGTGTTTGCTTCAAAGCTCCGATCCGCGCGGGATTGGCCGCTCCTGCGACAGGGACCAGGGCGGCAAAAGCGTCCGGATGATCCATCGCGAGCACATAGGCTCCGAAAGCACCGGAAGAGATTCCCGTGAGATAGAGCCGTCTGTCATCGATCTTGTATTCGCCTTTGAGCTTCTCGATCAGCCGCCAGACCACTGTCAGGTGGGGCATAGGCCAGAAGGGAGAATCCGTTCTCTGCTTTACGAACTGGTTCAGTGTCGTCCAGTTGTCATCCTCGTCATAGCGGACATTGCACTTGGGGACCAGGACAAGGCACTCATTGCGGCCGGCTTCGGAATCCTCCGCAAAGACCGTCGCCATCTGCGTTTTCATCAGTACAGCGTCGAGCGGCTCCATGACTTCACCGGTTCCGTGAAGGCATATGACCAGGGGATATTTCTTTCTGCGGTCATACTTTTTGGGAACATAGAGCCTGTAGGGCATTGAGATTTCGTACTCCTGGTCGAAGAAGGTCTCTTCCCGGAAAAGGTCTCTGAGCGCTTTCCCCGAATCCCTGTGGATATGGATCTCGTAGCGGTCGGTCCCGTGCTCTGTGCTGCCCGCGTCAATGGTGACAGTCACATCGAGATCATGTGAGAAACATGACTCCCGCTTGTCAAGGCGGATGATGTAGCCGCCGTAATACTCATAGTAGGGAATCTCCGTTCCCGCAATATAGTCGCCCATTTCGGGTTCAAGGTGTTCAAAACCGAAACGACCGGCATCGTGGTCGGAACGAATGCTGATATAGAATTCAGGCGCGAACTGCAGCTTCAGAAGTGCTCCGAAGCAGTCCGTGGGGATAGTCACATCATAGGTTTTGACAGCCGGGTCGAACTGAATCTGGCTGTCTGTGGAAGCGTTAATGAGAAATTGCAGATTTGTAATAGGTACCAAAATAAAATAACTCCTTTGACTGTATGAAGCAGGCTGGCCTGGACCATGTCTGCGGGCTGACGTGATCCGGAATTTTCCCCGGAGGTTTACGGCGCCGCGGCATTTTCCTGAAAGAGTAAAAAACAATTTCGCCTGCCTGTAGTAAATTTTTATATTGTTTTGCTGCGCGGAAACGGACAAAATGCTGTGCTGTCCGGTCCGTAAAAGACACACCGCCTGAACGATTCCTGAGAATCCGGATGGAGCAGGAGATTTGGATCCTGCCCCGAATCAGCCGGTGCGGAACTTCTAGGGTTTATTCTATCATAGAAACGGAATGTAGACTATATTTAATCGGCAATGGACTGAATAGTATCGTCGAAAAATCGTTACTGTTCAGTCCGTCTCGAATTCAACGTGTTTTTGAGCGCACTTTCCCATGGCCACAAGTATATAAGAGAAAGGTGATTCTTTTGTTCTGCGGACACGTGTGATACTATATCCATAGACCTGTCAGAAGACCGGCAGGGGGTAAAAAAGAAAGGGGAACAAGATTTATGATTAAACTGATCGCGAGTGACATTGACGGAACCCTGGTAAAGGAGGGGTCCCATGAGATCGACCCTGCATATTACGATGTGATCCGGGAACTCAAGGAGGCAGGGATCATCTTCTGTGCCTGCAGCGGGCGGCAGTACCACAGTATGATGGAACTCTTCAAACCGGTTGCGGACGACATCTATTTCATCGCATCCAACGGGACCGTGATCCGCACCAGGGACCGCGTCCTGCACAGCTGGAAGATCGATCCGGAACTGTACCACCCGCTCATCGAGCGGCTGCGCACCATAGAGGGCGCCGAGATCGTCGTTGAGGGCCCGGACGTCAGCTGGATCGAGGGAACCGACACACCCATTGCCAAAAGGATGAGCAATGATTACCGCTACGCCATCGAGAACGTTGATGACCTGACCGCGATCCCGACTGACAACATTATCAAAATATCGGTGCATCACCCCAACGTGGAAAAGGCGACCAGAGGACTTGACCAGTCCAGCCGCGCCAGAAACCTGGCCATGACGATCTCAGGAGCTGAGTGGCTGGATATCTTTGCCAAAGAGGCCGGTAAGGGCGAAGCCTTCGCCCTGCTTCAGGAATATCTGGGCATCGGTATCGAGGAGACTGTCTATTTCGGCGACAACCTGAATGACCTGTCCGCCTTCCATGAGGCAGGAGTCGCAGCGACTGTAGCGAATGCCCGCTCCGAGATGCATGACGCCGCGGATATCGTCGAGCACTCCTTCTCTGATCTGGGTGTCCTGAAGGAACTCCGCCATATTCTGGATCTGCACAAAAAGTTCGATGCCTTAGGCGATTAAAAGCCGCTATCATTTTCCGCATTTCATCATCTGTCCATCATCATCTGCCCATCATTATTCGTTCATTATCATCTGCCCGTCATCATCCGCAAATAGTCAGGCCCGGCTGGTTCAGCCGGGCCTGTTTCACTGGTCATACTTGTGGTTATGAGCATGGCTCACAGACTCACATGTAAGAAGCTACGCGTGCTGTCGCGTCTTCGACGCTCTCAGCCCGCTC
>JBGUNJ010000209.1:0-7272 GCA_045117315.1 Lachnospiraceae bacterium | reverse complement strand
CAGGGGATAGAGGGTATGTGTTGACCCTGCGAGGCTGGTCAGTCTCGCGAAGCCCCGGCCGACGAAGTCGTCCGTGGGTACATCACTGTAATTAAGAGAAGATACAGCTTCAGTCTGTGTCCATTACAGGTAGAGAGATGTAACAAAGCAGGAAAGGAAGGTCATCATGTTTCTTAAAAGCAGGAAAATCTTATCGATACTGATTGCCGGTATTCTATCGCTTTCTCTTGCGGATTGTGGGGGAAAGAATGAATCCGCTGCGCCGGGCAGCTCTGCAGGAGCTGGTGACGCCGGCAGTGTGAGTACAGCTGCGGCTGCCGAGGCTGCAGGAAACGATACTGGGAGCGCCGAGGCTGCAGGAAACGATACTGGGAGCACAGAGGCTCCGGCTGTTGCTGAGACTAATGAAGAAGGGAAAGGTGCTGATTCCGTACAGGATAGTTCCGTGCAACCTGCCTACAAGACCGCAGACTATATTCAGGATGAAATCGTCATTGCGGATACGGACCAGTACAAGCTCACAGTTACCGGCTTCGATCCGGATTATGCCAATGGCGGCAATGAAGGTTTCCTGGTCCATATGAAGATGGAGAATAAAACAGAGAAAGAATATGGATACATGACCATGGGTAGTCTTTCCGTCAATCATGTTTCTTTAAATAGTATTTCAATACCGGAGGAGAAGTACATTAATCCCGTTGTGAAGCCCGGGGACAGCGCAGAGATGCAAGTTATAATTCCTGCTTCCTGGCTGGAAGAGTTTAACATTTCCTCTGTAGATGCGATATCCTTCTCTGTACAGGCTATGTCTACCGAACTTCAAGATGCATATCGGTCAGGGGGAGGGGATGCAGCGGAGCAACTCTATGAAACAGATTACTCCACGGGAACATATACTTTCAGCCCCACAGGAAAGGATTATGAGGAAGTTGCACCGCCTGATGTGTTCACAGAGGACAAGTATTATATCATTGCAGACAATGACGTGCTTACCATGGGGGTGAGAAAAAATGAAGATGGAACTATTATTAATGAAGATGGCATTTTTTTCGATTATGTAGTTCACACAGACAAAACCGAAGATCTCTTTATGTATATTCATGACATTACAGTGGATGGAAATCCCCTGTATTCGGTGGACGGGGATGGAGAGATCTCGGATATCCCCTTAGGGACTAATTTTTCCACGAAATCTAATATGCTGTTCACGCAGTACCACTTGATTGACAAGAACAACCTGGATGGAAATAAGATTGAAGAACCGGAAACCATTCAGTTTTTGATCATGATTAAATCAGCGGATGATGGTTCCGAAATATACAATGAGACGCTGAGTTACAGCTTCAAGTGAGTGGCCGTTCTTTCAGGAAGCATTCGAGCGGCGACAAGAAGGGCAGAAGTGCTTCCAGCCACTCTGAAGAACGGAATACCTGTCCGGCAGTGGGCATAATACGATTTATATGAAGCCTTTTGTCAGCAAAGCAAAAACAAAAGGACCGTCCCCGTATACCTTAAGCTGATCCATTACATAGTGGAACATGACAAGGCAAGGAATATCATTCTGGAGGATTACAAAAAGCTCCCGCAGCGAACCAAAAAGCAGAAAAGATATTACAAAAAGGCTGAGCAGAAAGCCAGGAGACTTCAGATCAGAAGAGTAGACATGCTCCTGGACAGTCTGAAGACCGGAAAACCCATCCGGCAGTGGGCATAAACGATTTATAAAAAACCTTTTGGCAGCAAAGCAAAAACAAACAGCCAACCGGAGCTTATGATGAAAAACAGTGAAATATTCGCCCAGATCACATGGACACGTCAGGATATCCGGCAGCTTCTGGAAGACAATGATCTTGATAGTACGGATGAGGCTGTCGACAGATTCTTGCAAGGGCTGGACCTGCGCAGATTTGAGGAAGCCTGCATAGAAGACGGCTGGGAGCGATTGTCCTGGGCTCTGCCCCGATAGAGCGTGCCCAGCCTTACTGCCCTGACAGCGAGACATGGCAGTGAGGCAGGGGGGAAACAGGGGGCCTGCAGTGCCTTATAGTCCCGATTTTAACATTCTTTTTCCCAAAACTTGCAAAAATATCGGATTTTTGGCCACGAAATGACAAAAAAGACCTAAAACAGGTCTTTTTTGTTTGTCCTAATATTCATCAAAGCTGTCCCGAATGATATTTTCCGGCCAGGCCTCCGATGGTACTATACATACAGATCAAGGGAAACAACCTTTCAAGGAAAAAACTTTCAAAGGGAAAAAGCCTGATCGACCAAAACAACAAAACAGCAGGAACAACAAAAAACAAAAACAATTACCATTCAAAGTCATCCAAAGGAAAATAAAAAAATAGAAAGGAAAAGGATGATGAGCCGCAATGAACGCGGCAGGAGGTTTTACATATTATGAAGATCACAACAGCAAACGACATCAGAGAATTCAACGCAGCACTTGACAAATGCACAAGTTCCGTATGGCTGATCGGCGCAAATGATGAGGCCTATAACATGAAGAACGAAGAGGAATACATCGAAGGCATCATTAAGCTGGCAGAAGATCATGACGAGCAGCTCGGAATCTTCACCGCTTCTCGCGAAGATGAGATCACTATGATGCATTTCATCGAGAAGATGGCTGCATAACACATTCGCCTCCCCAAGAGGATTACCCCCCTTTTTTATGACACGGCCTGTGCTATGATATTCTCCGCCTTGCGGATGGCACGAGCCGGTCCGGGGTAGAAGGCGGTGAGGCCGCCACTACCCCTGTTAAATTATATAATTGCTAAGAGGCCGTCGTACTGGACGTAAGTGTCAGTGCGGCGGTTTTCTTTGACAAAAAGAGACACAGAACCGTCCCCTTCCTCCCGTCTCATTTTCTGTCTCCGGAAATACTTTGCAGGAAAAAGTTCAGGAGAGATTAAATCTGCAGTATACTTACACCAGGCAGTATTTTATAAATGCCGCGGAGCAATCAACGAAACGAAGAGGAGAAATGGAAACATGCAGAAGGAATTTTTCTTTCGTAACAACAAAATGTCAATCATACTTGAAGCCAGTCTGCCAAGGTATGACTCTCTTGAAGATTTCGAAAAAGATTTTCCGGAAGAGTTCCTGAAGGATGATTCTCGTGTAGGAGATTATTTGCGGGAACTGCTTTACAAATACGATAAAGATCCATCAGCCATATCAAAAAAGGCCGGCCTTTCGTTTTCTTATGTCGGGCTGATCACAAACAAGAAGAAAAACAATCCTTCCAGGGATGCTTTGATCGCAATCTGCCTTGCGATCGGAACGACATTTGAGGAGGCACAGTATCTGCTGAAATACGCGGGCCATGCGCCTCTCTATGTCCGGAGAAGGAGAGACGTGGTCATCTGGTTCGGCTTTATGAAGGGACAGGACGTAGACACAGTCAACGATAACCTGTATGCCAGAGGTATGAAAACTTTGTCTAAATAGAGATTAAATCTACTACCGGGAGTAGCAGAACCTGATCAGTCATTCCTTTAGAATCAAGACATAAGAAACAGCCAACGAAGATTCGAAAGGAGACTGAGCACATGAAAAGAAATTTTACAAAGAAAGATCTGCACACTGGTGATATCATTGAGAACAGGGCCGGTGAAAGAGGCGTTGTCATTCTCGAAAATGACTGCATCGTCTATCAGGCGGGCGGGCTGGATATTTTTGAAGAGATCTTTACAGATGATCTGTTCGTTGATGGCACGGACAGGTCCGGAGACATCATGAAAGTATACCATGATGACGAAGACGGGTGTCTTGGATTCAACAAGCTGTTCGGCCTGGAGCCGGTATTTGTAAGAAGAAACGACAAAGGTACCAGGGAGCGCGCAGCCGGACTTTCTGAAAAGCATGACCCGAATAAGGGAATGGTGACCGCAATTTTATTGGAGCCTTGTTACAGAAAATATGGGGAGATTTTTGTTGACCCGTCTGTAAAAAAAGACATCAGCGGAATCGGCATAGAGGCCATTGAGGATATTGACATGGAAATGAGTGAAGCCCCCAGCATGACAGCTGCAGGCGAGATCAAAATCGACAGGATCTTTGTCCCGTTCCCTGATGCGGAGAACCTGTTCCTGCTCTACAATCAATACCAGGAAGAGTGGCATTTACAGATTGCTGATGAACACAGACGTTCAGGGCACCCTCGGGATGACAGCCCTGTTTTTGTGATTCCGGAAGAGAATATCGCGGTCCACAGCCGCTGTCTGATTGTACGAAAGGACGAGTCCGGCAGGATCGTCAATCTGGAAAAAGACGACCTTGAAAAAGCGAAAAAATATATGGTGAGAATGGAAGAAAGACGCAATAAATAAAAAACGCGCTGCAGGCATACCGGGCCAGGGTAAATGCCAGAGACAGGGATACAGGAAGCACCGGGTTCGTCCCCGGCTTCATACCGACAGAAAAAGGAGGAGGAAATGTCCACATATCTTTGCTCAGATCTGCACGGCCAATATGATCTTTATATCAAAATGCTTGACGACATCAGCTTTTCGCAGGACGATCACCTTTATATTCTGGGCGATATCATTGACCGCGGTCCTAAAAGCATAGAGATTCTCCAGGATGTTATGGACAGAGATAATGTCACCTGCCTCATCGGCAACCACGAAATGATGATGCTGGATCATTTGAACCGGGACAGGGAACGCGGATCTATCTGGACCATGTCAGCTAACGGCGGGACTGTAACAAAACGAGCCTTCAATAAGCTTCCCGACCAGGAAAAAAGCTGTATTATTGACTACCTGAACAGCCTGTACCTGCAGATCGAGGTGGAGATCAACGGAAAAAGGTTTCTTCTTTCACATTCGTCTTTTCTGGAGAACCTTGGAACCGTCAGATGGCGCGATGTAGACGAAAAAACCGTGTTCAATACTGTCTGGGATTCACCCTGGCGCTTTTTTGAGTATGTCCCTCTGTCTAAATACAGAGACGATGGACGGATCCACGTGATCGGCCATGTTCCGACAGTCTATATCGATGACCGTAACTGGCCCGAAGGCAGAATGCCGGTAATGCCATCCGCATATGTGGACCACGCCAACCGGATCGTGAATATTGACCTTGGCTGCGCGCGGATGGCCAGGCTGTCACGCAACACAGGACTTGCCCTTTGCTGCATGAACCTGGAATCTTTTGCCGCAGGAGATGAGAAGCAGGCATTTCGGTATTATCGGTAATTAAATTCGCAGTGGCAAGGGAACGGTTCTTTTGTTTCTGTCCCCTTGTTCAAAACGCGGGGACAGAAGCAAAAGGACCGTCCCTATGCTCACTCTTCATTTTTAAAAGATGACTGAAAAAAGGAATCGACCCTGATTTCTGCGCAGGAGACCCCGGTGCGGGCATGCTCCCGGCAGTTCGCGTTGGTGAGCCCTGATTTCTGCGCAGGAGACCCCGGTGGCAACTGCCGGTTGACAGATTGACAAGCTTGATTGGTGGCCTGCAACCCTGTTCAGAGGTATATTCATAGCAGAAAAACGAAGCGCGTATGTGTGAAAGCGCGATTATACTAAGAACAGTGGAGGATATACGATGATTCTTGCAGACAAGATTATAGAAAACAGAAAGAAAAACGGCTGGTCTCAGGAAGACCTGGCAGAGAAGCTGGGGGTGTCAAGACAGTCTGTATCCAAGTGGGAGAGTGCGCAGGCGATCCCTGATTTGAAGAAGATCCTGCAGCTCTCGGAAGTCTTCGGCGTCAGCACCGATTATCTGATCAGGGACGAGATTGAGGAAGTACCTGCTTTGGAACAGGCGCCTGTAGACAACGGTCTCGAAGAGACGGTCAGAAGTGTTTCCATGGAGGAGGCTGTTTCTTATTTAAGGTACAATGAAACCGCGTCGCACTGGATTTCCACAGGCGTTATGCTCTGCATTCTGTCCCCTGTGCTTCTGATCCTGTTGGGGGGGCTTGCAGAAGCAGGTTTTATCCCGATGGAAGTAACAATAGCCGAGATTGGAGGAACAGGGATCCTCCTGATTATGATTGCCGCCGCGGTGGGAATGTTCATCAGAGAAGGGATGCGCGGGAAGAAATATGAATATCTGGAAAAAATAGATATCGACACGGAATACGGTGTGAACGGGATGGTGAAAGAACGACGGGACGCTTACGCTGAGACACACAGCAGGCGGATGATCATCGGGGTCATGATGTGCATTATTTCCGCCGTGCCTCTGCTGGGCACACAGGTGAGCAGATATTCCAACAACACCGACCTGCTTCCGATCTTGGGTGTGACTCTGCTTCTGGTCATGTGTGCCGCAGGCGTAAAGCTGATAGTTCTCACCTGCACCAGGCAGGGAGGCTTTGACAGGCTGCTGGAGGAAGGCGACTATACCAGGCTCAATAAAAAAGCCGGGAAATATGACGGTATCTACTGGGCAATCGCAACAGCCGTTTACCTGTGCTGGAGTTTTGCCACCTCACGTTGGGAATTTACCTGGATTGTGTGGCCGGTGGCAGGTGTCATATTTGCCGCATATCGCGAGATCATGAAGGCAATTGTCCGCACCAGATGAGAGAAACAGAATTGTCAAAATATGTAATGTCAAGGGGACTGTCCCTTCGTTCATCACCCGGGAACAAAAGGACAGTCCCCTTTTTTCAGGTCTTGATCTTTTTCAGGTCTTGATCTTTTTCAGGTCTTGATCTTCTGCAGGTCTTGATCTTCCTCAGGATGCGATCATCCTTGCGGTTCCGGTTGTTGATGGCTTTAAACGCCTTGCTGAGCAGCGCTGTCACAAGCCAGATGATGAATCTGCTGTTTACCCAGCGGATCTTTTTGAGCCTTTCTGAGAAATCGTCAATTGCTCGCGGCAACTTTATAGACTTCCCAGACACCGTTCTTCAAAGCATATACCCAATAGTCGGAACCGTAGACCTTGGTGCCCGCTTTTTTCAGTAGTATTGAGCCGTCTATAGTGTTGTATATAGAGTATTCGGACTCACCGTCCTTTTTGGCAAGAAGCATCAGACTGCTGTCCAGGGTATTTACGATCTTTTCCTGAATCTCTTGGTATTCCCCCTTTTTCAGGACAAATATACTGTCCGGTTCTCCATCGTTGTGCCATCTGTAAAAAGGCAAATCTCCGCCGCTATCGTACTTGCCGAGTCTGGCGACAGTTCCATCAGGATAAAGAAGAAGATTATTATCGTCTTTATTGCCGAGAAGAGTAAACCCGTAAGGTTTCCATTTGACATGTGAGATTTTATCTGCGGCATCTGCATAGATTTTTCCG
>JBGUNJ010000208.1:0-17106 GCA_045117315.1 Lachnospiraceae bacterium | reverse complement strand
AGCAGGGGCGATTTAGCCGCTGCTGCCCACAGGGGAGGTTGCGGATTTCTATTTTGATTTTTCAGTAGGGCCTGAACTGTAACATTTGCCTGATAAAACACTTTCGTATGAAGCAATATGAAGCAATTTAAAGCGGCGTGAATGCGGTACTTTTCCGGACCAGGAACGATCAGCCCGGGCAAAATACCTTCACACTTGCGGCCGCCTGCCCGCTGTTTATTCACCCCGGCATGACAAAACCGCTGATCAGCAGGCATACGCAGGTCAGGGCGGCCCCGATAAAGGCGTATGGCATCTGGGTAAAGGCGTGCTCCATGTTCTCGATTTTAGCACCGGCGGAAGCAAGCACTGTCGCGTCGGAATAAAAACAGGCGTGGCTGCCGAAAGTGCTCCCCGAGAGGATGGCGGCCATAGTGAGGATCATGTTGGCCCCCACAGCCGCAGCCAGCGGAACAATGATCGGAATAACAATAGTAGAAATCCCCCAGGTCGAACTGGTCGCGAAAGTCAGCACAGCCACGACCAGGAAAATGATCACCGGATAAGTCGCGGGCGTCACATAGGGCTGCACCAGAGAGATCACATATTCCGGCAGATGCATGTCGCCGCAGCAGCGCGCGACCGTGAAAGCGCCGACCAGGATGGCCAGTGTGGGCATCATTTCACAGTAGCCGCTGATCAGCAGCTCGCCCCATTTTGAAAAAGTGAGACGTCTGCGGGGTACATACAGAAGCAGACAGAGAAAGAGTGTCAGAATAACCGCCCTCAGTATGTCCTCCGTGACAATGGTCACGCCGATCAGGGCTCCCACGGGAAGAACGAAATCGATAAGCTGTCCGTCTTCTTCCCCGGTCTCCTCCTTTTCATTATACTTTCTGCTCTCCTCGCTGTAGGTCATGCCCGTCGCACGTGTGCGCTCATAGGCCTTTTTCATGGGTCCGATCTTAGGCATCCATCCCATGGCGAACATCCACACCATGATCACTGTGATGATCGCGTAAAAAATAAAGGGGATGGTCCTGATATACATGGAAAAGCCGGAAGGAAAGTTCATATTGATGATGGCTTCCTCCCTCATAAAAAGAGAGATATAAAAAACTGTCCATGTCGAAAAAGGAATGATCACACAGAAGGGAGTTCCCGTGGAATCCAGAAGATAAGCCAGCGCCTCACGGGGTACCTTCTTTCGGTCACAGATGTCCCGCATGCACAGTCCCACCGTGAGCATGTTGAGATAATCATCGACAAAAATGACGGCCCCCAGCACAAATGTACCCAAAAGGGCACCGCGCTCCGTCCGGCAGAGTTTTTCCCCGATGCGGGTAAAGCCTCCGGTTCCCCTGGACTCCCGCAGCATTGCGATCAGACTGCCGAACAAGCCGCAGATCAGGATAACGCTCTGGTTTTCGAGATCCGAGATCGCGGCCAGCAGCGTTTCCACCCAGGGAAGAAAAAAACCTGTGCCGTGCATGATGATACATGCCAGAACGGAACCCGCCAGAAGAGACTCAAAGGACTTTCTGGTCAGTACCGCCATCACTATGATAAAGATTATGGGAATTAATGTAAGTGCTCCGTATTCCATTCTATATCTTCCTCCGGCATTCCAAAAGAATCCCCCGGAATTCACCGGTATATCTCCCGAATTCTTTTGGATTGCCTTTCTTATGTCCGGGAATGCCTTTCTTATATCCGGAAATGCTTTTACTGCTTCCCGGAAAAAGCCCGCCGCTTTCCTAATGATTGTAAAACCCCTCGCAATGGTTCTGTAAAATCTCCGAGTCATTGTGAAGGGCCTTTTATTTGCGCATACCTGACACAGTCCGTGCCGAACCTGCG
Source organism: Lachnospiraceae bacterium (assembly GCA_045117315.1). Lineage (GTDB taxonomy): Bacteria > Bacillota > Clostridia > Lachnospirales > Lachnospiraceae > CAG-791. Next base: position 15,267 of record JBGUNJ010000208.1, on the reverse strand, counting down.
TAAACAATATTATTAAAAATTATAATGGTCTTTTTTCTATCTTACAACATCCAGTTACAGGCAGGAAATGCCTGGGAAGCTTATATTCCACAGGTTTAAGGATTACTCCGGCAATCTATGGCACAATATGCGCAAGCGGGAAAAGGTCAGCGTGGGCCGGTACGGGCCGGAAAGATGAATACGTGACATCCAAATCGGATGTTTTGATCAATCAGTTAAAGAAGGCCATATGTCTTTTTTCATCTCTGCCAAAACCGTGTTTTTTATTTTTATTTTTGGTCAATAAAAGCATTTATATGCTTAAAATTAATCTTTTCTAGTATTTTTTCTTGACAATCCAAAATAATAATAATAAATTAATGTGCGTAATTTTCCAATTATTCTATTGATTTACATTATTACTATCGACAGGAGGCAAGTAATATGGCCAGAACTAAAAAGGCAGAAACCGCTGCAGCCAAGACTACTGCGGCTAAGACTACAACAACTAAGACTACTGCAAAAGCAGCTGCTGAGAAGGCTCCCGCAAAGAGAACCCGCAAGAAAAAAGTTGTCCCGAATTTCGTGATCCAGTCCAGCGCTGATCAGTCCGTCACTTATGAAGCAGTTCTTGAGAAAGTCAATGCCGCATTTGACGGCGAAGTTACTTCCGTAGATGTCTATGTCAAGGCTGAAGAAGGCAAGGCATACTATGTCATCAACGGCGATGTGACCGGTGCTGTTGATCTTTTCTAATCTTAACGCTTATAAATAACTCTTATAAATTTTCAGGCTCGTTCGCGGGTTCCTTGTATACAGGCTCATTTGTGAGTCCCTTGTATTCAGGCTCATTTGTGAGTCCCCTGCGTCCCGGGCGTACCCCGCGGTTTTTTTGCATGTAGTTTTACATGATGAATACGCAAAAAAGCAGCGGAATGTCTCCGAATTGTAAACGGATTCATTCCGCTGTTTTTTTATTTTTCATCCCGCTGCCAGACTCTCCATCACTGCAGGAATACCAATTTCTGCAATTTCACGATATTTATTTTTTGGAATTTGTTCTTCTCTCATTTACGGATCTGACAGCCTTATACTTGTGGCCATGGGCGAGCGCCCGCAAACATGTATGATTAAACCACGCGCTGCTCCGCTCTTACGAGCTCTCGCATCGCTCCACACAATTCGTACCCCGCCCCGCTTCGGCCGCTTTAGCGGCCTTGCGTTGCTCTGTACTCATGTGTGGGCGCTCGCAAATGTCCGCAAGACCGGATATGCAGGCATATCCGTCTTTGCGGCCGCTTGCTCGCTGTTTAATCATACTTGTGGCCATGGGCGAGCAAAAGGGGATATCCGACGCTGCTTTTTCAGTCGCTGGCACCCATTCTGGAGATGCATTGGGAAGCGCGCAGGCGCCCTCTCTTCGCGCACTCGCTGAGATTCTCCCCCTTCAGAACACCTGTTAAAAAGCCAGCCACAAAATTATCTCCCGCGCCGGTGGAGTCGACTACTTCTACGGGAAGAGCCGGCAGATGGAACCTGCCCTCCTGTCCGTTGACATAGCATCCGTCCGCACCTGCTTTTATGATAACGTTTTTGATACCGTACCCGCGGAAGATTTCTGTCATCTCGAAGAAGTCATCCTCAGTGAGTTCCCTGCCAGTGAAGCCGGTATAATAAGCTGCTTCTCTTTCATTGGGGAAAATGTAGTCGACAAGGGGCCACACAGGAGCCAGTTCTTCCATTTTGATCTCCCGGAAAGTGGGCAGCTTTGTGTCCGCGCTGATGACGGCACCCGCTTTTTTCGCCGACTGCATCAGTTTTTTCACTACTTCCGCCTGGTCCAGCGGAGCCCTGAAAAGGCTGGCAAAAGAGACTATGCTGGCGCTGTCCATTTCAAGTTTCTCCGCGGCAGGAATATAGCCATCCAGCATTGTCGCCTTGCTGTTTATGGAGTGACGGCCTCCGTCCTGGTGCACCACGAGCTGGGCGATGGGTGTCACAAGAGAGTCCATAACTGTAATGTGGTCAGTGTTTACGCCCCGCCGGGCCAGTTCGGTGCGCAGCAGGTTTCCGGCTGAATCGGGCCCGACTCCGCAGGCGATTCCCGCCCGGCATCCCAACTCTGTCAGGGCAATTGACTCATTGACCGCATCCCCGCCTATATGCAGTTCGATCCGCTCCGCGCGGAAAACATTTTCGCGGTGTTTGTCCGCCTCCTGCCCGCGGATAATGCAGTCGATCACAGCCTGACCGATGCAGAGCACATCATATTTTCTGTCGCTTTTCATAGTCTGATTCATTTTCCGAGCCTTTCTGCCAGGTGCTTTTTTCCTTTAACTACTTATTTTCCTGATACCTTCTTTTTCCTGAATTGTTTTACTATCCTGAAACGTCATTTGGTTTAATCGTTTAACTATCCTGGATAGTTTTTACTTTTACTGAATTGTTGAATCTTGTTCGCGGGACCGGGGATTACAGGTTTTTGACTTCCCTGGCAGCTCCCGCCGTCAGGCTGGCCTGCACATCGATCAGGCGCTGGTTGGAGCTTCCCCGGTAAATGCATTCTTTGCTGAGCTGTTCCATGCGGAAAGGGCCGTCCACGAGAACATCGATGTGATTCAGTGCTTCAATCGCGTCGGGTCCCGCGCTGCCCTTCATGATTTCCTCAAAGGTCCAGCCGGTATAGCACCAGACAGTCAGTCCTTTGGCATGGGCCGCGTCCGCCGCCGCAATGACAGCGAGTGGCTGCAGCAGGGGGTCGCCGCCGGAGAGTGTGATCCCGTCCAGATAACGGGTTTTCCGGATCTCTTCAATCAGTTCGTCAAGGCTGATCTCCTCTCCGCCCGCCGGGTCCCAGGTCTCGGGATTGTGGCAGCCCGGACAATGATGGGGACACCCCTGAAAAAAGACTGTAAAGCGAACTCCCGGCCCATCCACGCTGGAGTGCTTTACCATACCCGCAATTCTCACCCTTAATGTCCCTGATGTGGTATTTTCCATAGCTGTTCCTGAATTCCTCCTGTTACCAGTCACTTCTGTGTCTTCTGCCGCCTGTTTCTTTTGCAGGCGGTTACTCGTCCTGGATGTTTCTTTTACAGACTGTTTCTTCTGCAGGCGGTTACTCGTGCTGCATGTTTCTTTTACAGACTGTTTCTTCTTCTGCCGGTTTTTCTGCCGTCTGTTTCTTCTGCGGCTGATCACGGTTTACGTTTTTTCTCCATATCTCCTCTGGCAGAGTTCCCGGAGATTTTTTCTCAGAATTTCATAGCGAAGACGCTTTTCTTCTTTCGCGAAATGCACCTCTCGGAACTGCTCAGGATTGTTCTCATAAATCAGCTTCTCTCCGCCGAACTGCTCACTGGTCAGGTCAAATACTTTTCCGTCCACTTCGTTATAGCAGTGGTAGTTTCCGGCGGGACGCAGGATGCCATACACCCTGCCCCCGAAAATATCCTGTGTCAGGAAGGCAGTGATGGAGCACTGGCCCAGTGTTTTGTTCTCTAATGTCCACTCGTCCCTCAGCCTGGGCGGACAGGTCTGCGCGCACCACAGTTCGGAGAGCAGGTCGTAGAGATCCCTGGGTGTATGGATTCCAGGATAGTCGTCAGTCACCGGTGGACAGTCCGCCTTCTCGTGTCCGTAAAAAACATAGCTGTCATCCTCAATCGCCTCCAGATAGAAGCTGACCGGACGGAAGCCGTCATTGCATGAAATCATGGCGGACTTTTTATTTTTCATCCATCCTTCATAAATGTCCTCTCCTCCGCAGGACAGGGTGAGAACGAAGGGAGAGATCGTCTCCCAGGCGCTGTCACAGAGCTTTTCCGGTTTCTTCCAGCCGTCCGCAATAAATACCTGGCCAAGGTGGATATCACAGGCGTGCTCTATGGGGTTTTCATATTTTTCCATCAGATCATCGTAACGTGCCTGTCTCATGACCGTGATCCTGACTTTTTTCATATCTTTATATCTCCGCGGAAAGAACTCAGTCCGACGCAGCATCCCGGGTTCGGGGTCTGTTCACCTCTTATTTATCTGTTTTCTGTCCACCTCTTATTTATCTGTTTTCTGTCCACTTCTTATTTATCTGTTTTCTGCTCACTTCTTTTTTATCTGTTTTCTGTTCGCTTCTTTTTTTGTTTATCTCTTGTTTGAGCGGCGCCAGATCTTCTGTTGCTCCGCCGCGGCGATCAGTTCGTCGCGAAAATCCGGATGGGCGATGCTGACCAGCATTTCTGCCCTCTCCCAGGTAGTCCGCCCGGTCAGATTGACTGCGCCGTACTCAGTGACTATATAGTAACTCTGGCTGCGCGGATTTGTGATGATCTCCCCGTTGAAATGGGGAAGAATGCGGGATGTCCTGACGCCGTTCCGATCCGTGTAGGAAGATGTCATGCAGATAAAGGCCTTCCCTCCGCGGGCCATGGCGGCGCCTGTGAGATAATCCAGCTGTCCGCCGGTTCCGCTGATATGGCGGAGCCCTGCGCTCTCTGCGTTTACCTGCCCGTAGAGGTCCACGGAAATGCAGTTATTAATTGAGATCATTTTGTACTGTCTCGCAATCGTCTCCGCCGCGTTCACATATTCCAGAGGTTCAATGACCACACCGGGATTACAGTCCACCCATTCATAGAGCGGCTTAGAGCCAAAGACTATACCCGTGACGCCCTTGCCTGCGCGAAATGTTTTGCACTTGTTGGTCAGCTTACCGGCCTTGTAGAGTTCATAATAAGCATCCCCGCAGAGCTCGGTGTGCATTCCCAGGTCCCTGACATCCGACTGGGCCAGGATCGAACCCACCACATTGGGAAGGGAGCCGATTCCAAGCTGCAGCGTGGAGCCGTCTTCAATAAAGGGCACCAGAATATTGGCGATCGCGATTTCCTCCGGTGCGGGCTCCGGTATAGGAAACTCGGGGAGAGGAGGATGCTCTCCTTCCACGATGAAATCCACCTCGGAGATATGAATACTCTCGTCGAAACCACCCAGAATGCGGGGCAGGTGTTCATTGACTTCCAGTATGACGATATCCGCCTTCTCGATGATCCCCTGTGCAATACCCGCGCCGCAGGACAGATTAAAAAATCCGTGCCGGTCCATGGGAGTCACGCACATCATGGCGACATTTACCGTCAGGAAATGTCTGTAATAAGGCTCCAGATTCCGGAAAATCATCGGAATGTAATTGCAGAGCCCCCTGTCGCAGAGTGCTCTCTCATAGGAGGAACAGTGCCAGCTGTTGTAGCAGAAATGCTCCCGCTCCGGGTCGGACTCGACCGTCATGATCGGTCCGAAGCAAAGATTGCCGCGGATCTTCACGTCAAAAAGCTCATCTTTGCGCTCCGCCAGCGCCGCGTCCAGAAGCGTAGGAAAACAGACATTTGTACCGAAATCGATCCAGTCTCCGCTTTTCACACACTTTACAGCCTGCTGCGGAGTCCTGAGTTTCCTACTATATTCAGCATAAAAATCCATATCTTATCCCAAGGCCTCCTGTTCCATTGTCCTGCCGGACACAGCCGGCGCTCTGCTTCTGTTAACAATTCTATCATGAAAAGCCCTTTGTGTGCTCACATATTGAGAGCCCCGGGTTCTCCCGGGTTCTCCGGGTTCTTACGGGTTCTTACACTTCCGTTCACAGGAAAAAATTTTCGTATTTTTCTCTTTCTTTAAGGTTCGTCAAAGGTAGATGGGGTAAATATATACGTGTAAACCAAAAACAGAGCAGATCCGGAACGGATAGTGATCTGATCCTGATCGGATATGGCACTCGTGAAAAACATAAATTGAACAAATAATGATCATTTAAAGAACAGAAAAAAAAACGATACTTAACTTAACCCGATACTTAACTTAATCAGATACATCACAAAAAACAGCAATACAAGAAAGTACAAACAGTACAAGACATTACGAACAATACAAATACAAAGAGGAAGGTTATTTCATTTACAGGCTGTCGCAAGAACGGCCGGAAAAAATGCGAGGTATAAAAGACATGACAAATAAGAGATTTATGACCGCTTCTATTTGCGCGCTTCTTCTGGGCGGAATGGTTGGCTTCCATGCTTTTTGCGACACAACTGCTGTCACAGCGGACGGTGTGGCTTCCGGCAGTACCTACGTGATCGCGGAGGCCTCGGAGACAGACGAAAGTCCGGAGAATACGACTGATGATACGACAGGCGATATGACCGATGATGTGAACGATGGCACTGCAGCAGGCCAGACGGATACTGCCGCCTCCGGAACCGGCGCGGAAGATGACGGATCAGCCGCTTCTTACGATTCTTCAACAAGTACAGGTGCCCTGAATACCGCCGAGCTTTTCACATCCCGCGATCTCGAGCAGGAGGCGGATCTGAGTGAAGCGCAGGGTGTCACTGTGAGCAGCGGTGAGACCGTCACAATCAAGACAGGCGGTGTCTACGTGATCACCGGAACCGCCACCGATGCACAGATCCTGGTCACCGCTTCTGATGAAGACAAAGTCCAGCTGGTTCTGGACGGAGTCTCCATCACGAATGAAAGTATTCCCTGCATTTACGTCAAGAGCGCCGATAAGGTTTTTGTCACCACGACAGCATCCGAAAACACACTTTCCGTGACCGGCACTTTTACCGCGGACGGTGAAACGAATACAGACGCGGTTATTTTTTCAAAAGACGATCTGGTGGTGAACGGAAAGGGAACCCTGAACATCTCCTCCACAGATAACGGAATCACCAGCAAGGACGACCTCAAAGTCACAGGCGGGACAGTCAATATCACCTGCAGTTCAGACGCGCTCGAAGCCAATGATTCTATCCGGATCGCAGACGGCACGATCTCGATCAGCACCGCCAAGGACGGACTTCATGCCGAGAACGACGAGGACAATACGGTCGGTTATATTTACATTGCCGGCGGAACCCTCACCGTCGAAGCAGGGGATGATGCCATCCACGCGACTACAGTCGCCCAGGTCGACGGCGGTACGCTGAACCTCACAGGCCGTGAGGGCATTGAAGGCACATGGATCCAGATCAATGACGGAACGATCAGCATCGCGGCATCCGACGATGGAATCAACGCCGGCCAGAAATCAAATATAACCACTCCCACTGCTGAGTTCAACGGAGGCACGGTCACCATCGTCATGGGCTCCGGCGACACTGACGCCGTGGACTCCAACGGAAATCTTCTCATCAACGGCGGCACACTGGATATCACTGCCCAGAGTCCTTTCGATTACGACGGCGCAGGCCAGCTCAACGGCGGCACACTGATCGTGAACGGCAGCGAGACGACCGCCCTCTCCAACCAGATGATGGGAGGCCATGGCGGCATGGGCGGTCACGGCGGTATGGGTGGTCATGGCGGCAGAAACGGCGGATGGTAATATGCCGTCTCTGTCTTGATTCAAATATGCAAACTGATTCAAATTGTTTTCCTCAGTGAACCCGGAGCCGTAATGGAACCCCAGACACCAACATTTCATTATGGATTTACCGGAAAAACCCGGCAGCTGGCATAAAAAGCAGCTGCCGGGTTTTGATTATGACACGGTTCGTGTAATATATTTTCCGCCTTGCGGCGGACACTTGCCGGTCGGGGTATTGATGCCGCCGGTGTTACGTATTGATGGCACCGGTGTTACGTATTGATGCCGCCGGTATTAAATATTGATGGCACCGGTGTTACGTATTGATGCCGCCGGTGTTACGTGCTGATGCAGTGAAAGAGAAAGGTCCCGATAAACATGAGATTCTCCTCTTCATTCGTGATCCGGATCTCTACAAGGCAGCTGGTGCGTCCTCTGTGGATCGTTGTCCCCCGGGCTGTCAGGGTTCCTCCCTCAGCCGCGCGGAGGTATTGAACATTGGCCTGCTGGGTCACATATCTCCTGCCGTCGGTCCTGCACACCATGCCCGAGCATATATCCGCCATTGTGTAATAGGCAGCCCCGTGAACGATTCCCTGGAAATTGAGCGACTCGGGGACGATGTCAAGAGCCACCTCCGCATAGTCCTCCCTGACGGCGACTGCCCTGCAGTGATTATAGGCCCCGAAGAGATTGGCCTTCTGAATCTCCAGTTCTTTCTGCAGTCTCTCCTGGTCGGTTAAAGCGTTTTTTTCGAATCCGGACATACCCCATGTCTCCCTGATTAATTTGAAACAGTACTCTCTTCTACAGATCTCCGACCGCGCGCATTATATCCTCCAATGACTCCGCGAAAGTGATCATGGCGCGGGCTTCTTTTGTCATAAAATCAGCGTCCGCCATCCTGTCAAACATACCGCGGAGCAGGTCGTAATATCCGTTTTTGTTGTATATAATGCAGGGCTTCTGGTGTTTTCCAAGCGCCGCCATGACGATCACTTCCGAGATTTCATCGAGGGTGCCGATTCCTCCCGGCAGGGCAATATAGGCGTCTCCCATTTCCATCATCTTGATCCTTCGCTCCGCCATGGTCTCGGTGGGGATCGTTTTCGTGATTCCTTCATGCAAAAATCCGTCATCGATAAAAAACTGAGGCTCCACACCGATCACTTCTCCGCCGTTTTCCATGACGGCATTGGCGAGCACTCCCATCAGTCCGACCTCCGAGCCCCCGTAAATCAGACGGTGGCCCGCCAGGGCTATCCATTTTCCGATTTCCGCTGCTGTATCCCTGAAAATCTGTTCATTTCCTTCGCGCGCTCCCAGATATACTGTTATGTTCATTAAGCATTCCTTTTCTATGTCATTTTATTGTTTCCAGGCTCTGCTGATTCCGATGTTGTTCATCTTTTATTCCGGTTGATCTATTCTCCCGGTTCGTCTTTTATTCTGGTCCGTCTTTTATCACGGTCGATCTTTGATTGCGGTTCAGCTTAAATCCCGGTTCATCTTTTATCCCATTATAACCATTTACCGATATGTGTAAACGATGTCTGCAGAAAAAAAGCATCGGGCTGCCGATCATGAAAACCAGCAGTCCGATGCCTCATTATTATACAGCTTACACTGTCACTTCAATGTAATGACAGTATCACCCTTGCTGAGCAGATCACTCATTTCCTTCTGTGACAGATTTACATGTCCCAGCCTGGTATAGGCCCAGGAATTAGATCCGTAAAAGATCACAACCTGATTCCCGGAGTAGAGAACGATATCTCCGTAGTTTGTATTGGTCTGTACATCGTCACTGACAATACTCTGTCCGATCGGGCCGACCTGCTCAAAGCCGCCATACATGGACATCTGAATCGTGAGGGGGCATAATGCCCTGAGAGCCTCCACGGAAGCGTTTTCTTCCCACGTTACGGGGACTTCTTTTTGGCCGATCAATAACTTCATTGTATTTTCCACCTCGCTGTCATCTTTCGCTTTTTCTGCTGTGCCGGCAGTTTTGACGTCAGAATTTATCCCGTCAGCTGCGTTCTGTGCTTCAGCCGGATTGGCTGTAGGATTGGCTATTGAATTGGCTGCAGTATTGCCCGCGGTATTCTCTGGCCCGGCCGCGCAGGCCGAAAGCGTCAATAACATAACCGCCATCAAAATGCAGATTTTTTTCATGGCAAATTACCTCCTGTAAGGTTCTTCCAGGGACAAACGGAACGAGGCCTGCCCGGGAAGGGTCTGGATCAGACGATTATCTTCTTCCGTGAGGTGCGCAATGATCATCTGATGGTAAGATGCTGACTCTTCCTCGCCGCCATAGAGGATGGCAAACCACCCGCCTGACAGGTTGATATCTCCGTTTTTCCAGCCATCCTGCATCTCGCTCCGGTCAAGGGCGCCGTCCCCGCATTCACAGCAGTAATCAATGCCGGAGTCAACTCCTGTCACTGTCATCGGCAGCCGGTTCATCAGATCCCGGGCCGCCATTGTGTTGTTCAGCCTGGCTTTGACCGTTACATTGCCCGAAGAGATAACCAGCCTGGCCACGTTTCGGTCATCCGGATCGGTGAGGGCAGCTCCTGCGGCAGTCAGCCGCTTCAGCAATTCTTCTGATTTGTTCTCGCTTCCCGCTGCTGTAAAAATCCCCATATCTTCCAGATGCAGATACTCGAGGAAAGAATTCCGATAGGCAAAAACCGCGCCGTCATAGACGCCCTTGTCTCCTGATGAGAGTAGCAGGGCGGCCTTCCTCAGTTTCTTCGGATAGCCGGGGGCATAGATGCGGTTGATGGCGCACTGCAGCTGTCCGGAAAAACCATGGTAGTAGATCGGAGAGGCCAGAACGATCATGTCCGCCTCGTCCAGAGCAGGATAAATCATCTGCATATCGTCCTTCTGGACGCAGGTCCGGAAAGCTTTTGTATGACAATACTCACATGCAAGGCAGCCCTTGATGTTCATTCTGCAGACGTTATAAACCGTGACACTGTGACCGGCACTCTCCGCGCCGGCTTTATAAGCCCCGACCATGGCAGCCGTGTTGCCGTCCGGTCTGGGACTGCCGTTCAAAATAAGAATCTTCATTATTTTAAATATTCCTCAAAGAAATGCTGGATCTTGTCGAAAGGTATGATGTCCTTGCGGTCATACAGATCGGTGTGGACTGCGTCGGGGATGATCATCAGCTCTTTGTTGTCGCCATTTAAGAGTTTGAAGGTGTCACGGCTCAGGTAGCAGGAATGAGCCTTTTCGCCGTGGATCATCAGGACAGCGCTGTCGATCTCCCCTGCGTAGGTAAAGAGGCGCATGTTCATGAGGGATGTTCCGGTGCTCGCCGCCCAGCCGTCATTAGAATTGAGGGATCTGGAATGATAGCCGCGCCCGGTCTTATAGTAGTCGTAGTAGTCTTTTACAAAGAAAGGCGCGTCTTCCGGCAGCGGGTCGACCACGCCGCCCGCTCTCTTATAGCTGCCGTTTTTATAATCTTCGGTTCTCTGGGCATTGATGGCATCTCTGGCTGCTTTCCGGTCCTCCTTGCTGTCAGCGGAGTCAAAATAACCGTTGCCTGCCACGCGGGACATGTCATACATGGTGGATGTCACGGTCGCCTTGATGCGTGTATCCACGCATGCTGTCTGCAGTGCCATGCCGCCCCAGCCGCAGATGCCGATAATACCGATGCGGTCAGGATCGGCCAGTTCACAGCAGGAAAGGAAGTCTACCGCTGCCTGGAAATCCTCTACATCTATATCGGGAGAGTGCATGGCGCGGGGGAATCCGCCCGACTCACCTGTAAAGGACGGATCAAAAGCGATCGCCAGAAATCCGCGCTCCGCCATCTCCTGAGCATATAAGCCGGAGGACTGCTCCTTGCAGGCTCCAAACGGGCCGGAGACCGCAATGGCAGGCAGCTTTCCGGAAGTGTTCTTGGGAACATACATATCCGCCGCGATCGTAATGCCAAAGTGATTGACAAAAGTCACCTTGCTGTGATCGACCTTATCACTCTTGGGAAATGTCTTATCCCACTCCTGTGTCAGTGTCAGTTCTGCTGCCTTCATCATAATCATTACCGCCTTTCTTTAGTCCTTCTTATTCTTTATTGTCCTTAATTCTTTTTCTGTTTCCTTATTTCTTCTGTTTCCTTATTTTTTCTGTTTCCTTATTTTCCTTAATTCTTTTCCCATATCCTTAATTCTTTTTCTGTTTCCTTATTTCTTTTTCCGTCTGTCGGATCAGGTAATCGAGGCAATCGACTCTGCGCTGGCTTTGATGCAATTCCTCCATCAGGTCACATCGGATCATCTTCATCTTGTGAAGGGCATCTGAGATCCTGCCCGCCTGATAAAGGTGATTGACATAATCAGCAGACTCATTGCTGCAGCCGGCGTCAAGCAGATTGCATTTCACTGCATTTTCGTTTCCCACAGGTAATTCCTCCTTCAGGGCTTCTCTGTATTTGTATTGTAGTGGTTTGACGGAGGTCTCGCTAATGGTTATAATGCATATCATGATATTCACAGATGGAATATCATAGCACTCCGAAAGCAGCGCCTTCTATATAGGAAAAAGGATAAGTAATCCCCTGACAAGACGGACATTTGAAGCGGAGATCAGGATCAAAAAAACGGCAGCGGGCTTTCGAATATTACGAATATTACAAATAATTACAAATATCACAAATGGAAAAATGGATAATAGTATTTTGACAGAAGGGCATTCGAAATGGAGATAAGGACACTCAGATATTTTCTTGCCGCGGCAAGGGAGGAAAACATGACGCGGGCGGCGGAATCGCTCCATGTGACGCAGCCAACCCTGTCCAAGGCTCTGAAGTCTCTGGAAGATGAGTTGGGCAAAAAGCTCTTCATCCGGCACAGTTTCAGCATAAAGCTTACTGACGAGGGCATGCTCCTGCGCAATCGGGCTGAGGATCTGGTCGGGATGGCCGACAGAATCGAGAGGGAGTTTATCTCTCTGGACGATATTTCCGGCGGGGATCTGTACTTTGGATTAGCGGAGTCTTTCCAGATTTGTTATCTGGCCCGCGCGATCCACACCTTTAAACAGACTTATCCTGGTCTCAGATATCACATCACCAGCGGCGACACGGAGCAGGTCATGGAAAAACTGGACAAGGGCCTTCTGGACTTTGTGGTGCTGGCGGAAACACCAGACAAGGGAAAATATGAATCTCTGATCTTCCCGGAAGCCGATGTATGGGGCCTTGTCATGCCGGAAGATGACCCGCTGGCAAAGAAAAAGGCCATCTGTGCAGATGACCTGAAGGGACTTCCCTTATTCTGTTCGGAGCAGAGCTGGAAAAACGACATTCCCCGCTGGGCCGGTGCAAAGATGGAATTTCTCCATCTGGAAGGCTCTTTCCGGCTGGCTTATAACGCCTCCATCTTTGCAAAAGAACACCTCGGATATCTGCTCACCTTCGACAGGCTGGTGGACACCTCTCCCGGAAGCGGACTGACCTTCCGCCCACTGAATCCGCGGCTGGAGACCAGGCTCTATCTGGTATGGAAAAAATACCAGACTTTTTCACCGATCGCGGAACGTTTCCTGGACCAGATCAAAACAACATTTTTGCCGGAAACAGGGTAAAATTCTGTCCTGCCCTGTCTCCGGCACAGGCATCCGAGTCAAGACTCGCCCGCGAGTCTTGCACCCCGCGCGCGGGATAGCATGTCTTGCCTTTAAAATCTTATAAAATCAGGGGTTCACGACATTGACAGGCTCTCCCGCAAGGAAGGCGCGGACGTTTTCGACCGTGATGTCCATGATCCGCTGACGGGCCTCTTTGGCCGCCCAGGAAATATGCGGTGTGATGATGCAGTTCTTTGCCTTGAGCAGGGGGTTGTCGGCGTGAATCGGTTCGGAGGAAACCACGTCGAGGGCCGCTGCGGCGACCTTTCCGGAATTCAGGGCATCCGCCAGATCCTGCTCAACGACCAGCTGTCCCCGGCTGTTGTTGATGAGGATCACGCAGTCTTTCATCTTGGCGATATTGGCGCTGTTGATGATTCCTTCTGTGGAGGGAAAGAGGGGGCAGTGCAGGAAGATCACATCCGACTGAGTAAACAGTGTATCAAGCTCAACATACTCCGCAAGTTCTCTGCCGCTGTCTGAAGGATACTCGTCAAAGGCAAGCACTTTCATGCCGATCGCGTTCAGAATGCGGGCAGTGGTCTGACCGATCCTGCCCAGACCGATGATTCCGGCGGTCTTGCCGTAGAGCTCGATCATAGGATAATCCCAGTAGCAGAAATCCTCTCCGTTCTGCCATTTTCCGGCCTTGACGGTCTCTGAATGATGCCCGATGTGGGAACAGATTTCCATCAGCAGACCTACCGCGAACTGGCCCACGATCTGTGTGCCGTAAGTCGGAACATTGACGACAGAGACCCCTCTCTCACGCGCCGCCGCGCAGTCGACGATATTGTAACCGGTCGCCAGCACTGCGATCAGTTTCAGCTGAGGACATGCGTCCAGAGTCTTTGCGGAAATGGGAGTCTTATTGATCACGGCGATTTCCGCGTCGCCGATCCTCTCCGCTATGATCGGAGCATCTGTATAGGAAGTGCGGTCATAGACCGTCACCTCGCCAAAGGACTCCAGTCCGCCCCAGGAGAGATCTCCGGGGTTTTCTGTATAGCCATCGAGCACTACTATTTTCATTTCTTTCCTCCTCTGATATAATCATTCACCTGCTTCATGACGTCAAGAAGTACATCCAGATTGTGCATGGGATCGTCCGGGGATTCCAGTGAGTGGTTCGTATCCGGAATATTGGTCAGCGGCAGGCCGCACGCCCTGCATCCCTCCTCTATCTCGTCGTCCGTCGCCCATGGGTCCGCTGTCCCGTGAAAAACGATTCCGGCCTGAGGGTGAAACGTAAAGGTAGCTGCCACCGGTGTAAAGTAAACATTGCGGGTGACCAGATCGTGGCGATGGGCAAATTCCGCCGCTATAGCTGTCCCTATACTCTTGGAAATAAACAGCAGCTCCCCAAAAGACTCCCATCGGACATCTTCCAGAATCTTCTCCGCCTGTTCCATGGCCTTCATGAAGCTTCTGCGCATCTTGTCCGGGTTTCCTTTTACACCGGACTCAAATCCGGTATAAGGCACCTCAAGGATTTCATATCCTTTTGCGGCGGCTATTTTTTTCGCGTGATATAAAAGCGGTTTGTCGCAGTGATACCCGATTCCGGGAAATATGACTGCCAGTTTGTTTTTGCTCATTCTATACTATATCTCCCTCTTTTTGACTTGCGGATGCTTGTCAGAGCTGCTCCGCGCAGCTTGTCAGAGTTGGGCCGCGCAGCTTGTCAGAACGTCTCCGCGTTCTTCACAGACTTCTTCCGTGTCCTATAGATCCTATAGCCGGACAGGCACAGTCCCTGCAGGACTTAGTTTTCGCCCAGCGCCTTAGCCCATTCCTCTTCACGGAAACCGACCAGAACCCTGCCGTCATCCAGGAGGAGCACGGGTCTCTTGACCATCATGCCGTCTGACGCCAGAAGATCATATATTTCATCGTCCGACATACCCGGAAGTCTGTCCTTGATGTGGTTCTCCTTGTAGAGCTTTCCGGATGTATTGAAAAACTTCTTCAGCGGCAGCCCGCTCGCGGCATGCCATTGAACCAGCTCTTCGCGGGTGGGTTTTTCGTCTATTATGCTGCGCTCCTCGAAAGTTTTTTCCTTCTCTCGCAGCCATTTAAGGGCTTTTCTGCAGGTGCCGCATTTTGAATAGCAGAGTATCTTCATTTATTTTCCCCCTGTCTCTGTTTAAGCACGGAAAAATTCATTGCTTCTATTTCTAAGTGATGTACCCACGGACGACTTCGTCGGCCGGGGCTTCGCGAGACTGACCAGCCTCGCAGGGTCAACACATACCCTCTATCCCCTG
>JBGUNJ010000207.1:0-6970 GCA_045117315.1 Lachnospiraceae bacterium | reverse complement strand
TTTACAAGTGAAGGGAGGATGCCAATGAATATTCTGAATGGACAGAACCTGTTTGATGTCAGCGGAAAAGTCGTGCTCATCACAGGGGCAGCCACGGGACTCGGCGAAGGGTACGCGCATATTTTCGCGGAATCCGGATGTAAAGTCGCCTGCGCGGACATACAGTTTGAGAAGGTCTGTCAGACCGCGGATGACATATGTGCCCAGGGCTTTGAGGCAAAAGCTTTCGAAGTCGATGTTACCAGCCAGAATAGTATCCGGAAAATGGCTGCTGAAATTCTGCAGGCATACGGCCGCATCGATGTCCTCGTCAATAATGCCGGTGTCGAGCACATCGAACCCTTCACAGAAGTGAGCGAGGAGCATTACGATTTCATTACTTCTGTCAATCTCAAGGGCGTCTTTTTTGTCGCGCAGGAAATTGCCAAAATCATGAAAAAGCAGGGCGGAGGAAAGATCATCAATATCGGTTCCCTCGGCAGCTACATAGGCCTCGCGGAATCCAGTGTCTACTGCACGACGAAAGGCGGCGTCATCCAGATGTCCAAGACCATGTCCATCGAACTGGGTCCGGATAATATCCAGGTAAACTGCGTCGCGCCCGGCTATTTTATCACGCCCATGACTCAGCCTTTCTACGATGACGCAGAGCACCGCGCCTGGATCGAGAGCCGCATTCCTCTGCACAACTGGGGCACCGTAAAGGACCTGGCAGGTCCCATGCTCTTCCTCGCGTCCGACGCCAGCAACTATGTCACCGGCGCCACGATCAAAGTGGACGGCGGCTGGCTGGCAAGCTGATGATCCCATCTGTTTCCTGTGATTACAGGGGACCACAAAAGCTTTTTCATACACAGCTTTTTCACAGGAGGTTTTTGCAGAAGCTTTTTTACAGAAGTTTTTTGAAAACGTTTTTACAGAAGCTTTTTGCAGAAGTTTTTAAAATAGTTTTTTGCAGAAGCTTTACTGCAGAAGCTTTTTTGCAGAGCATACCATAGATGCTTTTTCACAGGAGGTTTTTCATGAAAATGAAAGCGCTGCGCTGGTACGGAATCCATGATGTCAGGGCGGAGGAAATCGATAAGCCCGTCCCCGCCGCCGGGGAAGTCCTGGTCCGCGTGCTCTACGCCGGTATCTGCGGATCGGATCTGCATATTTACAATAAAGGCATGTTTATCCAGAATATTCCCGAGACTATGGGGCACGAATTCTGCGGTGTCGTGGAGGAGGCTTTCGATGGAAGCGGCTTCGCTCCGGGAGACTGTGTGATTGCCAATCCCATGGTGCCCTGCGGCACATGCGAGAGCTGCATGCACGGAAGTTTTAATACCTGCGAAAACCTGGGCTTTATCGGGGAAGTCCGCCAGGGATGTTTTACCGGCTATATCGCGCTCCCTGCCGACCGTCTGATCCGTGTCTGTGCAGATGCGGACATGAAGCAGATGGCGCTGGCCGAGCCCCTTGCAGTAGCCGTCAATATCTGCAAAAGAGCATCTCTGAAACCTGATGACAGCCTCGCCATCATAGGCGCCGGCCCCATCGGTCTCCTGACTGCAGCAGTTGCGCACTCCGTCTACGGACTTCAGGATATCACCGTCGTGAACCGGTCCGAAACAAGGCGCCGGATCGCAGAGAAACTTGGCGCCAGGGCCCTTGCCGCCATTCCGCAGGGACAGCATTTTGACAAGGTCGTGGAATCCGCAGGAAGCCCTTCCACCCTGCAGATGGCCCTGGAATCCGTCCGCGCCAACGGAACCGTCCTTGTCGTCAGCGTCTTCGAGGAAAATGTCACAATCGATGCCAACATCCTCGTGTGCTCGCAGATCACCCTGATCGGCTGCAACTGCTATGACAGAGAGGACCTGGTGACCGCGGCGGACCTCATCGCTTCGGGACGCGTCGATGTCTCCCCCATCATCACGGATGTCTTCCCCGTTGAAGAAGGAAAGACGGCTTTTGAAAAACTCTGCGCCAGAGAGAAACAGGCGGCAAAAATCCTTCTGCAGCCATAAGCCAAAAGCAGGTATTTCCAATATTTGTCAATTAATGGCAGGTAATTATAACTGACAGCAGGCTATTAAAGCGGAAAATAGAAAACAGGCAATTAAAACAGCGAGGCCGGATTTCCTGATGGATGATCCGGCCTTGTTGTATTTAGAGGTTTATTTATGGCGTTTTAATTATTATTCCTATAGGTATCCAGAATGTGCTTATGAAGAGCTCATACCGCCGGAGCCGTCTGGCCGCGTCCGCGGTCGGGAAGCATCGATTTATGCGTTGACATGCTATGTAAATCAAGTTATTATATCTATACTCCTTTAGGAGTATAGATATAATAACAATCGAACAGGCATGAATCTTTATGCCAAATAAATGTATCGTACAGGGGGAGAAGATGGGCTCAGAAGGCAGAGTATTAACCGTATATCACGGTTCAGAAAAAATTATTGCATCCCCTTTTTTTGGCGGAAGTAAAGATAACAATGACTACGGAAACGGTTTCTACTGTTCGGAAAACGCAGACCTTGCCAGAGAATGGAGTGTTGACGAGAACCGGGACGGATTCCTGAACAGTTACGAGCTGAATCTGTCAGGATTGCAAGTTCTATATCTAAATGGAGGCAGCTACAGCATTCTGCACTGGCTTGCAATACTTTTGGAAAACCGGCGCTTCCAGATCACCGCCCGTCTTCCCCGGGAAGCACGGCGATACCTAATGACCCGCTTTCAAGTTCCATACCGGGATGCAGATATCATCGTGGGATATCGGGCTGATGATAGTTATTTTTCATTTGCTGCGGATTTTTTGAACGGTACAATCTCACTTTCCCGGCTGGAAGAGGCTATGTATCTTGGAAAGCTCGGAGAACAGATTGTACTTAAGAGCGAAAAGAGTTACCAGCAGATACGTTATCTCGATTACAAACCGGTGGATGCTTCAATCTGGTATCCAAAGAGAGAAAAACGGGATCGGTCTGCAAGGCAGCGGTACTTTCGTCAGGACCGGGAGGGATGGCAAAAGGGGCAGCTCTACATGCCCCGGATTCTGGATGAGGAGATAGGACCGGATGACGCGCGCATACAGCGAATTGTATATTGAGAACGCTCAGAAAGTTTTCGGACACATGCTGCATTATGTCGTTTATGATCTTGGGATGGAATATAATCCTTACTGCAGACTATTTGTCCAGTCTGGAGTGGCAGACCAGTTCGGGAGAGGAAATCCGCGTTTTGTGGTGGGTATGTCCGGGACAGAACTGGCGGATGAAGTCCTGCGCCGTGTGACCGGACATGGCTGCGATCCGGAACCGGAGCCCTATGCAGACCGTACCGACGCATGGTGGACCGGGTACACCCTTGCCTGGTATCAGTGGTGGACAGGCTGTAATTTCCGGGAATTATTTGAGGAAGTCCCGCCTTCCTCCGTTGCCGGAATGTACCAAAAATATCATGAGATGGATCTGCAGCATTCCGCTGACGAAATCAACCGGCTGCGCCGTCTTTCCGCATATGCCGGCAGCATTGGATTAAAGAGCCTGCGGGAGCAGGCAGGGCTGAGCCAGCGGGAACTTGCGGAAGCCACCGGCGTCCCCGTCCGGACCATCCAGCAGTACGAACAAGGTCAAAAAAATATCCGCAGGGCAGCCTGGGAGACAGTTGATCGCCTCGCAGCAGCGCTGCACTGCCGACCGGAGCAATGTGTTCGTTAAAAGACTGCGCAGAGTGATACACACGCAAGTACACTCCCTCGATAGGGCGTGTACTGTAATATAATTTTTCCAAATATATAAATAATTTCCATTTATATTGATATTAATTGTCCATTACCATATAATTCTATTACAAAAGCGGAAATTCACATTCCAAAGTGGAGTCGGGAATATGGCAATAAAAGAAATGAAAAAATGGAAACGTACTCTGGGTATGACCTCCGTGGAAATCTCCGAAGCCTCCGGGGTTCCTCTCAGCACCGTACAGAAAATCTTCAGCGGTGTGACCAAATCCCCCAGGAGAGCGACCCTGGATGCCATCCTCTCCGCATTGGAGCGACAGGCGAAAATGGAGGGAATTCCTTTTGAAACCACTTCCGCCATTCGTGAATCGACCTTTGACACAAACAGTTCCTGCGGGAAGGACTATGATAGTCTCTACAGCGGGAGTCTGTATGGAGAAAATGGCAGTACCGGGTATCCGGACAGGCTGGAGGAATCGGCAGGTGTCTATCGTGTCGAAAAGAGGGATGTTCTGAACGAAAAGAAGCAGGGCGAATACACTCTGGACGACTACTATGCCCTGCCGGATGAACGCCGCGTCGAACTGATCGACGGCGTGATCTATGACATGTCCGCACCCGCGATCATTCACCAGAAAATCCTGGGAGAACTACACATTCTGTTCAGAGAGTGTATGGATCGGCACGAAGGCAATTGTGAAGTATATCTTTCCCCCTGCGACGTCCGTCTGGACCGGGATAACCGCACCATGGTGCAGCCCGATCTGCTGGTCGTATGCGAGGAATATGATATCGGAGCCAAAGCCTTTGACGGGGCACCGGATCTGACCCTGGAGATCCTGTCTCCTTCCACCCGCTCCAAGGACATGCTGCTCAAGCTGTACAAATACGCAAATGCAGGTGTGCGGGAATACTGGATCGTGGATCCGGACCAACAGACCGTGCTCGTCTACGACCTGGGACATGAAAACTACTATCCTGAAAAGTATTCATTTGAAGACAGTATCCCGATTTTGATCTCGGGCAGCGAATGCAGCATTGACTTCTCCAGAATCATGCGCAGAATAGAGCGCTATTACAAGGACTGAAGTCGTATAAGCGATGAGACCCCCTGGGCGAGATCGCAAACAATAATATTCCTGACGTGGTTAATGATTGAAACAGTCTGTGAAAAGGAGACCAGCTATGAAAAAACGTATACCCATGGTAATAATACATGTTTTTGTTGTGATGATGCTGATTGCCTCAATGGCCGCTGTCTTTACCGGATGCGGAGCTAAAAAAGCCAAAGAAGACGAGCCCAAAACATTTATCGATGTCACAGACGATGGACTGGTCGCGCATTTTTACGGAAAGGACAAAGGAGTGGCAGGCGGCTCCGGCATCTCAATCGAAGAAGGCCAGTACCTCTCCATTGACAACAGGCTCACGGAAGGCCGGGTTCATGTCACTGTGACCGCCGGCGGAGATGATGTGAATACTGCCCCCACGGCGAACGACAAACCTGCGACAATCGACTACACATTCGATCAGGAAGGCGGTGTCACAGATTATTTCGAGATCAAGCCCGGCAATTACATGGTCACCTTTTCTGTTGAGGAGGATGCTGTCGGAGACATTTATGCCAATGTAAAAGCCGCAGAGTGAATACAATAGGGGAAGGGCGGCCACCCCTCCCTCTCCCCCCGGCCGGGTCGTGTCTTCCGCAAGGCGGAAAATACATTTCACGGGCAGTGTTCTAAAAGAATTTCACGGTCCGTGTCATAAAAGAATTTCGCACGCTGTGTCATAAAATAGGGTAGAGGCGGCCACGGCGCCCTCTACCCCCGACCGGCCCGCGTCCGCCGCAAGGCGGAAAATACAATACGCGGGCCGTGTCATAAGACAGAGAACCCGAACCGGCATTTTGCTGCCGTCCGGGTTCTCTGTTTTTTCGTTCATTCTATTATCAGTTGCCTTCAGTATATTTTATTTTCAGTTACGCTGGTTTTTGTTCCGGTTTCAGTTACGCAGATTGTTTCCCCACAGGAATCAGCCGGCCCGGATGACCTGGTAGCGCTCGCTGCCGATCACATTCATCATGTTTGTATAGGGGTCCATATGGCCGCTCATCACCTGCGAGAAAATTCTTGCAGTACAGCCGGAGACCAGTGCCACACCCTGCTCGTTCTGCTTTACAGGCTGCTGGCTGTTGCGGGACTGTACATTCCAGAACACGACCCTGGGCAGCTTGTAGCCGTGCTTGCGGTACAGCGCCTTCGCCTTCTCAAAGTTTGTGAGTGACGCGCCGCGCGCGCACGAGTCAAACTCCATGTCGGTCACAATGTACAAAGTGGAGGGCAGATCCTTCTGAGGCAAGCGGTACTTCACAGCTGTAGACAGAATCAACTTGAATACAGCCTGAAGATCTGTGTTGGCAACCTCATTGAAGGAGCGGCAATAACGAACCTTCTCCACAATATCCCTGCCCTTAATCTCCACAAGCTGCGGTGTCATAGAGAAAGTGATAAAGTGGTTGTGGAAGGCGCCGCGGTTGCGCTCCGCGAAATAAATCGCCAGGGACTGGGCAACTGCCGCAGGCTTAGGGCTGCCATAGCAGTACATGGAGCCGGAGCCGTCCGCGACAACAAGCGCGTTCTCGTCGCTTGTAAAGTCCTCCAGCGCCTGCCATGTCACATCCAGAGCCTCGCGCTCATGCTCCGAAGCGGTGTAGGCAGAAGTTACAATCTCATAAGGCATCAGTGTGCCTGTATGCAGAACTGCCTGGCCCTTCTTCACTCGTGTCATGAACAGCTGATAGCGGTCTTTGTCGTTGCGCATAAAGGCACGGCGGTACTTGAACATAGCCTTGGAGGGCTGCTTTGCATAGTCGAAGCTGTAGTCCATCTCACGCAGGTTGTTCTCAATTACACGTATCTTAGCGCGGAGGGCGGACAGGGCCTTGCGGTACGCGGCATCTGTCATACCGAAGGCGCGCGCAAGCTGCTTTGCCATGCGGACAGTCTCCTTGTTGGAAGCGTTCACGGACGGCAGCCACTTGCCGAGCAGGGAAACCTGGCCGTCACTCTGAAGCGCCTCCATATCTGCCAGGAACTGCTTAAACAGTACTGCCTCCGCCTCCTGTCGTGCCGGAGTGTCCAGAAGGACAAGGATGTCATCCCATCGGCCATACTCAGCAATATAGGGAAGGTTCCGTACCAGTGACGGCTTCTCATTTACTGCCAGCCACTTGATCAG
>JBGUNJ010000206.1:0-4729 GCA_045117315.1 Lachnospiraceae bacterium | reverse complement strand
ATGGGGCGAACGCCGTTCCACTCGGGTTTTTGCGCTGAAAATCGCGCAAAAACGCCTCGAATTCGAGGGGGTCTGTACTGTAACGTGCATTTTTCTCTGTATTTTTCAGCAATAACATGATTGGCAAAAGGTCTGTTTGGGAGTATATTAATAAAGATACGTTGAAAAAGCAATGTGTCCTGCAATGTTAATGTTTATTCTTCATCGCGCAATACCCGTGACTTCAGTCGTGGGATACGCGGGCAAAAGTCTTCGACGGAAACTCTCTTCATCGTGGGTGCAATCCCGCGATGAAGAATAAACGCTCCTACACACCGGAGGTGTGTTGGATGCAGCACGGGTGCGGTGCGGAAGACTTGCGAGCGAGTCTTGAAAGTTTTGCGGCTTTTGTCCCGGGCGTTTCACAGACGGGTCTGTGAGCCGCGCTCATAACCGCAGGCATGTGCCTGCAGGAGTCTTTGAGCCGTTAAAAGCATCTGCCGGGGCAGAAAGCTGCTGGCTGAGTGGAGAAGGAATGGTCCATCTGATTTCGGTTTCCGGACCGGAGGATCCGGCGCTGGAGGTCTATACAAAATTGTCCGAGGTACAGCTGAAGAGGCTGTACGAGCCGGACGGGGGACTGTTTATTGCGGAGAGCCCCAAGGTGGTACAGCGCGCGCTGGATGCAGGGTGTATCCCGGTTTCTCTTCTGGTGGAGGACAGGCATGTCAGGGGCGAAGCGGCCGGAGTGATCGAACAATGCGGCAGGCTGGGCACCGATATACCCGTCTATACCGGCAGGTATGAGGATCTGGTCCGACTGACAGGCTACGCTTTGACGCGAGGAGTACTTTGCGCTATGAAAAGGCCTCCGCTGCGGACGGCAGAGGACGTCCTGCGGACCGCGGAGAAGTCCTGCGGAGAAAAAAACGGTGCGGCGCGGATCGCGGTCCTCGAGAACGTGATGAATCCCGCCAATGTCGGATCGATTTTCCGCAATGCCGCTGCACTGGGCATGGACGCGGTCCTGCTGACAGACGGCTGCAGTGATCCCCTCTACCGCAGGACGCTCAGAGTCAGCATGGGAACGACCCTTCAGATTCCCTGGGCCTGGATCGGGCGGAACATAGAAGACTGGAAAAAGGGCGGGCTTGAAATGCTCAGAGAGCGGGGCTATCAGACGATAGCGATGGCCCTTCGGGAGGACGCCGAAGAAATCGGGAGGCTGAGTCTGCGGGAGGATGAAAAGGCCGCCGTGATACTGGGTGCTGAGGGAGACGGACTTCTTCCGGAGACGATCGCGGGGGCGGATCGTGTAACAGTGATTCCGATGATGAGGGGAGTGGATTCCCTGAACGTTGCGGCGGCGAGCGCGATCGCCTTTTTTGAGATCGGATCAGCAGGCCCGGGTTCGCAGAAAACCTGATAATGGAATCTGCCTCTTTGAGAGCTGAAGCAGGATCTCCTGCTGCGCACAGGATCAGGCTGTAAAAATCGTCGACACAATATTTCGGTTAAGCGCTGCGATGTGCCTGAGAGAAGATCCGGGAAAGAGAACATCCGGGGAAAAAAGAAGATTCGGGAAAGAGAGAACATCCGGGGAAAAAAGAAGATCCGGGAAAGAGAGAACATCCGGGGAAAAAGAAGATCTGAGAAAATGGAGGGAACATGAATCTGACAAAGGAACAGCTGGCGGGAATGATCGATCACACAAATCTGAAAGCCTATGCTGACGACGCAGCGATTGCAAAGCTCTGTGAGGAAGCGCGCAGGTACAGCTTTAAGGCAGTTGCCATCAATGGCGCGCAGATTGAAAGGTGCGCAAAGTATCTGGCCGGGAGCAATGTTCATATCGGGTCTACTGTAGGCTTTCCTCTGGGACAGATGACAGTCGAGAGCAAGGTATTTGAGACTATGGACGCGATCCGCAAGGGTGCTCATGAGATCGATTATGTCCTGAACGTGGCTGAATTGAAAAACGGCAATACGGATCTGATCGAGCGGGAGATGAGGGAGATCACGAAAGTATGCAGGGCAGAGGGAGTCATCTGCAAGGTGATTTTTGAAAACTGCTACCTGACGGATGATGAAAAACGGACGGCAGCGGAGGTCGCCCTGAAAGTCAGACCTGATTTTATCAAGACTTCTACGGGGTTCGGCACAGGCGGGGCAACTGTTGAAGACGTACGTCTGATGAAATCAGTCGTCGGAGACGCGGTGAAAGTCAAGGCCGCCGGCGGGATCAGGGATTTTGACACCGCCATGGCTATGGTGGAAGCGGGCGCCGAGAGGCTGGGAACCAGCGCCGGCGTGGAACTGATGAAGCATTTTGAGGACTGAAGAAGCGCCTTGAGGACTGAAGAAGCATTTCGAGGACAGAAGAAGCAATCTGAAGACTGAAGAAGTATTTTGAGGACTGAAGAGGCCTTTTTGAATCATAAATAATGAATCTGCTGACGAAGTGAGCGGATGGTTCTGGTTAGAGGATAATCTGTATGAGTTTTTTTGATGTAGTTTATAAAATTCTGGCAGAAGGATATGCGCCTTCTGAATATAAGGGAATGGGAATTGTGGCGGCTATGCTGGCTTCGATCATCCTGAGTATCTATATATATTTCTGCTACAGGCTGGTGGGGCGGAGAACTTTTTATTCCGCAAACTATAACCTCTCCCTGCTGGCTGCCGGTCCTGTGACCGCGGCACTGATCCTTCTGATGTCACAGAGCGCGATTGCCTCGATCGGAGTGGTAGGAGCCCTGTCGATCGTACGTCTGAGGGGGGCGGTCAAAGAACCGATGGACCAGGTCTTTATACTCTGGTCTGTGGCCTGCGGTATTTTTATCGCGGCGGGGAAATGGCGTATAGGAATCATTGTGTCGATCATTATGACTGCGATCGTGATTCTGCTGGATATCCTCCCCCTTGGAAAGGCTCCCCTGATCCTTTCTGTCTATGGCTGCGAAGGTGCGCGTACGGATCTGAAAAAAGTCTGCGGCGAAGTAATCTCCAGAAACTGTTCCTCGGTAAAGAAAATATCTGAGGGAAAGCGCGGAAAGAGAAGGACTCTGGTGCTGAAAGTGCGCACCAGACAGCGTCTGCGTCTGACGAACGAACTGGCTGATCTCCCTGAAGTCGACGGTGTGACGCTCAATGAGCAGACCGGAGAAGTGTCCATCTGAAGCGGCGCCGCGCCATGAGCAATGTGCTCGCGCAAAGCGGTTCGTGGCTTTAAGAAGTTTTCATAACAGCTTTGCCATATGCAATCTTTCATTTGCCATATGCAGTCTGCCAAATTCAGTCTGTCTATGCAGTCTGCCTGATTCATTCTGTTTTATGCAGCTTGCCTGATTCATTCTGTTTTATGCAGCTTGCCATATGCAGTATACAAAATGCCACATGCAGTATGCAAAAAAAAGCAGGATGCCGCAGCATCCTGCCTGTCTGACCGGAGCGGGTACAGGTGTCGAACCTGTGCCCGTTTATTTCGGGATTTTGAAGTAATACAGGGACAGCGTTTCAATGGTTTTGCCGTCCAGGCCGGTTTCTGCTGTCATAAGTTCCGCCAGAGATTTCTGATCTGCTTCCGCGAGAACGGAAATGGTCTGCCCTTCTGTCAGACCGTTTGAAAAGTGGTACTGGAGAACCCTGGAACCATCATTGTATTTTTTTACAGAGTAGACGGAACGGTCCTTTCCGAAGACGGAGACCATGGACGACAGGCTGCTGCCGAGTCCTTCTTTGAATGTGGTGAGGAAAGAAAAGCCGCTGTCTGCCTTCACGGTAATGCCGCAGACGGTACAGGCTTCGGGCGGACAGCCTTTGTCTGTAAAGTTGGCGAGACAAAGCTGGATCCTTTTCGGATTGCTCTGTGAAGAGGCAGCAGATCCGGTGCTCTCTCCTGTCTGGACAAGATCAAAGAATTCATACGAATAATAAGGCACGATAAGATTTGCGCTGACGCTGCCTTCTGATTCCGGCAGAACCAGCTCCCATCCTGCTTTGGAAAAATCCGAAAAGCGGCAGGGAAGCTGGAAGCGGGTATCTTCCAGTGTGAAGCTGTAGTAATAATCGACAGTTTCCGAAGTGAACAGATCGCTTCCGGTTCCCTCGAGGACGGAAGATCTTTTGCGGATTTCTTCATCGGGATTATCCCCCGGGTTTGCGGGACGGTCGCCGGGGTTGGTCTTCCTGCCTTCGGCTGTTTCCGCGGAATTTCCAGTCACGGCTTCCGCTGCGCCCTCCGGTGTCTCCATACTGCCCGAGGAGGCATAGGAAGAGCTCTCGTCATCTTCGGGTCTGTACATTTTTCCGGTTCCTGAACAGCCGGTCAGCAGTAAAACCGCAGACAGGACTGAGGCAGTCATAATTCGAAGGACTGGTTTCCCGGGACTCTTTCTTGTCTTGAAATAATACATAAAAACTCCTGTAATGTTTATATACGCTTGTGGTTATGATCTCGCAATCACAAACATTTATGATTAAAGCACGCGCTGCTCCGCGCGTCAAGCGCTCTCGCATCGCTCCACCCATTCGCACCCCGCTCCGGGGCTGCCTTCTGCATTCCCGGGGGATACAGTCTTTCGCGGGCGCAGGATATTTAGTGTAGATTTTCAAAACTGTCTTCAGTCCGGACATATGCAGGATTTTCTGCCCCGGACAGCCGCGCCAGTTGACATTATAGCATATCCGGCCGCTGTGCGGTATGTTTTATTCTTCATCGCGCAATACCCGTGACTTCAGTCGTGGGATA
>JBGUNJ010000205.1:0-25955 GCA_045117315.1 Lachnospiraceae bacterium | reverse complement strand
TGGGTGCTGGGTGAGCAGAGAGTCAAGCAGCTGCGCGGGTCTTCCATGCAGGACGTCATCTTCGCGGGGACGCAGGCGCGCAGGCCGCTTGGCTTTGCTTTTGTCGCCATCACTCTGGATAACACGGACAGGGCACTGCCCATCGATTACAGCGAGGTCACAGTGGCCAGGCGGATCTACCGCAGCGGCGAGAGCGAGTACCTGCTCAACGGCACGGTGTGCAGGCTGCGGGATGTCAACGAGCTCTTTTATGACACCGGCATAGGCAAAGAGGGTTATTCGATCATCGGCCAGGGACAGATTGACCGGATCCTGTCTGACAAGCCACAGGACCGGAGGGCTTTGTTTGATGAAGCCGCAGGAATCGTCAAGTATAAACATCGCAAAGAACAGACGCTCAAGAGTCTGGAAAGCGAGCGCGGCAATCTGGCGCGGATCACGGATATTCTGGGCGAGCTGGAAAAACAGATTCCCTCCCTGGAAAAGCAGCAGGAGAAAGCCCGCGAGTACCTCAAGAGGCGCGATGCTTTAAAAAGACTGGATGTCAATGCCTTTTTGATCGAAAATGAAAACAATACCCGCCAGCTGGAGGAACTGGTCTCTCAGGAAGAGACGGCCGCAAAGGATCTGGAGAGCGCGCGGGCGGAAAATGAGACCCTGCGTGCCCGGATTGAAAAGATGCAGGAGGAGCGGCGGGAACTGGAATCCAGGATCGAGAAGATCCGGAGCAGGATCACCGACGCAAGCATTGTGCGAGGGAGGATCGAGGGCGACATCAAAGTGCTGGAGGAGCAGATCCGCGGCGCCAGGCAGAGATGCACCCGGCTGACCGAGCAGGAGAAAATACTCAGGGCCGATATCGCGGAGCGCGATACACAGGAGCGCGCGATCTCACAGGAGATTCGGTCCGCACAGGAACGTTTTGAAAAACTCAGCCGGGAATACGAACAGGCCAGGGAGACCGCGGGCGTGTCATCCGAAGATGTGCAGTCCCTGCGGGAAAAGCTGGAGGAGACCAGGGAGAGTATTCTGGAAGAGATGGACAGGCGGGCCAATATCAAGTCAAAGCTGGCCAGCCTCAGGACTCTGCAGGCGCAGGAGACCGCGCGGAGGGAAGAACTTGAGAGAGAACTCTCAGCCGCAAGTGACGAGCGGGCTCATTCCGACGATGCCATATCAGCCCTGAAAGAGGAATTCAGGGACGTCGGAGAGAAGATCCGGTCCATCCAGGAGAGCCAGAAGGAGATCGAAAGCCAGATTGCTGCCCACAAGACATCCCTGGGAGACGCGGATGCCAGGCTGCGCAGCGCTGAATACTCCTATCATCAGGAAAAATCCAGACTGGACGCGCTGGCCAATCTGGCGGAGCGCTATGAGGGATTCGGCGTCAGCGTAAAGCGCGTGATGCAGGAGAGGGAGCGGGAACCCGGAATTATAGGAACCGTGGCAGATCTGCTCAAGACTGAAAAGAAATATGAAACCGCCATAGAGGTCGCTCTGGGCGGCAGTATCCAGAATATCGTGACAAAGGACGAAGAGACGGCCAGACGCCTGATCGAGATCCTTAAGCGCGAGAAGGCGGGCAGGGCAACCTTCCTGCCTCTTTCCGGTATCCGCGCCGGGGGAGCCTCCATCGATCAGAAGATTCTCGGCCAGGACGGGGTGATCGGGACGGCCGACACCCTGGTCAGGACAGCGGAGGGCTGCCGGCAGGTGGCGGAGTCTCTCCTTGGCAGGACCCTGATTGTGGATACATTTGACCACGCGGTCGCTATTGCAAGGCGGTCGGGCAGGGGAGTCCGGATGGTTACCCTGGAAGGCGAACTGTTCGCGCCCGGCGGCGCGATCAGCGGCGGCACATACAAAAATGCCAGCAATCTCCTGGGCAGACGCCGTGAGATGGAAGAACTGGCGGCAAGCACAGAACACTTCCGGCAGGAAGTGGAGCGCCAGGAAAAGGCCATCGAGGATACCAAAGAAAGCAGAAATGTCCTCCGCAGAAAGCTGGATGAAAACAAGAGGACCCTGCAGGAGACTTTTATCCGCCAGAACACCCTTAGGATCAGGATCCAGCAGGAGGAGCAGAAGCTGCAGGAGGCTTCCGGCAATGCGGAAAACATGCGTCAGGAGCTCAGGGCTCTGAAAGAGAGGATCTCCTCGACGGAGGCGGCCTGCCTGTCAGCGGAATCTGAACTGACTCAGAGTGAAAAGAAGGAGGAGGAACTTTCGGTTTCTGTCTCTTCGCTCCAGGACGGCCTGGCTGCCAGAGAGGGGGACGCTGAGAAGGATTCGGCTCTGCTTTCCAAACTGGAGCTGGAGAAGAGCCGGCTTGAACAGGAACTCCGTTTCCAGGAACAGAATGCGGGGCGGATCCGCCGGGAGCTGGAAGGGTTCCGCGGCGACCTGATGACAGTGACTCAGGGTCTGGAGACTGACCGCTCCGGGATCGAAGAGAGAATGGACCGCATCAGAAGCCTGACTGAGGAAGCTCAGGCATCGGAGGGGTCAAAAAGCTCCGATGAGGATGTCCTGCGCTCGCTCAGGAAAGAGGCAGAGGAGCTGGAGGAAAAACAGGAAGAGGCAGCCCGGGAGAGGGAGAATGTCTCTGAGGTGATCTCCGGACTTGACAAGGAGTGCTACAGGCTGTCTTCCCGCAGGGAGAGACTGGAGGAGGCCGTTGACCAGAAGGCGGCTTACATGTGGGAGGAGTATGAACTGACTCCCTCTGACGCCCCGGCACTTCGGGACGAGACACTGACCGATCTGGCCGCCATGAAAAAGGAAATCGCCCGCCTCCGCTCTCAGATCAGGGCGCTGGGCAGTGTGAATGTCGCGGCCATTGAAGAATATAAGGAACTGATGGAGCGCTACACCTTCCTGAAGGGACAATACGATGACCTGACAGAGGCCGCTGGTTCTCTGGAGAAGATCGTCGCCGAACTGGATGAGGCCATGAGAAAACAGTTCAGGGAACAGTTTGCGGACATACAGAAGGCCTTTGACAAGGTTTTCGCCGAACTCTTCGGAGGCGGCGGGGGCAGACTGGAACTCATGGAGGATGTTGACATCCTGGAGGCCGGCGTGCGTGTGATCGCGCAGCCTCCGGGCAAGAAACTCCAGAATATGATGCAGCTCTCCGGCGGAGAGAAGGCGCTGACTGCTATCGCCCTGCTCTTTGCCATCCAGAGCCTCAAGCCGTCCCCCTTCTGTCTTCTGGACGAGATCGAGGCGGCGCTGGACGAGAGCAATGTGGGCAGATTTGCCCAGTATCTCCATAACCTGACAGAGAATACACAGTTTATTGTCATCACCCACAGGCGCGGCACCATGGAACAGGCGGACAGGCTCTACGGCATCACCATGCAGGAAAAGGGCGTCTCCACCATGGTCAGTGTCGACCTGATCGATGACAAGGACCTCGCCGACTGAGCGGGGGCTGCATCTTTTTTCAGGGAAAATATACAGGAGGATTGTAATGGGATTTTTTGACAGACTCAAAGAGGGCCTGAAAAAAACCAGGGCCAACTTCACGGACAGCATGGACCAGATCTTCAACAGCTACGAGAGAGTGGATGAAGATTTTTACGAAGAACTCGAAGAGACCATGATCATGGGAGATATCGGCGTGAGGACCACGCAGGAGCTTCTGGATCATCTGCGTGAGGAAGTGCGGGCAGAGCGCATCAAATATGCGGCGGACTGCCGTCAGGAGCTGATCCTTGGGATCCGCAACCGCATGAAGCAGGGCAAGGATGCCTATGATTTCGAAAAGGGACCCGCTGTAGTGCTGGTGATCGGCGTCAACGGCGTCGGCAAGACCACTTCGATCGGGAAACTGGCCGCAAATTATAAAAAACAGGGCAAGCGCGTCCTGATCGCCTCCGCGGATACATTCCGCGCGGCCGCAAACGAGCAGCTTACAGAGTGGGCCCGCAGGGCCGGCGTCGATATTATCGGGGGAGCGGAAGGATCCGATCCTGCCAGCGTGGTCTATGACGCCGTACAGGCGGCCAAGGCCAGAAAGATCGATATCCTGCTGTGCGACACGGCGGGAAGGCTGCACAACAAAAAGAACCTGATGAACGAGCTGGCCAAGATCGACAGGATCATCACCAGGGAGTTCCCCGGGTGCTACAGGGAAAACTGGGTCGTACTGGACGCGGCGACCGGACAGAATGCTGTCTCCCAGGCCAGGGAATTCGCCTCTGTTACCAACCTCACAGGAATTATACTGACCAAGATGGACGGAACCGCCAAGGGCGGCATCGCGATCGCGGTCCAGTCCGAAGTTGGAGTTCCGGTCAAGTTTATCGGAGTCGGAGAAAAAATAGAGGACCTGCAGCGCTTTAATCCCGATGAATATGTGGACGCGCTGTTTTATTGAATAGCAGCGGCCTGCTTCCGCATACGTGTTGTGCGGAATCCGGCTTTTGAGTAACTTAGCTGACTTGGCTATAGAGGTGAAGGATGAAAAAAAAGACAGAAAAGACAGAAAAAACGGGAGAGAACGTCCTGACATTGAAGCAGTTCGAGGCGGCCTGCGAGGCGGTCGGCCGGGTGACGCTTGATACAAAACTGGTCTATTCGGATTATTTCAGCGAGCGGACCGGGGGAAAAGTTTACCTGAAACCCGAAAATATGCAGAGGACCGGAGCCTATAAGGTGCGCGGCGCCTATTACAAGATCAGCACCCTGTCCCCGGAGGAGAGGGAGAGAGGCCTGATCGCGGCTTCGGCAGGAAACCACGCCCAGGGAGTTGCCTACGCGGCGAGAGAGTGCGGGGCAAAGGCGGTCATCGTCATGCCCACGACGACTCCCCTGATCAAGGTCAACCGCACAAAGGCGCTGGGGGCCGAGGTGGTCCTCCACGGGGATGTCTATGATGACGCCGCTGCTTATGCGGACAAACTGGCTCAGGAAAACGGATATACTTTCATTCATCCCTTCAACGACCCGGATGTCGCCACAGGACAGGGGACGATCGCCATGGAGATCATCAAGGACCTTCCCCTGGTGGATATCATTCTGGTTCCTGTTGGCGGCGGCGGACTGGCGGCAGGTGTCTCCACCCTGGCCAAACTTCTCAAGCCTAATGTGAAGGTATACGGCGTGGAGCCTGATGGGGCTGCCTGCCTCAAAGCGTCCTTCGAAGCGGGAAAGGTGGTCACTCTCCCTGTAGTCAACACGATCGCCGACGGCACGGCAGTAAAGACACCCGGCAGCAAAATCTTCCCATATCTCCAGAAGAATCTGGACGGGATCATTACAATTCCGGATGAAGAACTTGTCACTGCCTTCCTGGACATGGTGGAAAACCATAAGATGATCGTGGAGAATTCCGGCCTTCTGACAGTGGCCGCCCTGCGCCATATTGACTGTGCGGACAAAAAAGTCGTCAGTGTCCTGAGCGGGGGCAACATGGATGTCATCACCATGTCGTCTGTCGTCCAGCAGGGACTGATCCTGCGGGACCGTATTTTCACTGTCTCGGTGCTTCTGCCCGACAAGCCGGGCGAACTCCACCGCATCTCAGGACTCATCGCCCAGACCAGCGGAAACGTCGTCAAACTGGAACACAACCAGTTTGTCTCGATCAATCGCAGCGCCGCGGTGGAACTTCGCATCACAATGGAGGCCTTCGGAACGGAACACAAAAACGAGATCATCGAGGTCCTCAAGAAGGGCGGTTTCCATCCCCGTCCGGCCAAGACCAGGAGCTGACCTTCTTTTTGAGTTCCCGGCGTCGCAGGGGACTTTGTCTGATGAAACAGAGCTGCTGCATACAGAAACACTGCCTGACCGGCAGGTGGTTTCGGAAATGAGGGAAAATGGACCGGAAGAATGTCAAAAAGGACGAAAGAGTAAATTCCAACAAGGTCCGCATGTTTTTGTTATGGAATACTATCTTCCTTAGCTGTCTGACGATCGCGGCTCTTTTATTTGCCATGTTCGTTTTTTTCCGTCTGCGGGTACGAGGGACCGACGGGGTCAGAAAATTTTATTCTGATGCCCAGCTCAGGTCGATCAGAGAAGAGGCGGCAGAGAAGGAGCGGCAGGTCATCCTTGCCAGAATTCGGGATTCTCTGGAGTCCGGTCAGGGCACGACGCTTATGCTGCGGCAGGTCTTCAGCGACCAGATCATAGTGGTGAGCGAAGGAAAATATTATTTTTATCCTGTGAAAGACGGTGTTGAAAAAAATATCATTCCGTCGGGAATGCTCATCTGTGAGGACGGAAAAACCACGGAGTACAAAGGTACTTATCCCTCATTGACCCTGTCGCACGGAGCGCTGATCTCCGACGACAACGGAAGAATAGACTGGGAGAGATTTTCGCAGAGCGATGTCGCCGAGGTGACCATCCGGGCCGGAAAACTCAAATCCGGCGGATTTGACCCCGACCGGCAGTTTGAGAGAAATTACGAGGAAGCGGAAAAGAGGAATATTCCGGTAATGCTGTGTCTGGAAGTGGATAAACCGTGCGGTGAGAGCGCCATGTCTGAGGCGGTCATGCAGATAATGTCTCTCATTTCCGAAGAGAAATCTGCATACAGAAAAGCCCCGGATCAAGAAGCCGCGGATACCGGAGATACGGATCATGAAGAATCCGGGCAGGAGGAAACCGGGGAGGATAAGGAGAACGCTGCCGGCGCCGCAGATGAGGAAGATGTGACCGTGGTCGTCAGGGTCCGCAATGTGGAAACAATCTCCGACAATGAAAAAGACTACAGGAAATGGACGGACACTGTGTCCGGACTTTGTGAAATGCTAAGTAAAAACGGCCTTAGGCCAATGATCGGCGGAAGTATTCACACATTTGCCGCCCAGCTGGACATTACAGAAGCCGCGGAATATGACCGGTGGCTGATCGACCACGAGATGTCGGTCTCTTTTCCTTACAGTATTTCCTGCTGGGAATACAGCAGGGAAGGACGCCTGAACGGAGTCCCCGGAGACGCCCTTCTCTACGCCAGAATCCAGGTCAAAGAGTGAAAAATCTTGTATCGACAAGATTTTTCACTACGGATGTTTGTGCCGGAGGCAGCGCAGGCATCCCGTGACTGCTTCTTACATATATCCGATCTATCCGCAGCAGGAAAGGCTACCCTATCCGCTGCGGATTTTTTTGCTCCGGTGTCTGTAAAAAACAACGATGCAGAAATATTGGCAGAAATAATCGGGCTGAAATAATTGCTCAATTTGTCAAGAATTTTTGCTTGACAATCACAGGTGCGGTGAGTAAAATAGCACAGGTATGGAAAAAATAGTAGAACAGGGGCTCCTGTATGACTTCTACGGACAGCTCCTCACAGCACATCAGCAGAAAATATATGAGCAGGCTGTTTATGAGAATCTCTCACTCAACGAGATCGCGGAGCAGGAGGGGATCAGCCGTCAGGCAGTCCACGATCTCATCCGCAGGGCTACGGATCTCATGAAGGGGTATGAGAAGAAGCTCGGTATGATCAGGCGCTTTTACAGTATGAGAGAGGCGGCTGAGCAGCTGAACGCGGCAGCTGAAACGGCGAAGGACCTCGACGAATTGGCCGGGACTGTCCGCGGGATAGCGGGCAGGATTCTGGACAGCCTGAGCTGACAGGAGCTGGAGCTATGATTCTTTCCGGCGGACCGGAAGGAGAAAGGAACAGAGTGAATGGCATTTGAGAGTCTGACTGAAAAACTGAATCAGGTGTTCCGGAACCTCAGCGGCAAAGGGCGTCTGACAGAAGCAGATGTCAGATCGGCCATGAGAGAGGTCAAGATGGCTCTTCTCGAGGCCGACGTCAATTTCAAAGTCGTTAAGAACTTTGTGTCTTCTGTCCAGGAGAGGGCGATCGGCGCGGACGTCATGAGCGGACTCAATCCCGCTCAGATGGTCGTGAAGATCGTCAATGAGGAGATGACCAGTCTCATGGGCTCGGAGATGACCGAGATTCCTCTTCAGCCCGGCGGGACCCCCACCGTGATCATGATGGCAGGCCTTCAGGGCGCAGGTAAGACGACCACGGCCGCAAAGCTGGCCGGAAAGTTCAAATCGAAGGGACGCAAGCCTCTTCTGGTGGCCCTGGACATCTACAGGCCGGCGGCTGTCAAACAGCTGCAGGTCAACGGCGAAAAGCAGGGTGTGGATGTATTTGCCATGGAGGACGGGCGCAGACCGGCCATGATCGCAGAGGCCGCCATGCAGTATGCCCGCGAGAAGGGCGAGAATGTCATCATCCTCGATACTGCCGGTCGTCTGCAGATCGATGAGGCCATGATGGAGGAGCTCTCCGACATCAAGGACTCCGTCACTGTGCATGAGACCATCCTGGTAGTGGATGCCATGACCGGACAGGAGGCGGTAAATGTCGCCAAGACATTCGATGAGAAAGTCGGCGTCGACGGCGTAATCCTGACCAAAATGGACGGCGACACCCGGGGCGGCGCGGCGCTTTCGATCAAGGCAGTCACCGGCAAGCCCATTCTCTACATCGGTATGGGCGAGAAACTCTCGGATCTGGAGCAGTTTTATCCGGACAGAATGGCCAGCCGTATTCTGGGCATGGGCGATGTCCTCACCCTGATCGACAAGGCGCAGGAAGCGCTTGACAAGGAGGATGAGGAGAAAAGCCGCGACATGGCGGGCCGTGTGCGCAAGGGCAAGTTCGATTTCAACGACTACCTTGAGAGCATGAAGCAGATGCGCAAGATGGGCGGCATGTCCAGTATCCTCTCCATGCTTCCGGGACTTGGAATGAGCCGCGATATGATCGAGGGAGCTGTCGACGAAAAGCAGCTCAAACAGACTGAGGCCATCATCCTCAGTATGACGCCTCAGGAGCGGGCCAATCCCAAGATCCTGACCCCTCAGCGAAAGCACAGGATTGCCAAGGGCTCCGGCTGTGACATCGCGACGGTTAACCGCTTCATCAAGCAGTTTACCCAGATGCAGAAGATGATGAAACAGGTCGGAAACATGGGCGGAGGCCGCAGACGCGGAAGAAACCCCCTGTCCGGAATGTTCGGAGGAATGGGCGGACGGCGCGGAGGCTTTCCCTTCTGATATCAGGTTGTTAAGATCAGTTATTTAATACAGTTATTCATATTATTTAAATAAATACAGTTACTGAAATTTTTAAAATATATTTACTTAAGTCAGATTTCCCGGGCGGCATTTCCGGATGTCGGGAACATTGCTGCAGCGCCTGCGGCGCAGGGCAATGCGCGGCTTCTTACATATGAAAATGCAGCCGGGATTTTTGAACCGGAATCGCAACGGGTCTGTGGGGGACTCATGATCAGGTTCCGGAATATAAAAAAGGACTGTACCTGACAGTACAGCCGGCCTGAGGCTGGGACTTTTTTGAAAGAAACGGACAGGGCGCGGAGACCGCTCAGTAACAAGTCCTGCAGTTATACAGACGAGAAACAAATTCACAAACAGCAATTCAGAAGCACGCCGCAGCAAAAGGCGGGTGCAAGGAGCAAGGAGGAAAGACAATGGCAGTTAAAATCAGACTTACAAGAATCGGTGAGAAGAAGGTGCCTCTCTACAGAATCGTAGTTGCGGATGCATCCACCCCCAGGGATGGCAGAGCAATCGACACAATCGGACATTATAATCCCAACACTGATCCCGGCACTGTTGAAATCGATGCTGAAGCCGCTAAGAAATGGCTCAAAAATGGCGCACAGCCCACGACCGTGGTCAAAAAACTGTTCAAGCAGGCAGGTATTAAATAATCATTACCTGATGACCGGAAGGATTGTCTATGAAAGAATTGGTTGAAGTGATCGCGAAGGCTCTTGTCGATAATCCCGACGAAGTCGTCGTGACCGAGAAAAAAGAAGGCAGGAACATCCGGGTACAGCTGCATGTGGCGCCTTCGGACATGGGAAAAGTGATCGGTCGGCAGGGACGAATCGCCAGAGCAATCCGATCTGTCGTTAAGGCCGCCTCATCCCAGGAAGATTACAGAATCGATGTGGACATCGATTGAAACGGGCTGAAACAAAAGTGCGGCGGAAACGCCGCTTTTTGTTCTTTATCATCTGATTAAAGCGATGCGTGAGCGCGGTACGCGCAAAGCAGCGCGTGGCTTTAATCTTGTGAGTCAGTGAACCATGCTCAAAGAGCAGATATACAGAAAGCAGCGTGGAAAGCGGCAGCTAATGCCGGGCTTGCCCGGCTGTCACGGTGCCGTTTCCAGTATGCGCTCACAAGGCCGCGGCCTGAGGAGGTGTTGAAACTTGACAGAACGATTCCAGGTTGGCGTGATCACAGGGACACACGGGCTTCGGGGAGAGGTGAAGGTTTTTCCCACAACCGAGGATCCCGCCCGCTTTCTGGATCTGGAAGAGGTGATTCTGGATGCTCCAAAAGGCGAGCGCAGGCTTGTGATCCGGAGCGTGAAGTTTTTTAAAAAATTCGTCATCCTCGGATTTGAGGGGCTGGACCGCATTGAAGATGTGGAGCGCCTGCGGGGAACTCCGCTTCTGATCGACCGCAGGGATGCCCTTCCTCTGGGATACGCCCAGTATTATGTTGCGGATATCTTAGGCCTTTCTGTCCGGACTGAAGACGGAAGGGAAATCGGGAAACTCCGCGAGGTCATCGAGACCGGATCGAATGATGTCTATGCAGTCGCCAGGGAAGGGAAAAAGGACCTGCTTCTCCCGGCTATCGCGGACTGCATTCTGGATATCAGACCCGAAGAGGGATATATGACGGTCTATGTAATGCCCGGACTTGAAGATTTGTAAAGACTGAATACAGGAGATAATTTGCGGATGATTTTTCATGTACTCACGCTGTTTCCGGATATGGTCAGGACGGCGCTTGACAGCAGTATTCTCGGAAGGGCTGCCCGGAAGGGGCTGCTTCAGATCAATGCTGTGAATATCCGGGATTTCTCCGATAATATTCATAACAGTGTCGATGATTATACATATGGCGGCGGAGCCGGCATGCTGATGCAGGCACAGCCTGTTTTTGACTGCTGCTGCTCCGTACAGGCGGGGATTCTTGAAAGACAGAAAAAGCCCGCCAGGGTGCTGTATATGTCACCCCGGGGAAGGACCTTTGATCAGGAGATGGCGAAGGAACTGGCCTGGGAAGAGGAGCTGATCCTGCTCTGCGGCCACTACGAGGGGATTGATGCCCGCGCGCTTGTGGCGGTTCGGGCGGAAGAAGTATCAGTCGGTGATTATGTCCTGACGGGCGGAGAGCTTCCTGCCATGGTGATCATTGACGCGGTGTCGCGTATGGTTCCGGGTGTTCTGGGCAATAAGGAATCCGCGGATACGGATTCCTTTATGAACGGTCTCCTGGAGTATCCCCAGTACAGCCGGCCTGCTGTCTGGGGCGGAATGGAAGTGCCGCCAGTGCTCTTGTCCGGAGATCACGCGAAAGTGGACATCTGGCGTTTCGAGCAGTCTCTTGCGATTACAAAAGAACGTAGGCCGGATCTCTATGAAAAATTTGTGCGGGAAAATCCCGCGCGAATGGAAGAGAGACGGAAGAGGATTGAAAGGGAGAGACGAATTGAGGAACGCCGCAGGAGAAAGAAAATTGAGGCAGCGGAAGTTGAAAAGAATACTGGCAGCGATCGCTGTGATTCTGACGCTTCTGGCAGTCATCTTCCTGATTGACAGATGCGGCAGAATGAAAGAGGACTCCGAGTCAGGGAAAGGAGATCTGGTCGACACGTCCGAAAACTATGATGAGAGTTACGGAGTTTTTCTGGGAATCGATGAATATTCCTTCAATATCAGGGATTTTGAGGGGTATGATTTTGTGGTTGTTGACGCCCAGGAACTGAGGAAAGAGCAGCTGAGACAGCTGCATTCTTCAGGACATATCGTCTATTCTTATCTGAATGTCGGCTCCCTGGAAAAGAGCCGGGAATATTTCGGGCAGTACAAAAAGCTGCGTCTTGACAGATATGACAACTGGCCCGATGAATTCTGGGTAAATGTGACAGATGAGGAATGGATCAGGTTTACAGGGGAAATCCTCCCCGAAATGATCCTGGAAAAAGACCCTCAGATCGATGGCTTTTTCCTCGATAACCTTGATATATACGCGCACGTGCAGGAAAAGAAAAAATACATGGATATTGCCGCGGGCGCTTATGATTCTCTGATTGAAATACTGGAATCCTACCGGGATATGGAAATGCCGGTCCTTGTCAACGGGGCGGACGAATTTGTCACCCGCCTGATAGAGGAAAAGCAGCAGGACCTGATCCGCGGTGTCAACCAGGAGACCGTTTTCACCAGGATTATCGATTATGACCGTGATAAATTCGGCGTGGCAAAGGAAGATCAGGTAAGATTTTACGCGGGCTACCTGAAAAGGTGCGGTAATGCGGGACTCGATGTTTTCCTTCTGGAATATACACACGACGAAGACCTTGCCGGAAAGATTGCCGATTATTGCAAAAAAAACGGATACCGCTATTATATATCCGAACACGTAAATCTGAATCCTTATGAGTAGTGCAGCTGCAGGCCGCACCCGCACCGGACACTCCGCTGTCCGGTGCCCGGACAGTGAGAGTCCTGCGGGATTTATAGATACAGGTGTCGTTACAGGTTAAACCTGCGTCGCTCTTATGGAGCTTCACATCATACATATATAGCAGGATATTATTTATGAATACGATCCTTTTGACAGGGAATACACGCCTCTTTCCTACAGAGGCGCTCGCATATTTCAATACAGCGCACAGTGTTTATGTCGTGGACAAAAACAGGGATGATGTAAAAGACAGAATCCCGGAAAATGTCCGCTTTTTTTCGGTAAATCCTTCAGACGATGATTTCGGAAGGGTTTTTGAGGCGGGACGGATCAGCGCCGTCCTGTATGTCACGCAGTGCGCGGATGGAGGAAAGCCTGTTGACGAGACAGAACAGATTGAGGCGATCCTTCAGCAGTGTGCCAGATCCGGCGTCAGCCGCATGGTCGTCATCACCGAGAACACTGATCCCGCTGACTACCGCTGGATGATAGGCAAGTGGTCTCAGCCTGAGGAAGCCGGGCAGAAAGTCGAATTGGCTGTTGTCTGCCTGCCTCTGGTAACCGGCACGGACACCAACAGGAGCCGGCTGGGCAGGATGTTTAAATTGATGCAGAAAAACCGGAGCATCTGTCTGAACGGAACAGCGGGTTCGCCGGTGGCAATCCTGACCATGAGGGAACTGTGTTCCCTTCTCGTGAGGATGACATCAGAGTCCTGGTTCAGGCCCGGAATTTATTCGGCGACAGGCAATATCACTTCTCTGGAAAACTTCAGGGAGGTTCTTCTGTCATGCAGACCTGACGCGCAGATCGGGTTCGCGGGAAAAGACGGGGAAATGCAGAAAGCCCCCGGAACGGATTCCAGAGGACCTGTCATGATCGAACTTCCCGCTCCTTATATGGGGGGCCTGGACGGCAGTCTTGAGGAGATGTACAGTCTGCCTGCCACGATCGACTGGAAAGAGACTGTTGCGGCACAGTATGCGAGGCTGATCGAGGTGTCTGAAGAGGGACTTCCTTTCAAAGAAAAAGTCACAGCCTATCTCGGCCGGTTCGGCCGCTTCGCTGTGGTGATTCTGGATCTGGTGGTCATGTTCGTGATCACTGAGTTTCTGGCCAAAATCACCTCCGACTCGGTCTATTTTAAAATCGTTGATGTCCGCCTCCTGTATGTAGTCCTGATGGGTATGATGCACGGCCTTGCGGCAGGAACGGCAGCAGCGGTTCTGCAATGCATCATGCTTGTTCTCCGTTACAGTGAGATCGGTGTTTCCGGCCTGCTTCTTTTCTACAATGTGGAGAACTGGATTCCTTTTGTTTTCTATCTGACGGCCGGTGTGATCAGCGGATATTCACATCAGAAAAATGAGCAGAAGATCCGTTCTGTGTCAGCGGAAAACGGTCTGATCAGAAAGAAATATCTGTTCCTCAATGATGCTTACCGTGAGAGCGTGCGGGATAAAAAAGAGCTGCGCGCCCAGGTGCTCAGTGAGGAGGAGAGTTACAGGAAGCTCTATGAGGCGATCCGCCGCCTGTCCCAGAGAACACCTGAGGCTGTGTGTGTGGAGTCTGTCAATGTGATCAGAGAACTTCTGGACAACGGTACATTCTGTATTTATCAGATCAATCCCGCCAATGGAAGGGCATATCTCCTGTCCTGCTGCAGGGAGAACGCGACCAGAAGCCAGATTGACATATCGCAGTTTCCTGAGATGATGAATGTAGTCAAAAATGGCGGAACCTGGAGAAATACCGGATTTATGGAGGGAGCTCCCATGTATGCGTCGCTGGTCTCTTTTGAGAGAACCACGCGCTCGGAATCAGGAGACAGAGAGGTGATCAGACTTCTGGTGACAGTAGAGCAGGCGGCGCAGGAACAGCAGAACCTCTGGTACGTCAGCCATTTCTCTATCCTTTGCGGTTTGATGCAGGATGCTCTGGAACATGCATCCCTGCGTGAGAGGGTCCTCGGATGATACTTTTTTTGATGACTATACATCTGATCGCGGCTGTTCTGATTCTCATTCTCTGGCAGCGCGGAGTTATTTTTGTAAGTCCCGCCATGCTCGTGATCTGCGTCCTTCTCCCCATCTGGGGTCCGGTCAGCGTCCTGGTGGCACAGGCTCATGTTCTGAGAGGAGAAAAAGGGGATCAGGAGGCGGAGAGCAGCCGGTTTGGAATCACAGACGAAGTCTACAGAAATATCCGCATGGATAAAGGCGGGGTGGACGATGTCCTTCCCATTGAAGATGTCCTTGTGAGCGGCTCACCCCGTCAGAGGAGGAGTCTGCTTCTGTCTGTCCTTCATTCCGGACCAAAAGATTTTGTGAGACCTCTCAGGAAGGCCGGAGTCAATGACGACACGGAAGTCGTACATTATGCCGTGACAGCTCTTGTCGAGATCCGCAGCGAATATACCCAGCGGATCTCCGAAATGGAGAAAAAACTCTCAGAATCGCCTGCGGATCCGGACCTTCTTCTGGAATGTGCGGATTTGTATGAAGAGTATCTGGGGAGCGGACTTCCCGAGAACTCTGAGAAGCTTGAACTGATTTCTGATTGCCGCAATAAGCTTGAGAGATTTCTGAATGTGATCGACTGGCAGAGCCGGGCGATCGGAAATGCCCGCCCCGGGAAATACTCCGGACAGCGCCTTGCGGTAGAGAAACGGATCGCTGCCATGTGTCTGCTTCAGGGAGATGTTGAGGCGGCGGAAAAATACACAAAAAAGCTTCAGGCAGAGAATCCCTGCGACGGAGAATGCTGCATGTTGAGTATCAGGGCTAAAGCACTTGTCAGAGATGGCAGGGGAATCGC
This sequence comes from Lachnospiraceae bacterium, assembly GCA_045117315.1. Lineage (GTDB taxonomy): Bacteria > Bacillota > Clostridia > Lachnospirales > Lachnospiraceae > CAG-791. The sequence goes on along the minus strand of JBGUNJ010000205.1, from coordinate 10,634 downwards.
CCGTATAATCCGTGAAGCACAGGAGAAGAATGTATATTTTTCTCCAGAGCAGAGAGAGCAGCTTGAGTTCTGGAGCGCAATGTCTTCCTGAGCGGAGGAGGCACTCCGGATGGGATTTTCGCGATTAAGGCAGGTCAGCCAGGGGGCAGCCATTGGAGAAAAAAAAGAAACGAAACAGAAAGCTGCGTTTTCTGCAGCTTCTTCAGATTCTGATTATTTATACACTTATGTTTGCCGTAGTGCTGTCTGTAGGACGAAATGTCCTTTACAGCGCAGGTAAACATACTGTAAGTATTCTTGAACAGTCCGATTTTCAGGGGACAGTTGAGCCCGAAAGTGCCGGTACTCTCCTGATCTGGGAACACGAGGGGACCGGAGAGGAAGGCCGCAGGGAAATGGAAGCGATCCTGTCCCAGATGAGGATTCCTTATGAGGAGAAGGAAGCGTCCGATTTTTCGGGCCGACATCTTTCCGGCAAAGAAATTGCCGTTCTTGCGGTGTCTGATCTCAATTCACTCGGAGATGACCTGACAGATCTTCTGAACTGGGTTTCCGAAGGACATTCCCTGCTCTTTCTGTTCCCTCCCTTTAACGAGGCGACATTCATGTCAGTGGCGGACAAACTGGGGATCAGGACTGTCGGAAATGATTTTGCCACCGTTGAGGGATTACATTTTACCAGACAGTTTATGCCGGGTTCCGTAAGGGATTTTCCCATCACGGATCCATATAAATCTTCACTGAATGTCACTCTGGACAACAAGTGCGAAGTCTTTATAGAGGCACAGGGCCAGTCGGAGACACCTCTGCTCTGGAGATATAAATACGGCCTGGGCACAGTTGTCTTTGATAACCTCAGCTTTCTCGAGAAGGCCTATCGGGGCTTTCACTGCGCCGCGTATTCTCTTCTCGATGAGAAATGTATCTGGCCCGTTATTAACGGCTCTACTTTTTATATTGATGATTTTCCTTCCCCTGTCCCGGAAGGGGACAGCCAGTTCATCCAGAAAGACTACGGGATGGACATCAAGGACTTCTATACTCACCACTGGTGGAAAGATGTTTATAATCTGTCCAAAAAATATAATATCCGCTACACCGGCCTTGTGATTGAGGATTATTCTGCCCAGGTAAGCGGCGTCTTCCCCAGAAACAAGGACATCACCAGATTCCAGTACTTTGGAAATATGCTGCTGCGCGAGGGCGGAGAACTGGGATATCACGGCTATAACCACATGCCGCTTGTTCCCGAGAGCTTTGATTATATGGGCCTGTATGATTCCTATCGCCAGTGGGAGAGCGTGAATGCCATGAGGGATTCCCTGATCGAACTCAGGAATTTCTGTCAGTCTGTCTTCCCCAATGAGGAATTTCATGTCTACGTCCCCCCTTCAAATATTATTTCTCCGGAGGGACGGACACTGCTGGCGGAAGATTTCCCCGAGATCAGGGCTATTGCCAGTCTCTATCTTCCAGACGATAATGATGTCTCTTACAGTCAGGATTTTACTGTTACGGAGGACGGAATGGTCCAGACTCCCCGCATCATTTCCGGCTATGTGCTGGATGATTATATGCGGGTGGCTGCCATGAGCGAACTGTATTTCCACTGTGTCAACACACATTTCCAGCATCCTGACGATGTGCTCGATACCGACAGAGGCGCGGCTCTGGGATGGGCAGAACTGTTAAGACGCCTCACGGATTACACCGAGTGGCTGCACAATGCCCTGCCTCAGATGAGAAACCTGACCGGCAGCGAGCTGACCGGAGCTGTTCAGCGCTATGACGCACTGCAGATCAGGCGGGAGGACACCGCCAGAGGAATCCATATTTCTCTGGGCGGATTCTGTGACGAGGCCTGGTTCTATCTGAGGATCAACGAAGGCAGACCGGGACGCGTGAGCGGAGGGACCATCAGCCAGGCTTCAGACGGACTCTATCTCGTGAAAGCGGCTTCTCCGGAGCTGGAAATCGAAATCAATAAATAAGCCGGGATCAGCCGGGGTCCGATATCGATACAGGATCCCGTTATCTATACAGGAATCCGGTTTCAATACAGGAATCCGGCAGACAATACCGGGTTCGAAGATGAAAGGCAGATATGAGAATTTGCGTGATTCTGGAGGGATGCTATCCCTACGTGACCGGAGGTGTATCATCCTGGATGCATCAGTATATACAGGCGATGCCGCAGCATGAGTTTGTGGTCTGGGCGATCAATGCAGATCCCTCTCAGAACGGGAAATTCCGCTATGAGCTTCCGCCCAATGTAGTGGAAGTGCGGGAGGTATCCCTTACAAATGCCGCTCCCCGCAGAGACCGTAAGCGCAGCCTGAAATTCACCGATGCCGAACTGGGCGCCATGCGTGAACTGATTGAGTGCGGAAGACCGGACTGGGAAGTGCTCTTCGGGATTTTCCAGCAGAAAAAGATCTCGCCCGCAGACTTTCTCTCCAGTAAATATTTCCTGGATACTCTGTCGGAGATTTGCCGCCAGAAGTATACATATACAGCATTTTCAGACTACTTCCATACTATCCGTTCTATGCTGTTCCCGCTTCTCTATGTGATGTGTTCTGATGTCCCCGCGGCGGATGTATATCACACGATCGCGACCGGATACGCGGGTGTGCTGGCCAGGCTGGGCAGCTGGAAAAGCAAGGTTCCCTTCCTTCTCACGGAGCATGGAATCTACACACGTGAGAGAGAAGAGGAAATCATCCGGGCAAACTGGGTGCTTCCTGATTTCAAGGATCTGTGGATCCGGTTTTTCTACATGCTTTCAAGCGCGGCCTATGACGGTGCCTCCATGGTCACCAGCCTGTTTAACCGCGCCAGACTCACACAGATCGAGATCGGAGCGGATCCGGCGCTGTGCAGGTGGATCGCCAACGGCATCCACTATGAAAAATTTGCCCCTATTCCGCCGCGCCCCCAGGCGGATGACATTCATATCGGAGCTGTGCTGAGAATCGCCCCGATCAAGGATGTCAAGACCATGCTCTATGCCTTCGCGGAGGTTGAACAGCATATTCCCACCGCTAAGCTTTATATCGCGGGCCCCGAAGATGATCCGGAATATGCTTTGGAATGCAGAAATCTCATGAACCAGCTGGGGATAAAGAACGCTGTGTTCATGGGTACCATCAATGTTCTCCAATATATGGGAGACTTTGATTTTACTGTGCTTTCCAGTATTTCCGAGGGACAGCCGCTCTCCGTTCTGGAGTCTTTCGCGGCAGGCCGCCCCTGCGTGACGACGGATGTCGGATGCTGCAAGGAGCTGCTCTTCGGAGACGGCGATGACAAACTCGGGCAGGCAGGTTATTGTGTACCTCCCATGCAGCCCCATGCGCTTGCCCGTGCTATGGAAGATCTCTGCCGCAACAGCGCCAGACGGCTGCAGATGGGAAATGTGGCAAAACAGAGAGCTGAAAAATATTTCCGTCATGAAGAAATGATCCGGAATTATCTGGATGCCTATGATGAAGTGTTCCGCAGATGGAAATCCCGCAGACGCTGAGGAGCCGCCGGAGCGGACGCCGCGGGACGGGGCGCGGATGTGCAGGCGATAACAAACCACTACGAGGTTTGCGAAAGCCCGCGGGAGCGGAGCAGAGAGTGGCTTTAATCATATGAGTCGGTGAGCCGGGCTCATAACAAGTATTAATTGATTTGCAGGAGGTTTGCAGTCGGATGGCAGGTATAGGATTCAGCCTGAACAGGCTTTTTCAAAAAAAGGGTATGCTGAATCTGTGTCGGGCTTATGCCTATGCAGGGGCCGTGGCAATCGGTCCCATGGTCATGGGTGTCTGCCTGCTGCTGGGAATATCTTTTGTGTCCCAGGTCGCAGGTATGCCGCAGGGACAGAGGGAGATCATGAATTGCATGCTGACTTACAGCCTGCTGGTCTCTCTGTTTGTCTCCAGCTTCTTTAATATGATCCTGACCAGATATATTTCGGATATGCTCTATGAGGGAAAGAGGGAGCGGATCATGCCGTCTTTCTTTGGCGCTCTGGCTATCATGCTGCCTCTTTGCCTGGTGGGATACGGTATTGTCCTTATGTTTTCCGGAGTCCCTCTTGTCTACCGCATCGTCAGCATGTGGTTTGCCATGACCATGATCGTGGTCTGGACACAGATGAACTATTTGTCAGCACTCAAAGATTACCGCTCCATCGCCCTCGGCTTTGCCTCTTCCATGATGACCGGTTTTCTGATTGCCCTTATACTGGCTTTTGTCCACAGGGGAACAGTGCTCAGCCTCATGTTCTGCGTGATTCTTGCTTACGGGGTCATGATGGTCTGGTATTTCACTCTGATGCTGGGATATTTTCCCCATGGAAAGGGGAGCCCTTTTTCCTTCCTGCAATGGTTCGACAAGTGCAGGGCACTGGCATTTACGGGCGTTTTCGTAAACCTGGGTCTCTATGGTCACCTGGTGATCATGTATTTCGGGCCTCTTCACAAGAAAATTATGGGCCTCTTCTATGCTGCCCCCAGCTACGATATTCCCTCACTGACAGCCTTCTTTTCCATTCTTATCACTACGATCAGCTTTGTGACCTCGGTGGAGGTGCAGTTTTATCCGGAATACAGGCAGTACTACAGCCTTTACAATGACGGGGGATCGATCAGTGATATAGAATCCGCGGAAGACAGGATGGTCGAAGTCCTGAGCCGTGAGCTCACTTACTGCGGATACAGGCAGATTGTCAGCACCCTCCTCTTCGTTGTATTCGGCGGTTTTATCATGGACTTTCTGCCGCTGGGCATGACGGATCTGGGCAAGGGTATTTTCCGCACTCTGTGTGTAGGCTACGGCCTGTACGCGATTGCCAACGCCATGATGCTGATACTGCTCTATTTTGAAGACTATGTGGGAACCCTGACTGCCACTGCCGCCTTCGCCATTGTCGCCAACGCTGTGACGATCTGGCAGGCAGTCTACGGAGACACTGCATATTATGGTCTCGGATTCATGGCCGGGGCAATCGTCTATTTTCTCATTGTGTTTGTCCGCATGGAGTGGGCGACACAGCGGCTTCCTTATCTGCTTCTGGGAAGGCAGGCGGAGTACGTTCCTGCTGCCGGAGTGTTTACAGGTCTTGATCATATCCTTACCGGGATTGACAAACGCCTGGCAAACCAGCAGATCAAAAAGAAGGCCGCTGTACTGGAAGATGGAAAGAAGAGGGCAGTGAGACCGCAGAAGTGATCCTTTGATCCGGCCTGTTCAGACAGGTGTCTCATAGCTGCATCCCGGAGAGGAGCCTGCTGTCACTTTGTACAGCCGTGGAATCGTCCGGCAGCCCTGGACCATAACAGCCCTGGACCATAACAGCCCTGATTCATAACAGCCCTGGATCATGACAGCCCTGATTCATAACAGTCATGGTCATAAATCCTGATCAGAAGCCCTGATCAATAGTCCTGAAATGAGGCATTTCGTAAATGAAATCATTCATTCGTAAAAAACTTCCCTTTATTATGATCGCCATTCAGGTGGTCCTGATCGCGGGGATTCTGTTCTATATTGTTCCGGGAAGATATCGGCTCTATGATATTGTCCTGTATGACGCATCGGAAATGATGCCCCCGAACCCCCTGATCGGATACGCTCCTCCGGCCGAGAACCTCGAAGACTGCGAAAAGACCGACCTGGTTTTTATCCTTCTGACACTCTCCGAGCTGGAACCGCAGGAAGGTGTGTTTGACTTTGATGCCATCGAGGCAAAATATCATGTAGCAGAGTACCGGGAGGCAAAAAAACATGCGGTGCTCCGGCTTGTCTGCGATAAGCCAGGGGATTCGGCACACAGAGACATTCCGGACTGGCTGTATCAGAAGACCGGAGACGGAGTGGACTACGACGATTCCTCCGGAAAGGGCTATTCCCCTGATTACAGCAATGCCGCATTTATAGAAGCCCACGGAAAAGCTCTCAGGGCACTGGCGGACTGGTGCAGCAGAGACAGTTTTGTCTCATATGTGGAGATGGGCTCGATCGGACAGAACGGTCTGTGGACAGCATTCCCGGGCACCGGTGGCGATACTCCCGCGGATGATGTCCGGGTACAGTACGGGCGGCAGTATGCCGACTGCTTCCCCGCTGACGGCGGAATCAGGCTCCTGAACAGTCCCGGGGCTTTGGCAACGGATAAATCAGGAAACTGGAATGATGTTCTGGGTGATTCGTCCTCGGCTATGCAATGGGTCAGTGAGAATGTGAATACACGGATTTCGGATGCCGGAGCGGAACATACAGACAAACCGGTTGATGACAGCGGTGACGTTATAGAAAAGAAGATCCTTGACGATTACCTGGCTGAGGGAGATGCTTCCCCCTGGATGACAGGACCGGTGGGCGGAGGACTCACGGAAACGATCGGTATGGATTCGCTGCTGATGGAGAAGCTGTCTGACACTCTGACTCAGATCAGGAGTTCCCATGTTTCCTTTATCGGACCCGTCTGTCCGGATGCCTCCAGGCAGGACACGAACGGCAGCGGGATGATCCTGCGGAATGTGGGATACTGTATTTATCTGAGCCGGCTTCAGACGACCGTCGATTTCATCAGAGACGACCTGGTCTTCTCCCTGTCGTTTACCAACATAGGAAATGCCCCCTTCTATTGGGACTGGCCTGTCACTATGTATGTGTATGACGACCAGCGTGAATGTATCCGGCAGCAGAAACTGGACCTTTCACTTTCCCAGCTTCTGCCGGATTCAACCATTACGGTGACCGGCACAGTGCCTTATTCAGGCAGTCTCCTGAAAGGGTACAGTGTGGGAATCTCGATCACGAGTCCCGACGGACAGAATTACATCACACTGGCTCAGAAGGGAGTCATTCCCGGAATGGGCGGAATTCACAAGGTTTACAGATATCGCCAGTAAACCAAATGAAAATGAATAATAAGAACCCGGGGGAAGAGCACGTTAAAGTGGTTTTGCAGAAAAACCTGCAGGAAAAAAGAAAACTGCGGAAAAAGCTTATTAAAAGCAGATTTACAGGAAAAAATCTGATATAAAAACGAAGATCTGCGGAAAAAAATCTCTTGCGTATTTTTTCCTTATGTGTTAGATTATTAGCGTTGCTTTTTAATCGGCATATCAGCCGTATTTCTGAACACTTAAGACGTTCCTCTGCCGGTTGAGACTGAGGGACAGGAAATACCTTCTAAATTATAATTAAGAGATCTGAATCGGGCGGAACAGACCGGATGCCGTAAGCATTGACGGTCATGGCAGATGACGCGGTTCCGGCGCCGTTTTCAAGACAGGTGCGCTGACAAAAAGACCTGACATACAGGATTTTTTACAGGGGCGCAGGAGGGCAAGAACGTCCGGCGTGGAAAGGAAGGAGAACAGAATGAATTTCGAAATTATCAAAGAACTCGAGAAGGAACAGCTGAAGGCGGAAGTACCTCAGTTCGCAACGGGCGACACTGTCCGTGTCCACAACCGCATCAAGGAAGGTACTCGTGAAAGAGTACAGATCTTTGAGGGTACTGTTATTAAGATCCAGGGCGGCGGTGCAAGGACTACTTTCACTGTCAGGAAGATTTCCAACGGCATCGGCGTTGAGAAGACCTGGCCCATCCATTCCCCCAATGTGGAGAACGTTGAAGTTGTCCGCAGAGGTAAAGTCAGAAGAGCCAAACTGTTCTATCTGCGCGGCCTGAGCGGCAAGAAGGCGAAGGTCAAAGCCAGAATCGACGACAGAAAGAAATAATGCAGTTTCTGCATTTGTTCATTTCGAGCAAGGGTTATCATCGGGAGTGTCGTGCCTGTTTTGGCACGGCACTTTCTTTATTATCGCTGGGCTGCCGTAAGGTATCTTACACCTGACGGTGAACGGCAGCCCGCGGGAGGGCAGAGAGCGGCGGGGCTGTCTCAGCCCTGTTGGGAATAGAGGATAGCAGGGCTGTCTCTGCTCTGTTTCCTGTGTAAGTAGGAGGGCACAATGGAGTATCAGTGGTATCCGGGACATATGACGAAAGCGAGACGGATGATGGAAGAAAATATCCGTCTGGTAGATCTCGTGATCGAACTGGTGGACGCCAGAATCCCGCTGAGCAGCAGAAATCCTGATATTGACGCTCTTTGTCAGGGAAAGGGCCGGATCGTCCTTCTATGCAAGGCGGATCTGGCGGATCCCGCAAAGACAGAACAGTTTGAGGAGTATTTCCGCAGCAGGGGAATCCTGGCTGTATCTGCGGACGCGCGGGAGCGCAGAGCAGGAGATATTGTCCGCCGCTTTGTCCAGGAAGCCTGCAGGGACAAAATAGCCCGCGACAGAGCCCGCGGCATCGTTGGCCGGCCTCTCCGCGCCATGGTGGCAGGGATCCCGAATGTGGGAAAATCCACTTTTATCAATTCTTTCGCCGGAAGGGCAAGCGCGAAGACAGGCAATAAACCCGGTGTCACCAGAGGAAAACAATGGATCCGCATGGGCGGAAGCGTGGAACTTCTGGACACCCCCGGTATACTCTGGCCAAAGTTTGATAATCAGGAGATCGGTATGCGGCTGGCCTTGGTGGGCGCGATCCGCAATGAGATCCTGGACAGGGTGGAGCTTGCAATCTGGCTGGTCGATTATCTGGAGAGGGAATATCCGGGAGCTGTGGAGAAAAAATATCTGACTGCCGGCAATCTTCCCGAACCCTCTGCTGACGGAGATGCGGCGGAAGGTCCGGAGGCCGCGTATGGCCAGGGCGATTATGAAACTGAAGAAGGACCGGCTTCTGCTTACGGCGCTTCAGAAATCCCCGGACCGGAGGATGAGGAAGAGCCTGATTTGACGGACAGTGTGCCTTTGACTGCCGGACCGGAGAGCATGGAAGAACCTGATCTGACGGACAGTGTTCCTGTGACTGCCGGATTTGAGAGACCGGAAGAGCGTGTACTGACAGCCGCCGCGGCAGCGGGTTTTGAACTTTTGAAAAAGATTGCTGTCTCCCGCCGCCTGCTCATGAAGGGAGGAGAACCCGACGTGGAGCGCGCGGCAGCTGTCCTGCTGGATGACTGTAAAAACGGAAGGATCGGACGAATTTCCCTGGACAGGCCAGAAGATGCAAAGGCCATGGAGGAGGAACGCAGGAAAAAGATCCGGGAGCAGGAAACCGGGGAGTCAGCATCAGGCCGTTTTGCCCCTTCCTCAAAAGGGAGCCGGAAGCCGGGATCGGGAAAGGCTAAAGGACCTTCCGGTTCAGGATATGGAAGCCGGACAGGAAACAGCGGCAGATCAAAGGACAGGGGACCCGGAAAAAGAGCGGGAAAGCCCGGTACTGCAGACGGTCCTCAGAATAGAAACCGGGGGCAGTCCGGCAGAGGCGGAAGCGGAAGCGGAGCCGGAAACCGCAGAAACAGCGGGAGGAAAAAATGACAAAATCCGAGGCTGCAAGGCAGAAAAAAGAAGCCCGCATGCAGGCGGAGATCGGGCGCGTGGAACAGATGCGTGCTTTTGAGACGGAAACTGTCCGCAGAGCCGGCGGAAGTGGTCTCATCTGCGGGATCGACGAAGCAGGACGCGGTCCTCTGGCAGGACCGGTCGCTGCGGCCGCGGTCATTCTTCCTGAAGACCTGATCCTGCCTTACCTCAATGATTCCAAAAAAGTCACTGAGAAGAGGAGAGAGGCCCTGTTTCTGCAGATTAAGGAGAAGGCTCTTGCCTGGTCAGTCATCATGGTACCGCCCGAAAGGATTGACGAGATCAACATTCTGCAGGCGACCTATGAGGCCATGCGGCAGGCCGTCTCTTCCCTGAAAGTGAGGCCGGGAGTGCTGGTCAACGACGCGGTGACCATCCCCGGCATCGATATCCTCCAGGTACCGGTCATAAAGGGGGATGCCAAGTGCATCTCTGTGGCTGCAGCCAGTATCCTTGCAAAAGTGACCAGGGACTCCTACATGAAAGAAATGGATGCCCTCTATCCCCAATATGGGTTCGCCGGTCATAAAGGATACGGAACAAAGGCTCACTGCCAGGCCATCCTGGACTACGGGCCCAGCCCCATCCACCGCAGAAGCTTCCTGGGAAAAATCCTGGCCGGAAAGGAAGGCACGGACAAAACTCCTGAGCAGAAGGGAGAAGATCCGGATTCTTTTTTTCTTCAGAGAGTTCCCTCCGGAAGGGAGACCGGACAGCGCGGTGAAGAGATGGCAGTACGATTCCTGTCGGACAGGGGGGTGAGGATCCTGGAGCGCAATTTCCGGGACAGGGACGGAGAAATCGATATAATCGGGAAAGAGGACCAGACCCTGGTGTTTTTTGAAGTAAAATACCGCAGCAGCGCACGCTGGGGAGATCCCGCCGAGGCGGTCACAGCCGAAAAACAGCGCAGCATCTGCAGGACAGCCCTCTATTACCTCTATAAAACCGGGCGGGGAACAGAGATCCCCATCCGATTTGACGTGGTATGTGTCACAGGAAAGGAAATCCGCTGGATCCGCAATGCCTTCTGCTGCAGATAAGGCTGCAGGAGTACAGGACTCGCTGAAAACAAGGCGCCTTTTGCGCATCACTGTTTCGGTGGGACGCTCCCGCTCCGTGAAAAACGCAGCGGATACTAAGCTTTTTGCTGCGCCAGGGCTTGCAAAAAGCAAGTACCGGCGTTTTTC
>JBGUNJ010000204.1:0-85219 GCA_045117315.1 Lachnospiraceae bacterium | reverse complement strand
CCTTCGGAGCTGCGCAATGGTCCTGCGGTTGTATGTGCATATTGACGAGACTCAGAGCCTTTTCCTGGCTTTTGACCTTTACATCATTTTATTCTTCATAGCACAATACAAGTGACTTCTGTCGTTGGATATGCGCGTAAGACTCACGAGGAAGTCATGAATGATTTCGAAACATTTGTTTATCTGTTCCCGGTCAGTTCTTTCTTCCTCTCCTCCCGGAGGTCCTTTTTTACGCTTTCCTGGAATTCGATGATCTGATCGAAGTCATGGTCTGCGCACCACTCTTTATATTTTCCGGAGTACAGCAGATCTTTGCGGTCCAGCAGGAAATTGTGGTAGAGGAGGGATTCGACCGGGGGTGTCTGACCTCTGTGGTAAAGGTTGGTCCAAAGCATTTTGTCCACACGGGATAAGACTTCCATGGAAAAATAGATGCTTTTCTGATTTACGACCTTCCCGGATGGATATTCTCCGGAGCAGCGCAAGTCCTCAATGGTCCGCTCATACCAGCCGTCTATATCACGGATCACAGACAGAACCAGAGCGTCTCTGACACTTGTCTTATTGTAGGCATAGCGCATGGGGTCTCCGCAGTCCCGGACAGCCTTCTGCAAGAGTTCCTGAAACTCCTCATAAGAGAGCCCGACTGCAATGGCAAACACGAAAAGATCATCCTTTGTCGGATACAGCCGCCTGCCATAAGAATCTCTCATGGCCTGGGTAAAGAGGGTCCCTTTGCCCTTGGTTCTCTTGCCTGTAAGGGAAAGCCAGAAAGATTTTTCGTCTTTGATAAAGTGGTCCTCCCTCTGCCTGTGTATATGGAAGTGCCACTGCACCCCGTTGACAAACAGATCACACGGGCTGTTCTGATACCCCTTTTCCAGGTCATAGCTGTCCAGATAAGTTCTTTTATATAAGCTGAAAGTGCTCTCAGTATAATCTATGCGGTCCTCCCGCATCCGGCAGAAATCCTCCTCATCCATGAAAGGAAAGCGGACGCAAATCTCTTCCTTAATGTGCTCAAGGAGAGCTGTGTCTTTTACCGCGGAGTTGTAGTATGTCCTCCCGATACATTTATTGAGCATTCTCTGATAATGATATAATTCAGCTCCGCATTTAAACAGCAGGTCATAACGTTCCTGTCTGGAAAGAACCGGCCAGTTCTCAACAGGCAGCTCGTAAATACAAGTGTTATACAGTACATCCTGAATCGGCTGTCCGCTGCATGCCGTAAAGAGATATTTCAGATCATCGCTCAGCGGGGTGTCCTGGCTTTTATACCTGAGCAGAAATCCCATGACCGCTTCAAACCTCTCAGAGTTTCTCCCAAACTCTTCCCTCTTTTTATTGACTTTTTCTATCCACTCGAGATTGTCCGTGATCTCAGAGGATTTAACCAAGCCCTCTATGACGACAGAATCAGAAGGATCCACCTGCCCGGCAGGAATGTTTTTGTTCTTCATTTCTCCAGCTGTAACCTCCTTTCTCTTAGGAACATGACGAAAGCCGGTCTCCGCTCCCTGCGTCTCTCGCTAAGGAGCATGACGGAAGCCGGTCTACGCTCCGCTCCCCGCGTCCCTCGCTCTCACAATGCTCCACACATTCGCACTCCGCCATGCGGAGACGTTATCTCATCAGTATCACAGTTTGTCAGGGCTCCGGCAACAGATGCCAGAGTCAGTATCACAGGTTGTCAGGGCTCCGGCAACAGATGCCGGAGTTAAAACCTTATCAAAAGTTTTTACTTTTTTTCCTGCTCCATTCAAAAAAATTGACGCATCGGATTGAACCATTCAACCCACATGGTTCCTGGTTTTCAGCTGTAGACAGCGGCCTGCGTTGATCTGCGCTAATCTACCGTGAGCTGTGGCGTTTCCTGCAGCTGCCGGATTTGCCTGGCAAACCGCCTTATTCGATGCAAAAGAAGGCAGAAAGGCAATAAAAACAAGTGCCGCAGCAGATTTTCGACCACTGAAAGCAGCATCAGAGACCGGCGAATGGAAAAACCATGTTTTTAATTAAAATTGATTGCATCAATATCATACCTAAAATTAAGCTTGTATGCAAGTATATTTCCGCATTATTTTGAGCTTTTTTCATTTATGTTCAATATTCTATTGAAATACGAACATATGTCCGATTGACACATCCTGAATATCTGGTAGAATCACTAAACAACAAGGACATCACCCGATCAGAACAGAGGCTCCGGATGGCAGATCTGCCGCGGCGGCCGTCCGACCTGCTTCTCATGGTAATCACCAGGCTTAAATGGATTCATGAAAGGATGTAACAAAGAGGGAACAAAAAAGAATAAACAAACTGAATAAATGTTTAGGGAGAAATGCTATGAAATCTACGAACAGAGAGAAAAGAAACAAAGGATCCACAAAGACTCTGAAGACCCGTTATGGAGAAAAGGCCATTCCGGAGAACGTCTCTGAAGAGCAGCTCTTTCCGGCCCGCAATGTCTCTGATTATCTGGCAACGAAAGTCTATGAAGAACTCTCCCGGGATCTGAAGAACCTTTACGGAGAGAAAGTAACTTTGAAAAATGCCTCTGTGCCTCAGCTGAATTCGGCCCTCTGGGCCTGGTCTCTGAAAAAGGTGTCTGCCCTTGAAAAATACAGGGAAAGCAGAAGCGACAGGAAAGTCTACTACGTGACCATCGAGGTTCTTCCCGGGCGCCTTCTCGGCAACAACCTGCTGAATCTCGGCCTTCTTTCGGCCGTCAACCTCATTCTGAGCCGCATGGGATACTCCATTGAAGACATTGAGGAGATGGAGACCGACCCCTCCCTGGGGAACGGCGGCCTGGGAAGGCTTGGCCCCTGCATTCACGAAGGCGCGACAACCCTCGGCTATTCCATGGAGTGCCTGACTCTCCATTACCACTACGGGCTTGGAAAGCAGGTCTTCAGGGACAAAAAACAGACCTTTGAGCCCGACTCCTGGGATCTGTACGGAAAAGCAGTCAACACCCGTCAGGCGGACTACGAGGTGGAGGTCTGCGGCAGGAAGATCCGCCCGGAAGAAAATGTTATCACCGTGACGGGATACAATACAGACAAGACCAATTCACTCGTCCTTTTTGATACCGGTATGGCAAGTGACGCTGTCATCAGGGACGGAATCCGAATGGACATGTCCGATCCCATCCCCGCTCTCACCCTTTTTCTGTATCCCGATGACAGCAATGAAGAAGGCAGGTTCCTCCGCGTAAGCCAGGAATACTTCCTCTCCGCCAGCTCGGTCAGACATATTCTGGAAGACGTTGAAAAGACCTACGGCAGCATCGACTCCATCGAGGAGCATGCGGTGATCCATCTCAACGATACCCATCCTGTCCTGTGCATCCCGGAAATGGTCTGCCAGCTTATGGACAGGGGCATGTCCGAGGAGAAGAGCATCGAGCTTGTAAAAAAGCTGTTTGCAATGACTAACCACACCATCATGCCCGAAGCACTCCCGAGGGTACCCCTCTCCAGGATCCGTGCCGTCAACCCCCGGATTGCGGACATGATCACCAGACTGGACCGACATGTCAGGGAAAAGGGCATCACCGCAGGTCCTGTGCTGCAGGACGATGTCGTGAACATGGCCAACCTCGCCTGCCACTTCAGCTATTCCGTGAACGGAGTCGCAAAGATCCACACCGGCATCCTTAAAAATGACGTTTTTTCGGATCTGGCGACTGCATACCCGGACAAGTTCACAAATGTCACAAACGGAATCGGCTTCGGCCGCTGGCTGGGACACGCCAACCCGGTCCTGGCATACTATATGAGCGTACTTACTGGTGGAGATGTAATCGCAGATCCCGCTCTGCTTGAGAAGCTTCTCTCCTATCAGGACAACCCGGAGGTCCACGTCACCCTTGAATCTATCAAGGCAGAAAACAAGAAAGACCTGGCTGCCTTGCTGGAAAAAGAGAAAGGCCTGGTCATGAATCCCGATGCCATCCTGACAGTTCAGGCAAAACGCGGGCACCCTTATAAGCGTCAGGATCTGAACTGTCTTGGTGCAATCTGGAAGATCCAGGAAATCCGGCAGGGCCGCCTTCCTGCCACCCCTATCGTGAACCTGATCGCCGGAAAGGCCTACCCCACTTATGAAGCCGCCAACGACATCTTCCACCTGGCCCTCTGCCTGCAGGAGCTGACAGACGACCCCGCGATCAGCCCCTGGTTCAGGGTCATCATGCCCGACAACTACAATGTGTCCCTGGCGGAAAAAATCCTTCCCGCAGCGGACATCTCCGAGCAGATCAGCTGCGCAGGCGCAGAAGCATCGGGTACTTCTAATATGAAGCTCATGTGCAATGGTGCCATTACCCTCGGCACACGCGACGGAGCCAACATCGAAATCGGCGATCTTGTCGGCCCGGACAACATCTTCACGTTCGGCGCAGGCGCAGAGACCATCGCCGACCTCAACAGAAGCGGCTCTTACCACCCTTATGACTACTACTCAGACCCTGACATCCGCCGCGTCGTCGACTTCATCGTCAGTGACGAGATGCGCAGAATTGGCGACAGCGTCATCCTTGAGCGCATCCATCGCAGGCTGACCACAGAAGACACCTACAAGTGCCTCCTGGATTTCAAGTCCTACGTCCAGGCCAAGGAAGCCGCCTTCCGCGCATACGAGGATAAAGACTCCTGGTACAAAATGTCCCTGATCAACATCGCCAGATCCGGCTTCTTCTCGTCCATGAGGACGGCTCGCGAGTACAACGAGCGTGTCTGGCACCTGGGTGATCCCGCCATCTGACAGGCACATGGATCAACCCGCCATCCGGCGCCCGGATATCCCCCATCCGGCTGCCGGATGGTCCTGCCAGATGACAGGCACATGGATCTGCCTGCAAGAGAGCATCGATCCTGCCTGAAAAACGATTTTGCAAGAACTGCCCCGCCACTGATGTGGCGGGGCAGTTTTGTTGGCTTTTACATCGATTGATTTTTTTTTATCGCCTGGTGAAGGCTGAGATTGACAACATTTCCTTTTCTGTCCAGGTGCCTCAGGATAGTTCTCAGAACTGTCAAAGCCAATGGCATGTCAGAAAAACTACAGGCAAAAGCCGATAATCACACCGCCTTCCTCGTTCACATCCTTATAATCCCAGCTTCCATCAGGATTCACACAATAGAAGGAATCATTATGATAAGCGGAACGAAGCCACCACCAGCTGCCGGAAGCATCATTCCGGTTTATCTCACGGGAAGCGTTGTCTGAAAATGCTATTTTGTAGACAGGATAAGATGTATCGTCATAATGTTTATGAAACAGTTCTTCGAAGGAAGGAATCCAGATTGTATCATCTGAAAAAACCAGGTCGTCTGTATCGTAGTCGCTGGGTTCGGTTTCCTTATCATCTGCAGAAAGAGAATCTTTATCAACTTCTTTAATATTTGATCTGACCTCTTCCGGGAAAAGGGGCAGGATGCTCTCCCTCAGCCAGCTTCTCATATCTGATTTGAGCCAGTTACTTTCTTTGGTTTCCCCGGCGTACATACTATGCCTGGAATTAAGCGGAGTACTGGCAATCCATGTCATATGTGAAAACGTCTCATCATCAGTGTAATCTGACAGTCTATCCTCATACTTAGCCACAAGTTCCATCATAATAAGTCCCTCTTGTCCGAGGTCTAATTCTTTTAAGTCTCCGATCTGATACTTGTCCATGTAGGTGCCGTCTTCACCGGATTCGATAATCTCTTCCCAGCTGTCTGTTATGATGGTGTGCCCTTCGTCCTCCTTTTCTGCCACATCGGTGACGGGTATCTCTCCTGCTTCTGTGTCTGCGATTGCTTCATCGTCTTCTGTACTCTCGTTATGTGCGCCGGCAGCAGCCTCCCGGTCACTGAGTGTTCCGGATGAAGGCTCAGTGCCGGATTGCAGCCCACTATCGGTTCCGGTCAATCTGTTTCTGTTCAGAATAAACACAGCGAGCAGTACAGTCAAAAGCGTCACAAAAAAGGCGGCAATCCCCGGAATGAAAACTCCGGACCGGGTTTTTTGTTTTTCTTTATTGTAATTGTTTAGATTATATTTTTCTTTATTGCTATTATCTCTGCTGTGATTTTCTGAAGAGTCGTTTCGTTTTTCCCCTTCATCAGGCAGCGAATACATCTGTCTTCCATGATGCCCGGCAATCCCTGAATCACTCTGATTCCGGTGATAAATGTCCTGGGACGCAGCGGCCTCCCATGCTGAAAGTGCATCATATAATTCCTTTGCGGTCTGAAACCGGTCTTTTCTGTCAGGAGCGCATGCTTTTCGGACAATGCAGTCAAGTTCCGCAGCTGCTTCTGTATTGTCTCCATCCCCAATCCTAATATCCGCCAGCGGAGGAAGGGGTTCACCTTGAAGCCTCCGATCAATTGCCTTCTCTGTGTCGCGGATCCCATACGTCCCTGACGCAGGCAGAAAAGGTATCCTCCCCTTATTCAGGACCTGGTAAAGAACAAGTCCAAGAGCATAGGTGTCCACAGTGTCGTTATAGCCTTGTCCCTTGAACACCTCCGGAGCCGTATAGGTAAAGGCTCCGATTCCTGCCATGGCAAATGAAAAGTGTGGAGTTTCCTTTCGCCTCAGAACCCCGGAATTGCCCACCTTATAGTTACCAAATGCGTCCACAAAGAGATTGTCGGGTTTTATGTTCCGATGTCTGATACCCTTTTTTTCAAAATAAGTCAGAGCTGTACTGATATCTTTTCCGATCTTTAGAACTTCTTTTACGGAGAGCCGTGCAGGATTCTCCTCATGCCTGAGGAGCACCTTCCTGAAAGCGGCAAGAAGTTCCATCCGCACAAACAGAGAACTGATCGTTCCTTCTTTTTTGCAATAATATTCCTCAACGATAACCACGTTCGGTGTGCCCCGCAGGGCCTCCATAATCTGGATTTCTTTGAGAAATACCTCAGGGATATCAATTGTTCTGCTGTCATTTTCAGCCTGCCCGGGCCGGATCGCATGGATTTCTTCCTTTGACTGTAATAAGCCGGAAAACTCTGCACTCTCAGACATCGTCGGCCGATCCGCAGATATATCTTCCTTTTCCTGCCGGTCATTTTCCTTCCGATCACGCCTAAACCGGTCAATAGGTTGAGAAAAGATACGAACAGATGACGGTTCAGGCACTTCCGGTACATAACCCCGCTCAGTCTCATCGGGCGAAGAGAACAAAGTACGTGTCTCGGACATGCTCCTCAGCAGGGCTTCTTCAGACTCATTATTATCCGCAGGACAAAACGGTTCATGGTATTCATCAGATTCATCGTACCGGATCACCTTTAGCGAGGATTCCACACGTATACCGAAGCTGTCTTTTCTGATCCGGAATAGATCTCCGGAAGCACCTTCTTCAAAGCATTCGATCACCTGCCACTCAGGCCAAAAGGAATTCAGCTCAGATTGCATTTTTTCGCATTTTTCTCTCATAAATTTCCTTCAAATTCATAACCAGTTGTTTTGCCGCAGTAAATGCTCTTCCACTGAATGATTGGATCTGACGTACAGTACATACCGGCAGCCATGAATCCGGAATCCGTATCTTATCAAAACTATCAGAGACAAAAGCCTATAATAACGCCTCCCTCTTTGTCAGCATTACCGCTTTCACTTCTTCCATTAATACCGATTCTGTCGAAATCAGTGTCATTTTGCGAAGACCGGAGCCACCACCATAAAGGTTTGTTATCATCTCTGCTTTTCCTGATACAGGATGCTTCGTCCGGAAAACAGGAGCCAAAATCCAGGCTACTAAGATCATTTTCGTCGCTGTGGAAGAGTTCCTGACGTGAAGGGATCCAGATTTTATCATTTGTTATGGCTACTCCGTTTTTCTCTCCGGTGGGAGAAGTGTAGTGATACTTTGTATACCTTTCGTTTACTAAAATATTGACTTGAAGTTCTACCGGAAACAGGGGCAGGATGCTTTCCTGAAGCCAGGTTCGCATCTCTGATTCCTCCCATCCGCCTTCTGAAGTGGCGTCACTATTCATCTTATGCCTGGATTTGAGGGGATCCTTTGCAACCCACGTCGTACACACAGGATCACCCGCCCAGTCATATTCATCCACAGCCACCAGCTCCATCAGGATCACTCCTTCTTCTCCGAGATCGAGTTCCTTCGTGTCTCCTATGTGATACTTATCGAGGTAAGTGTAGTCCTTTATCGCAGCCATAATTACTTCCCAGCTGTCTGTAATTGTTCCGCGAATTTCGTTTTTTTCTTCCGTTTCATCATAGGATGCCGGTATTTCCGACTCTGTCATATCCGGACTGCTTTCCGCATATGCCTCTCCGGCAGGATCTGATGTGCTGCCGGCAGATCCATCCAGTCCTTCTCCGCCGGACTGCTCTATATGTTCCGCCCCGGAATTCCTGACTCCATTGAAAATGAGCACGCCGAGAAAGGCAGTAACAGCCACAAGAAAAAGAATGACCGCGCCACCCAAAACATTTATCAAGAACCGGGATTTTTGTTTTTCTGTTTTCCCATTCCCCGGATAATATTCGCCGTTTTTCTCCCGACCAATACTCAAGGCCTGGTTTGGGACGCTTTTTTTATCAGCACTCCGCACTGCGCTCTGCTGTCTGTTAAAACTGCCCTGTGCGGATGCGTTTTTCCATTCTCTCAGGGCGTCCCGGAATTCTTCCGCAGTCCGGAAACGGTCCCGGGCATTTGGAGCGCACGCCTTTCGGATAATAGCATCCAGGTATGCGTCCACTGTCCTTTTCTCATCCCCCGAAGAAACCGGAATTCCTGTCAATGAGGGAAGCGGCTCTCCACAAAGACGCCTGTAATTTGCGTTATCAATATCCCGTGCGCCATAGGAGCCTGACATCGATAGAAAAGCTATTCTGCCGTTGTTGAGAATCTGATATAAAATAAGGCCCAAAGCATAAATATCGACCGTATTATTATAGGATTTTCCTTTAAAGACCTCCGGGGCCATATAGGAAACAGTTCCGATCGCCGTCATAGTGTGTGCCGAATATACGGTATCCATTCTGCTGGAAGCGCCGAAATCTCCGATCTTGTAATTGCCAAATCCATCCATGAAGATATTTGCCGGTTTGATATCACGGTGAATGATGCCTTTTTTCTCACAGTACATAAGAGCGGTACAGATATCAATTCCAATCTTATATACTTCCTCTGCAGAAAAAAGGATCCGGTCATTCTGGTTCTTCAGCAGTCTTTCCTGAAAACTGGTCAAGAGCTCCATCCTGACAAATAAGGTACTGACAGCTCCCTCCCGTTTGAAGTGAAAATCTTCGATCACGACAATATTGGGGGCTCCGCGAAGAGCCCTCATAATCTGGATCTCGTTGCTGAGAGCTTCAGGAATATAGGGGCTTTCAACGTCTTTCCTCACTCTCCCGTGCTTCCCCTGTTTTATCTCCGCCGGCCTGCTGCCGGCATCCGCCGCTTCAGGTTCCGCCGCCTGATCTTTCTGAGGCGCAGAGAGCAAGACCTGTGTCTCTGTCTCAACGGAACCGTCTGACCGGGCTTCCCCGGGCGCATTCTCCTGTTTTGAAGCCTGAATGTCAGAAAGTTCCATTTCGTCATTGATCCTGATGATCTTGAGCGCAGCTTCCTCTCCGGTTCCGTAATTATTCCTTCTGATGCGAAAGACATCCCCAAAAGCCCCTCTGCCAATGCGCTCCACGACATGCCACTCCGGCCAGAAGGTATTAAGTTCCTCTTCAATAATCCTGCATCTGATATCGTAATTAGCCATTTTTTCCTATTTCCTACTCTGTCCGCCAAACACAAGCTCTATTCATCCATGTGAAAGGTACAGCGTATCATTAATCCTATTTCGCTCAGATACAAAAGCCGATGACCACGCCGCCCTTCGTAGTGCAGAAATTTCCTGAGAGATCTCCTTCATCCGAAACCCCCAGCACTTCAACCCAATAGTCATCCGAGCGAAGCCACCAATATAAAGGAGAAGATGTACCCGGCCGGCATCTTATGCGGGAGGAATCATCCGGAAACGCATCACTATAATATGTGCATTTCGAATTTTGTACATAGTCTTCTTTAAAGACTTCTGTTACTGAGGGAATCCATATCTTGTCATTGGATACAATATTTTCTTCCGGATAAACATTCGTATACTTCCTGACTGTTTTTATGCCATCCCTGACTTCCGCGGGAACAAGAGGCAGAATACTTTCCCGCAGCCAGTTCCTCATATCGGATTCAGGCCATCCTTCATAAGTATTTTCATCGAAATGAATTCTATATTCAGAATTAAGAAGGTCCTTTGCAACCCATGTCATATGGGCATATCCGCTGTCATCCGCGAGTTCATCCGCATCCATAGCTACCAGCTCCATGAGGATTCTTCCCTCTTCGCCGAGATCCAGTTCCTTTGTATCACCGGGTGTATATTTGTCTATATAGGTTCCATCCTCCCCGGCTGCTATAATCTCCTCCCAGCTGTCTGTTATGGTACCGACTATTTCCTCACTTTCTTTTTCTCCGGCAGAATAGACTTCCGACTCTGTCATCCCGGCATTGCTTTCCTGGTCCGCGCCTGCTGCACTCTGAGTACTTGCATGCCCTGACTCTTCATTGGCAGCTTCTGATATGCTATTTCCGTCAGACTGCTGTGAATGATCCTGCTTCAAATCCGTGCGGTTTTGCAGAACAAATTTCGGTATAAACACAGCTGAAAATGCCAGGAGAGCAATAAGCGCTATACCAGGTACCACATATTTGGACCACGTTTTTTGTTTCTCCTCATTATTATTCTCAGAAGCTCCTGCTTTGCTTCCCTGTCTATTACTCAAAGAGTGTTTCCGCCTGTTGTTTTGAACCGCGTTCCCTTTTTTCCCATTATGCTGAAACGACATCTCATGAACCTGAGCAGTATCGATTTCATCAAGCGCGTCACGAAACTCCTCCGCAGTCTGGAAGCGGTCATTGGGGTTGGGAGAACAGGCTTTTCGAATGACGTCATCCAGAACCGGATCTACTGTTCCTTCCCCATCCCCGGTCCGGACCCCCGTCAGAGAAGGAAGCGGCTCGCCATGGAGCCTGCGGTAATTTGCGCTGTCAATATCACGGGCGTCATAAGGGCCTGCTGCCGGCAGAAAAGGAATTCTGGCATTATTCAGAATCTGATATAGAATGAGTCCAAGGGCATAGATATCCACCGTGTTGTTATAGGAATTCCCTCTAAAAACCTCGGGTGCCATATAGGAAATAGTGCCAATTCCCGTCATAGTCATCGCCACATGTACGGTTTCCATCCTTCTTGAAACACCAAAATCACCCACCTTATAATTCCCATAGGCATCCACAAAGAGATTGGCCGGTTTTATATCCCGGTGTATAATTCCCTTTTTTTCACAGTACATCAGCGCAGTACAAATGTCCCGGCCGATTTTGATCACTTCATTCTGAGTGAAAAAACGGGAATCCTTCTGATGTTGAAGCAGCAGCTTCTGGAAACTCGTGAGAAGCTCCATCCTCACGTACAGAGTGCAGGTTGATCCGTCTCTTTTGTATTTGAAGTCCTCGATTGTGACGATGTTGGGAGCGCCTCGCAGTTCCTCCATGATCATAATCTCGTTGCGTAAGTCCTCGGATCCGGCGGGCAGAAGAGAAACTGTCTCTGTACCGTAGCTGAATTGAATCACTTTCAGCGCGGATTCCACCGGAACCCCGAAACCGTCTGTTCTGATCCGGAAAACATTACCAAATGCTCCTCCGCCGAGACGTTCAACAACATGCCAGCTGGGCCAGATTGTCTTTAATTCCTCTTCCAGGATTTTGCAATCTATATCGTATTTATCCATTCCATTTCCCATATCTATATCCATTCGTAGAAAAAAATCAATTTCACCTGATCTGTGTACTTCACCGCCCCTCGATCGGCAGCGCAGGGCACTCGTAAATCTCCCCGTATTCAGAAATCTCCCCGGTATTCAGACGGCAGTAATACGGCTTTTGAGATGATTTTCCCCGGCGAATTCCCCATCCAGCTCGCATACGACAATGGCGAATCCGGATATGTAGAGACCCAAATATACAACGCCTTTCGCCAGAGCACAAACAAATCGTCATGGGATCCGACCGTAAATTGTTATATGGTCAGACCCTATTAATAGCACCATGTTTTTCATTATATGCTTTTCGTATAAATTGGAAAGCCAGACAAGATAATAGAAGAATCCCTAATAGAAAAGCAATCAGTTTCCAAAACTCAGCAGAGGACCGATTCTCTATCGCATCGTTATAAACATCATTATAATCAGCCAAATCGCTTAACCTAATACGCTTATCAGTATCATAATTATATACATACCAATGTCCGATATCATCTCTTCCTTCTTCATAATAATAGTGCATGCTGAAGTGAGCATCGGGATTTGAATAAGTACCATAATCCTCTGTATCTTCTGATTCAGAGGAAACACGGTCATTGTTCTCTTTTTCTTTTAAATGAAGATAATTCATTAATAACACAGATAAAAGAACGATTATTAGAAGCAGAAAAATACCTGTAACAAGGAATAATTGCCTTTTCTTTCTTATACTGCTCTTCTCTAAGTACTTGTCCTTTGTATAAACATCTGTATTTACAGTTTTTTTTGATTTTCCACTATCTGCATATTCAAAAACAGATCCTTCTGTTTTATTAGCTTTTCTATTCTTAGAATCAGCAGTGTAATGAGAGGAATCTTCAGAGTCAAACTTTATAGAATGACCAGAAAGAGCGGCGTCCTGCACCTTTTTTTGTATGCTGTTTTTCCATAAATAATTATCTATATCACTCTTCATCTCTTCTGCAGATTGATATCTTTCACGTGCATTATAAGCACATGCTTTACGGACTATCCTGTCAAGTTCATCATCAATTCCTTTGAGTCTCTCAATTGTATGACCATTAAGCCTACGGTAGTTTGCGGAGTCAACATCAGCCGTGGTAAATGTCTTTGGATAATCCGGAAGAAAAGGCGCTCGTCCCCGATTCAAAAGCTGGTAAAGAACAAGTCCAAGAGCATAGATATCTACAGTATGATCATATGCCTTCATTCTATAGATTTCCGGTGCCATATAAGAAATTGTACCAATTCCGGTCATTGTATGCGCAGTAGATAACGAATTAACACTCCTGGATACACCAAAATCCCCAATTTTGTAATTCCCGAATCTATCTATGAAAATATTTGCCGGTTTAATATCTCTATGGATGATATTATTTTGTTCACAGTAATCAAGTGCCATGCAAATATCTGATGCAATTTTACAAATCTCAGCAACTGAGAGTATTTCTAAATGGGGACTTTCCTTATAGTTATCCAAAAAGGCATCTGTTGCAGAATCATAATCCATACGTTTGCGAATCACATCCGGCAAACCCTGCTTTCCGCTCAATAAATCCTGGAGGCTTGTCAACAATTCCATACGAACATATAGTCTGGCCGAATTACCTCCATAAGCCCCAGTTCCAATTGAAGAAAGGTCGTAGTAGTGAAAGTCTTCAATTGACACAATATTTGGAGCTCCACGCAGCAGTTCCATGATTCTAATCTCATTATAAACTGCTTTTGGAAGCGATAAATTCTTGTAAATATGTGCCTCTGTGTTACTCCGACCTGCTTTATGAAAACGCTCATCACTGCTTTTCTCATCACTGCTGATACCGCCATTAGCCTCAGAATTACTTGATTGCTGAATCAGTAATGGTAACGTTGATTCCTCGTCCGGGACCTGAATCACTTTTAAAGCCGCATCAATACGCAATCCCATATTATCGCGACAGATATGAAAAACATCACCAAAGGTTCCGCCTCCGATCCAACGAACGACATTCCATTCCGGCCAGAAGGAACTTAACTCCTCATTGACCATTCTGCACTTAAAATCGTAGTTTGCCATTTCTGTATTCTCCGTATCTCAAATCCTTTAAAAAAATCAAAGCATATATTTCTTGAGTGTTCTTAACTACTTATCGTTCACAAGGATGGGCTTCTTAGAACACACACATCACATCAAGAGAAAAAATTACCCCGGAAATGTTTTTTAGCGGAACTTTTAAATAAGTACTTAATTATTCACCAAAAAATCTATGATCAATCATTCGATGATTAAATCAACATATGTTTTACCACCTGATGACCGCTCACTATTGTAAACATGTCTGCCAATGATCGTTCTGAGCTCTGCGATATCCTCTTCCGAATCCCCGGAAAACTCCAACAGGCAGGTCGCATTTCCCGGGACATTGTATTCTTCAAAATAGTCGGATACATACACCATGAAGCGGTCAAGCAGATCCTCTAAAGGATATTGGCTGATCTCCGCTGCATTCCCGCCCTCACCAAGTCCCGGCTCCTGCTCAAAAGACAGGGCGGTGACATACTCCCCCTGGTGAGAAAAGATTCCATCGGAAACAGGGGTGTAGTCGGAAGCTGAATATTTCTCCAGATTTGTACATGATTGGATATTCTTCATAGCTTATGACGGTCTCCTGGTAGTTTGATTTGAGCCATTCTAATACTTTATTTATAATGGATCACACTGCGAAGGGCAGGTTATTTTCTTGTGCATATCTGTTGAGTGAGTTTCTGATAGTATCCACCTTTTCAGGAACGTACTGCTTTGTCAAGGAAACGGTTTTTTCGGCATTCTCTTTCACTGCGTTTGCAAATGTCTCGATATTTTCGGAACCGTACTTCACGGCCGATTTATAGGCCGTGGCGGCAACTGCAGTCCCGACTGCACCGCCGACTACTGCGCCCTTTTTCGCCCCTACTCCGGGGATATGGGATCCCACGATTGCTCCGGCAGCTTTTCCTGCAGTTTTTCCAATCGTACGAGCGCCGCTGTCTCCCAGACGGTATGCCAGTTCTTTAGCGTCAATCTTTCCCTGACCGAAGTCTATAATTGCATCATAAGCCCGCACGTTCTTGTCGAGCAGTTCCAGCGGTACATTTATATCTTTCAGGGAGAGGATAAGTTCATGGGAAGGAGACTCCATCTGATCTGCGGTAAGGGTGTCTATAAAGGCATTTTTCCCTGCCTCGAACGCGGCCTCGCCGGTTTCTATCGCAATATTCTGAATGGCTTTTTTTACAGGTTCTTCCTCACGAACCACCTTAGTCAGATGTTCAACGGATGATTTTGCAAATGCGTCTTTACCCGCATCCAGTCCCTCGTGGAAGGCATCAGTCATTGCCTCATCAATCCTGCTGTCTTTAATAATGGAATGTATATATTCACGTGGATTCAGACGGGCATCAATGGCATCCTGCAGGGTCACTGAGCTGCGCTTGAGCATAGCATCGATTTTCTTAAGGCGATCCATCTGTTCCCAGATTGTTTCAGCAGCTCCACGCTTTCTAAGTTCTTTGACTCTCTCAATCTGTCTGTCCAGGCTCTCAAGTTTTTTTTCAATGAGCTTACCACTCCGTATTTCATCATAGAAATCAGCAGGGATCTCTATCTTGTCCACTTCATCGCTGTAGAGATATTTGTCCATGGCGGGAGTGTTCAACTTCCGAAGACAGGACTCACCGTCATGTCCTATAAATCTAACCTGTATCCTCTCCAGGAGTTTTCCCTCAGAGTCAAAGGTCACTTTGTGGACATATGGATCGTTTTTGTCATATAGATATGGTCTGTCATCTGCCCGGAAAGTTTTTATGCCGGTGTCGTTTGCCAGGCTGAGCATGTTGTCTTTTGCGGTTCCGATCACCTCAGCAGCCAAGCCGGCCTGCTGACGCACATTGGCATTTCTGAATTCTTCATCTATCCTGCCTCCGGATATTTCCTCAAGGCCAAGTGTATGTATTCCCTGAACATCATCCCCGTAAAACATTCCGTCTATGATCTCAATGGCTTCAGGAATCTTTGATTCATCGAAATCAATCCTTGACTCACCGTCTGATAGCCACTTTGAAATGCTGTCAGTAATCTCTCTGGTTCTTTCGTCAACACTCAGTGCATTTTCTTCTAAGGCACCGATTCTGTTTTCCAAATCACTATGAAGATATTTCTGTTTTTCCCCGAGGTCAAAACGTTCAACTTTTGCCTGTGTTTTCTCAATATGATCAAATTTCATATCCGAACCTTCCTGCGAAAATGCTTGTTCTCTTCTGAGTTTTTTCCTTCATTTTAAAACCGGATGATATCTTTTCCGGTTTTATCTCAATATTATTATATGTGCATTGCTTGTCAGCAACTGCCTTTCTTATTTAATTTGTAAAGGTACACAAAAACTTCAAAAGAATGCGCCATCCGGTTTTCAATCAGAATCCTCAAAAGTCATCGTCAGAATATGTACTGCCCTCTGCACCTCTTTTATTTTTAGACCTTTTGTTTTGGAGCGGATATACTCCTCAAACTCAAGAGATGAATCCATCGACTGATAATCACTATCCGTGATTTCGAGAAGAGTCCTCAGAAGGCCGCGGAGAGTCGTCTGTATTTCCTCATTTCTCCAGAACAGTATTCCACCTCCCTGATTGTATCTGCGGATCAGGGATTCGACAGTTTTTCTGTCTGATTTGGAGAGATTGACGACCCTGAGTGCGTCCTGAAGGTTCTCCTCCGTTTCAGCCCTGTTGTCAATCCATCGGCTGAGAAGCATCCGCAGGATCATTGTCCTTGCTGTACGCAGTCTCATAATTCTGGTCTTGTGCTCCGGTTTATAACGAACAGATTCCGCACTTGCCTTGTTAATCTTTGTCAATACCGGTTTCACCCAGTTATTCTGATAGACAACAGCCACACCTTTGGGTAGTTTCGCAATCTCATTAACCTGTTCAGGTGTAAGGCCCACGGAACGTCCGATAGCTTCGCGGTCATTGGTTTCCGGCGTGCGCAGGACAATCTTGGTGTTTGTATTCTTGATTGCTGAAATATCTACCGAAGAGGGAGACTGATCGACGATAATAAAGCCTTCACCGTATGTCCGAATCTCCGCAATAGTCTGGGTCAGCATTTCTACGGATTTTCCAATAATACCGGATTCTCCTGAAGCAGCTGTATTTTTCAGAAGATTGTGTGCTTCTTCCAGCACAGTAACATGTTTTAAATCTTCGTCGCTTCCTCTCTTCTGATCAATCCTGTACTCATTCAGAATATACACTATCAGCCCCATGAGCAGAGCCTTAGTCTCAGAAGACTTCACCCTGCTGATATCCAGGATGCAGTTCTGATCGAACAGCTTCTCATAGGAAGTCTGTTCTGATGTGAAGATATATTTATTTAATCCCACAGTCAGCGACTTCACACGTGTAAGCAGAGCCCCCCGGTAATTTGATTTGATATCGGAGGCATAATCGGAATACTCGATCAGCTCATCCAGCTGCATAGCAAGGTCGTCAAAATCCGGATATTCAGGCGTTTTTGAGTTTCCGTCATATGTGGAAGATCCGAGGTCCCACCCTAGCATTTCATAAGAACGCAGAACAGCATTTTTGAAAAAAGCAGGCATGGCATCATACATAGGCCAGCAGACACCGAAAATCTCAATCAGCCCGTCGACATGTTCCAGTACATGGATAGATTCGGGAAATTTGAATGGATTGATGTTGATCATCTGCGCTATATTGGGGTTCGTAGAATATACATTGACATCAGGCAGATAACCGAAATAATCTTTATACTCACCCTTTGCCGGCTCCACGACAAGGAAAGGAATGTGATCCTGATGGAGTTCAGAGAGTATCTGATAGACAGAGTTGCTTTTTCCGGAACCAGTGGAGCCAGTAATAAAAGTGTGCATGTTCAGGCTTTTGTTGTCGAGTTCGACTGTCTTTTTGGTAGTCTGCCCCAGATCAAAGACACGCCCCAGCGTCATCCGGTCCTCGGGCCTGGATTCCTTCTGGTCCCCCTCAAGCTGATATGCATATACTTCTTTCCCAAATTCGGCATGTTCAATCACCGGAAATCCCGGGACAGAAGCCCGCGGCAGGCCGATATGCAACCCCAGTTCTTTTCCGCTTATGTAAGTCGCAGCATTGACAATATTGCGATATTCACCGGTATATCCATAGAAAAATGCCGGGTGCCGGAATCTGGAAAGGCTCTTCACAAGATCCTGAAAGCTGCCGGATAGATTCGGATCATTCATTCTCCAGGAATTGATTGCAGATACCTCTCTGCCAGATTCATCTCCGTTCATAAGAGAGCGATAATTGCCTGCAGCTATTTCTGCAGCGGACATATCATCCGATATAAAATAGGCTGCCACATTCCACATGCCGTAGCTGTCAAATTCATCCGTTCTTTTCAGGATGTCGTCTATGCGGCGAAGCATTTCGGTGACTGCCTTATTTTCCACAGTAGAACTCTGTGATTTCGAAGTGGTCTCGGAAATTGTCTCCACAGGAGCCAGGGAATTGATCAGGCTGCCTAGCTGACTTCCCACCTGACCGCCAACCATCATGAGGCCAGCGCCGCCGACACCTCCATAAGCCGCGTTGAGAAGTCCTCCTGCAGTAGTACTTGCAGCTTCTGTACCTACTGTAGTGGCAGCGGTCTCAACAACACCGCTTGCGGCCTGAACAGCAGCTGCTGCCGCTTTTCCGGCCAGAGCTGCCGCCCCGATCGTTGTCAAAACAGGAGCCAGCGCACTGCCGATCATAGCAGCCTTCTGTTTGCCGGTCATTTCGGTAAAGGACTGGCTTCTGGTTTTTCCCTCGCTCGTACTCTCCGTAGTCTGCACTTTCTGAAGCGGGGACAGCCTGGTGTACAGTTCCATATAATTCTGGCGGATAATCTCGATGTCGTGAGAAGACTGTTTATCCGCTATGATAACTCCAATATATTCCTTTCCCTGCATGGACAGAAGAAGCTTCTCAAGCCCCTGTACAAACTGCTCATTCGTCTGTTCTTTTTTTCCTTTGCTGTTTCCAGCCACACTTACAGAAGACAGATTGTGTTTCTCTTCAATTTTTTTACACAACACATGAATATGCTCACGGTCCTCATTTTCAATCTTAACACCGGGGAAATGTCCAATCAGTGCATTTTTCAGGGTATCCCCGAGCGTTACAGTAGAACGTTTTTTTTGTATATCCATCTCGTCATTTCGCACACCGAGATAAATGTCCGTCTTTTTCCCATCTGAATCGAGAATGACAAACAGGGTCGCGTCATAAGCATATAAACTGTTGAACACAGTCGTGAACTTGTCGAGAGACGACTCACCCTTCTGGTAGACCATCTCCTTAATATGATAGAGACGGACATTATCGATCAAGTCATCCTCCAGAGAAATCATATTGTCCGGTAGAGGAGCAATTTGCATCTCTGTAAGCCTGGCCAGATATTTTTTGCGAATCCATTCCCCCAGAATTTCCAGCCTGTTCTCCAGAGTGGCTTCCATGACTTCAGGTTCTTCCGAAACTGTAGTCACCTGCATTTCTCCTACTTGCTGTAATTCATTTTTCCGCATTTCTGTAACTTCATTCATCTTTGTAGAGCCTCAATCAATCTATTAGATAGAACAGCCATTCATTAACTGTGAAATCACTCAATCTATTCTGTTGCATGAACCAATCCAGAATTCAGCCAGTCTGTATGTCCTTCACCCGGTCTGTCAATTCCTGGAGCCAGGCCTTATCTTGCTGCACTTTCTTTTCTTCTGCGGACAGATTTTCCGAGGCCTTTTTGTGCTCCTCTGTATAGAAATCAATAAGTTCCTGGACATGATTTATATAAATCTCAGTGGCCTCCGCATCGAAGGCACGAAGAGCAGCGTAGCAGCGCTCAATCAGGCGATCCGCCAGAGGTTCAACAGCTTTAACCGCATATTCACGCCAGTTCTTGTAATAATACCCTGTCTCGATAATCGGCTGCTGCATACCTCCTTTGAGGAAAAATCCCATAAAATCATCCATGGGATTAACAGTTACCTCTTCTTTCATGTCCATAAAATACAAAATGAGATTGGGTACCTTCTCTGCTCCTATCACCGGAATCTGAGGCAGCTCCGGTGAATAATCTGTATCCGTCTTTGCACAGGCATACAGGGTAGACAGCATGCGTTTTTGAGCCTCTTTCTCTAAATCCAGGTCTTTCAATATATTATGTGTATACCTGTCATACAGGCGACCTATTTCCACATTAAATTCTTCGGCCTGCCTATATGCCTGATTTTCATTAGTGATCCGCGTCTTATTCTTTTTCCAATCCAGAATTAAATCGATGAAATCTCTTTTAATATCTTTCCATCGTCCCGGTATTTCCATTTCTTCCCGCTTTTCAAGAAAATCCCCAGTTATTTTCAGGCGGGAAATCGTTTCATCTATTTCCTTTAAATGTGCATGAACAAGAGCGTTGCTTTGAGTGGTTTTTTCATCCTCTGTATCGAGCACAGATTCAATAAAAGCAATCTGTTCATCAAGAAGCATGGTCACATTGACAATATATTGAGTAAATGGAAAAATCTCGAAATAACGCATGATTTTCTCATCGTCAGCACCCTCCACAATATTAGGTTTTTGAATACCCAGATCCTGGATAATACGCATAACATTGCCCGCATCCATTGACGGATGAATGTAGAAAAAAATCTGCTCCTCACGTACATCACTTTTCCGCGCCTTAAAGTATTGAATGATTCCCTGCAGATCCGGGAGCGATTTCCTGTCTACACAAATCAGTAAAGGCGTGTCCTTCAGGACTGTGTCGTCCAGTTTTTTCACATCCTCAACTTCCTCGACGGAAATATCTTTTGCCTCCAACTTTGATGTATTAAATCCCCTTCCACCTATTATCAAGAAAGAATATGGCTCATCGAAAAGCTTTCGGTTGTCTGTTAAAAAAGCATTCAAGTTAAAATGATTGTTTTCATTTTCTTTCAGCCAATTGAGAAGTTCATCCAGTTTCTTCAGCTTTTCCTCACGTTCCTCTAATTTGACTTTATGGGAAAGTTTGACATTAACTTTTGGATCAGCCTCTTTTACAGCATCAAATACTTTTTCAAGCTCTGAAAAATCTCGTTTTGTCCCGTGAAACACCAGTTCAAAATTATATCCATTCATCTCATCATGGAATATTTTAGGAATCTTGTTGATCCAGGTTTGAAGCATTTTATCCTGATATTTTTCAACAAGACTGTTAATCCGGGGATCATGTCCGTTGAAACGGATTTTTGTTCTATTCGTAAATGAATTATACTTCAATTCTACGGTGGGCAACTTTAATTCTGGAGAGAGCATTATCAAATACCTCGATTAAAATTTGTTATCTGACTGCACTGGTATTGTGTCTGTATTTTCGTAATCGTCTTTGGTGACTGACATTAGCCGTTTCATTTGTATCAATTTTGACAGAGCAGCTCAGTTACTTAAGAAAAAAGGTTTTTTCCCACTTTTTTTCTTTGCTCTTGCCTCTTCAAGTTTTTCTTTGGCTTCTTCTATGCTTCGTCCATCGATGTAATATGCAATGGCAGCTTTCCCGATTCCATTCGTTCCTAAACCGGCAATACCTGCACTTAGTGCCGAACCTGCACCAGGCCAAATAGCATTAACGAACTTAGCTCCCTGCTGTGCGGTAAGCCTCAATCCATACCCCAAAGCTCCAACGCCCCCTACACTAAGAACAAACTCTTTTGCTGCATCCAGAGATAATTCTCTTCCACTAAGAGACGCGATCAATGCAACAAGCAAACTCTGGAGAATAAGAAGAATATAAATATCTGATGTTGGAATGGGAGTTGCTGCAACTGTCATAGATAGTCCCGAAAAAACATGCGTAAGGTGATTAGCGATTCTTGTTACTACATCATTCAATCTTGCGGCCATCCTCAACCCCATCTGAGCTTCAAAGTCCTGGATGGCCTCTTCTAATATATCAAGGAGTTCCTCGATTCTGTAACGGCCGTCAAATGCAATCTGCAGATTTTCTACATCGCGTTTTGGAAGATTATCTATCTCTTCAACGGGGATTTCCATGCCATCCGGGGTCATCCAGTCAATCAGAGATGCTACAGGGATAATATCATCAATTTTCAACCCGTTTTTCATTATTATCCCTTTGTAATACTGTACAACTTCGTTAATCTTCTCCAGTTTTTTCTTTGGATATTCATCTGGTGTCTTAAAACGTGCGGGAGCCATCTCATCGCACTTATTTACTACAACAACTATAGGCAGTCTCAAATCATTTGTTGCTGCGTAGTCCTTCGCCACCTTCTTCATAAACTCAACATCTGACACGATATCGTCCCTGTGTGTGCAGTTGAGCATCATGATAGCGACATCAGGCGAAAATTCATTGATTTGATTGATCAGCATCTGTTCTGCAGACAGACTGCTGTTAAGCGATTCTGATTCCGCGATTCCTCTAGTGTCGAGTATCTCCATCAGTACCCTGCCCTCATGTTGACATTGATATACCTGTGCTCCTTCTGTACAGCTTTTTGTATCACTAACCTTTGCAACGTACGCTCCACATAGTGCATTGATAAGACTGCTTTTTCCAACTCCTGTCCTTCCAATAAGAAAGATTCTAGGCGGCCTGTGTGAATCAATACCGTCCATTAATTTTTTGAGATCGTTGTCGCCAAGAATCGTACTCTTTAATAGTTCTCTTGTTTTATCAGGAATAGCCTCCGGAAGGTTGTCAAGAAGTTCTCCGGTTTTAATATAGAAGTTCTTCATGTTTTCCAGTCTGGTTTCAATTTTCGTCTTGTCTGCTTTCATGAAATCATCCTCCACGTTTATATCTCTTGTTAGTCGACTTTTCATAAAGCGCATCTATTCGTCAATATTATTGAGACTCACATCATTCTCAAAGCCACACTCGGTACATCTCCAGGTATCGCTTCTGTTCTGTTTAAATCCGGTCTGCACGTTCATATATGTTTCGCAGCCATCGCAGAACCAGAAAACAGTTCTGAGCCTTTGCTGTTCAGTCAGAAAATATCCGCAGTCCTGGCAGATCCAGCGGTCGGACGACGGCCACAGGCACATATTGTCCCCACGACAGGAGGGGCAGCTCATCCAGTATTTTACAGAGGAATATTTGTCGGATCTGCGGTCGATATTCTTGTAGGTAAATCCCGGAAAGGCAAGTTTGCTCGTGCAATAGGGGCAGCGCACAAACCTGCGGAAAGTTCTGACAACAGTGGGCGCACCGCAATATTCACATTTGACTTCCACAGCTGTTACGGGAAGCATTCGGGTATTGGAAGTATTCGTCACCGAAACATTTTCAGCAGTATTCGTTCCGGCCGGGAATCTTGTTGGGGATGCAGGACCTGTCCCATATAAAGATTCAGACCCGGCTGCGGGTCCTGTCCCATGTGAGAATCCGGGTCCGGCTGCGGGTCCTGTACCATGTGCGAATGCGGCCCCAGCTGCGGGTCCTGTACCGTATGAGAATCTATTATTATAGTCCGCGTTTTCATTTTGCTGCGCAGAGGAATTGTCTGTTGAAGAAAGTCTCTTTCCGCATACCAGGCAGAAATTGGGATTCGCTTCATACTGCTTGCTGCCACAATAGGGACAGAAAGATATGTGGTGAACCGCTGAGTTCTCATGCTCAGGTTCGTCGCTCTCGTAAGTTTCAGACTGTTCATAGTATGGCGCAGGTTGATAATATCTCAGGGCTTGACATATATTCTCAGCAACCATTTCAGGAATCTCTGTATCGTCATTCTCAGACCACAGCCAGTATTTTCCTGTAATATGTCCATAATCATTGAAATCGATCTTGAATTCCCATTCAGCAAAACTGTGCTGACCAGACATTATACCTTGTATTACAGGACCATCAACTTGCGCGTCCAAAACATTTTCAGTACGCTGGCACTCTCCTAAAGCGATTGCCTCAAAATCTTCCTGGGAGATTCCGTCCTCGAACAGGCAGACTGCATTGCGGCGGATCAATTCCTGCCTCGCTATTCTCTTCTGCTTCTCTTTGTTTTCCAGCCCAAACATATCTCGTTCAGTTTCCTCCCAGCTAAACAGATCGTTTTTTCTTCTTGTTTTCTGTTTGCGGTGCTCACCGACATAGTCTAGCGTTCATCCTCTGTACCAGGCCGCCATTTCAAAGTTTCTGTATTTACGACACTGTTGGATACCCGGAATGTCCTCTGTCAGAATCCAAACGTGCTCTTGTGGTCAAAGGTGATGGTGTAGTCTCCGGTAGCGCCGGTCGCAATCAGGAGCTCTTTCACGGACAGCTCGGCCCCGGTTCTCACCTGCTCCCAGAATTCTTCTTTATTATTGAGTGTTTCTTCCTGTGATTTTTTCAGCGCATTAATATACTCTGTGTATTCCTCCATTTCCATAGATGTAAATATCGACTTTTTGATGTCATATATTCTAAAACTGTCCATATCTACTTCATGGGACAGAATTCTGGGCTCAGGAAGAGTCACGGTAATAACCTGTTTCTCATCGTCAACATCAATCTCTACTGACTTAAGGTTATATCCTGCACTGATTACGCCATCATATGTGAAAAGAGTTTTTTCTTTTGTGAAGGGAACTGAAACTGACTTGAAAATCTTCTTATCCTTTTCTGTCTCACCAAGATTTGTATAGTAATATTTGTATGTCACGATTTCACTGGCAGAAGAAACTGTACCCTGAAGAGTCCTCTTGGATACTTTCTTTGTTCTCTCCTCTATGATCGTATCTTCAGGTGAGTTTTGATCCACAACTAACTGATCATAGACCATTTCCTCTTTCTTCCGGGCATTAATTTCCCTAATAGCAAGTTTGCCAATTAAACCAAGCAAAACCAACGCGATAAGTGAAGCGACAACTATGAATCTACCCTTCTTCTCTTTGCGCTTTTCTTTATCAAAATACTTTTCTTTTTCAAAAGCAATCTCCTGGCTTCTGATAGATTCTGCTGCTTCTGCTTCCCGAATCCTGGCCTTATCCTCTTTCGTATAAATCTTTTCGTAGGTGAAGCTGCGTTCATTGTCGAAACGAATCGATTTCCCGCAATATGGGCATGTGTGTACTTTGTTCTTATCAAACTCTTTCAGGTCGCCTCCGCAATACGGACAGCTGAGCGCTTTCATGATCATACCCCTATCCTCCATATTTCAGGCTTTGTGCCGTTAATGGTCTCACCGGGAACGGCTGGCAGGTCGTTGGTCTGTGTATATCTGTTCAGCCAGCTCTGACAAGTGTCAAAGTACCTGCTAGCTTATTAACTCCAACTCCAATGTCCGGCTTTATAAACACTCTTGCATAAACATTCTTGCCGGGGCGTCGACAGTATCTGATTCTATTATAACGGATTTCCGCGCGGTATGACTGTATAAATAGTTTCCAGGTATTAATACTGCGAGGGCTTTTTTCTTCCCTTTTATAACATGTGTCTGTTGTTAATCCAGATTCATCTGCTGCGAGCATTACAGGGCCAGCCTTACAAAAGGAATCCTGGATACACTTTCGCCCTAAAATCCAATCGTCCCTGATATACTATTGATTCTTTCCATGGAACCCATCAGTATTAACGAAAGTAACATCTGTTCCTTCTATAACAGTATCATACGTATTATTTCCATGGTTATGAAAATAAAGTTCATACTGATCAGACATATATTTCTTCGATAACAAATCCATGGAAAATGCTGTGGATCCCTTTGCCTTGACATTGTCAATATAAGTTGTATCGCCTCCGAGAATATTACCGTCTGAGTCTCTGAATATTACTGTAACAGAAACAGAATCATAAGTATTTTCTGTAGGATTATTGATTTTACCCGCAATTGTCCCACTTCCACCATCAATTGTTTTGGTCAGACTCGCAGCATTAAGTCCAAGATCTCCGGAAGTCCCCTTAACCCAAAAATCAGGGTCGTCAATTATTTCAAATGTAACGTTCGCAGGCTTTTCCTTCAGATCACATGCCGAGCCAGCATAGCCACTGACTCTGTTGCCGTTCAAATACTGCATAACCTCCTCTTCTGTATCCAATACATTTCCAGATTCGTCCTCAGCAATAATGCGGAACGAAGGAAACTCATGATAATAATCCGGATTTGGATTATAAAGGATGATTCCATAACGAATATAGTAATCACCACTATCACCGGTAATTGTATAGCCGGAATCCACTATTTCGATAGGCTTCAATCCCATAGACGCAGATGCTCCACCATCGTTATCTGCATTATCATCAGTTAATAACTCATCATCTGTATTGTCTTCCACAGCTTGTTTATCAGCATCTGTGTCATTGTTATCCGATTTAATTTCCTCGACTTCAGGAGCCGCTTCTTTTTCATTTTCCTCGACTTCAGGAGCCGTCTCCTTTTCATTTTCCTCTATTTCAGGAGTTACGTCCTTCTCAGTTTCCTCGACTACAGGAGTCTCTTCCTTTTTAGCAGTATTGGTGTCTTTACTGTTGCCGGATGCTCCGATTGCCAGATATATTATCCATGCCGCAGCAATAATGCCGTATTTGATGGCAGGTTTCATGTCTTTTTTGCGAAGCATCAGGATAGTCAAAGGGATAGGAAAGATGAAGATCCATCCCAGTACCCAAAGCCATGTCCTTCTCTTCTTAGGCGGGTTTTGCTGCGCATATCGGAACTGCTGAGGCTGCTGATATGGCATGGCCTGACTGCCTGGCATTCTGCTTTCCGCCATTGCTCTTTGTCTGCCTTTTTCAAACTTATAGCCGGCTTCCTCAGCATTATCATATTGAATATGATGAACGTTATCATCTACCAATAGTTTTGTTCCACAGTGTTCGCAGTAAACCTGTTTTCTGTCAGGATCTATCTGAAGCCGTGCCCCGCAGTTCGGGCAGGTCAAATTTATGAGTCTCATCATCGCCTCCATCTCTTTTTCGATGCAATTCAGGATTTCCGCTGAAAACATCAGCCTCTGAAATGTCAGTTCTCACACAGATGATATCCTATGCTCTTTATCAATCAGTTCTTCTCAAGGTAATTCCGCAGGGAATCCAGCTGGTTTAACATGTCGTTATAACCCAGCCAGTAAAGGCTGCCGAGTTTATCCATGTTCCCCTCCAGGCGGCTGACAGTGACTTTTTGGGAGGGTGCGATCACAAAGAGCCGCCCTTTCTTTTCCAGCTTCTCAATCTCGTCACACTGGTGATTGTAATTGCGGTTGCTGTTTGCAAGGCTTTTGGCAAAAGCCGGGTATTTGCTATAAGCATGGAGCCGGTGTCTTCTCTTCGAAACCTTTCTGCGGAAGGTCGGATCTTTGGTACGGACCACTATGATCTTGTTAAATCCCTGGTCCAGTGCCCACCGGTAGGGAATCTTGCAGCTGCACCCGCCATCCAGGCAGGGCCTTCCGTCCACGTCCACCATGGGTGAGATAAAGGGCATGGATGCGGAAGCCTTGATTGCGCTGAAAATATCCCGGCACTCGCCTTTCTCAAAATATGCCGGCTTTCCTGTGAGGCAGTCTGTGGCGACGGCCACAAAGCGCCGTTTAGGAGAAAAGAAGGCCTCTTCATCAAAGGGTTCTATCTCATTGTATTCATTGAAAAGGAAGTCCAGCCGGACCGGACTGTGGGCGTGGGCAAGAGCGCCCCAGCCAACGTAATCCGTGTAGTGGCGGTAGGTCAGGTTGACTCTCGCGGACCTTCCGATCAGGCCTGCCGTATAGTTAAAACCGGCCAGCGCGCCGGCACTCGTGCCTATAGTACAGGCAAAATTGATGTCGTTCTTCATCAGCGCATCCAGCACGCCCTGGTTGTAGAGCCCTCGGAAAGCGCCGCCCTCCAGGACAATGCAGCCGGGAGTAATCTCCGAGCTTGCGTGACCATAGGGAATCTTGCTGATATCTGTATATGTCTGGATAGTGTATTCTTTATGCCTCATGTATTATGCCTCTTGGGACTGAAATAAAGTCCCTTTCTTTTCACAGACCATCCATTCTCCGTCCTTTGGATTGTCGTTATTAGTTTTTTATGTTTTCTTATTATTCACTCCCCGCCTGGTTTCATTATCCACAGATGTCCATTCCCGTCACGACTCTTCTTCGATAAAGCGGATCTCAAGCCCGAAATACCGGGGCAGGACATTGATCACTTCTTTCCAGTTTTCTTCTTTTCCGATGCAGCGGATCTCCTTCAGGCTATCGCATTCCTTGAAAGCATTCGACTGAATCCGGACTTCGCTGTTGGGCAGCGTGACTGAAACCAGGCCGCTGCAGTAAGCGAAGGCACTGTGGCCGATCACACGGACATTCTCCGGGATCACAATATTCTCAAGGCTCTTACAGCCTTTAAATGCCGCCGTGCCAATCTCCGTAAGGCTGTCCGGAATGACAATCTGTTTCAGACGGCGGCAGCGGGAGAAAGCACGGAAGCCGATCCGGGTAAGGCCGTCCGGGAGCACTGCTTCCGTCATGTTCTGGAACCCATCGAAAGCGAAGCTGCCAACAGAGTTCGCGCCGTCGTCGACAGTCAGGCGCCGCACGCGGTCCTTGACCTTTTTCCATCCGAACCATAATATCTTGGCCACATCGTAGCCACCCATATCTCCGTCACAAACCATCCTCAGAGTATCATCTGCCTGCAGGATCCAGGTTGTGTCTTCAAAGAATCCTGCTTCGATCCAGCCCTGGTTTTTAAACCAGGGACTGCCCATAAAGCAATCAGCAAAACGGGCTTTGAACCATTCGGATGCCCTGACCTCTGTCAGGCTGCCGCAGTCATAAAACGAATTCCACCAGGCCCCTCTCGCGCTGTCCGGAATCTCCACACTGGTGATCCGGTAACAGCCTTGGAATGCCTGACTCCATATTCTTTCCACACCCGAAAGAATCCGTACAGAACCCGTTTTCCCAGGGGGACAGCAGACCAGTGCGGAATAATCCTTCGTGTACAGTAAACCGTCGGCGGAAGCAAATATCGGATTTTCCGTAACGACTTCAATGTCGGTCAGATTGGTGCAGCCCAGAAAAGCGGACGCGTCAAAAGAAACTGCGCCGCGCGGAATCACAATGCGCGTCAAGAGCACGCATCCCTCAAACACGTTACTGCCCATGTTGGTCACGCTGTCGGGAATTGTTATGTTCTTCAGGCTGCCGCAGCCAGAGAAGGCTTCACTCCTTATTGCTTTCACGCTGTCCGGGATCCTGATTTCCGTAAGTCCGCCGCAGCATTTAAAGGCTCCCCACCTCAGGCAGGTCACGCCCTGCCGGATACTCACCATCCCTGTTTTTCCGGCAGGGCAGCAGATCAACCCGGTATAATCGCTGTTATAAAGACATCCGTCTTCAGAACTGTAAACAGGATTATCCTGCGCGACCGCAATTACCCCAAGGCTTGCGCAATCGGAGAAGGCTGCCGTCCCGATCTCTGTCACGCTGCGCGGGATGGTTACCTCTGTCAGGCTGCGGCAGCCATAAAACGCGGAATATCCGATGGTTTTCAGGCTGTCGGGGAACTCCACCCGCCGCAGGCTTGAGCAATGACAGAACGCATTATCCCCTATATGGGTCAGACTGGACGGGATTGAGATATCCGTCAGGCTGTCACATCTGCTGAAAGCCAAGTCACCAATAACAGCCACACTTTCAGGGATTCCCACGCTTTTCAGAATTTTACATTCATGAAACGCTCTTCGGCCTATTTTAGTCACGGGCTTTCCGTCAATAATCTCTGGAATGAAAATCTCCGGATAGTTTCCCTTATAGCCTTTGATCGTGATCCCTTCACTGTTTTCTATCCACGAAAACAGCCCGGGCCCCTCCATGAAGATTATCCCCGGATTGTCCTCGTTCCATACGGCAAATCCGGTTTTTGTCTGTTCTATATGATACAAGATCTATTCCTCTCCACAAAGATGATTCATCAGCCCTCACAGGGTGAATGGAAAGTACTATTCCTGAAAAAGCTGTGGTAAAAAAGAAAACCTCTTACTTGTGGCCAGGGAAACGGCCGTTTCAGCCTTCACGGTTCCTTCAAAGGAGCTCCAATATATTTACTGATTCTCGACAGATGAGAGACATTTCTCCCGACATCTTCAGATTGCTATCAATCCCGGATACAAATCTTCTATATGCCACATCTGCTCCTTAATCCAAACCAATTCTTCGAATCTGGATTCCAAGAGCATTCTCCAACCGCTCAGCCTCTTTCTTTTTTTCAGTATCATACCCACACCTGGCGAGTACAACATCGGTTCCCCGCGGTATATCGGCTTTCAAATCCATTGTTGTACCTCCCCGTGAATGTACGGAAACTTTCAGGTAAACATTCGACAAGTCCTCGCGTTGAACTATGCTTCCGTCGTAAACACTGAACAGATATTTTTTTCCAACAAAGATACATCCATCCAAAAAGCTTTCCGAAGCAGCAAAATCAGCTTCCATAGCTTCATAGTCAGGAGATAGCCGAACATCATGCATTAGCTTGATCCGCTTATATAAATCCCACAGCCCTATCGCCAACGCTGCGATTCCCACTACGATAAGAAGCAGAGCAAAAGCCTGATCATTTGAACTCGTGGCCAGCCCACTTCCAAGCAAAAGCACTGATCCACCAAAAACAGTACCCATAAAGAAGTATTTCAGTGTAAACATAGTGTCCAACATTACAGTCTTCCCCCAGTCAATATCAATACAATATATCCTTCGGTGACACGGAAATCAATAGACGTGTCTTCTCCTGGAATACTCCCACATTTCGCAGCATTCAGTGCGTCCTTTTTGTCTCATGTATTATGCCTCATAGTACTGAAATATCCTGCCGGATACTTACCGTCCCCTCTTATCAAAGCAATTTGTGTGTTATACAGTATTCCTGAATCCTCCGGTTTCGCTTATCCAAAAAGATATGTTCCTTAACGAGAAAGTTCAAATACTCTTTCACAGTATCCGGTAAACCGCTTTTCTCGAAGGATGCATCTCCCATCCATATATTGACTGAAGAATAATCCTCCGAAACGCAGTCCTGGAGAAAAAAGAAATCCACGTATCCTTTGAAGTCTACAAATAAATCATAGAAGGACTTGTCGGCTTCAATCACTTTCGAAAGCGGACTCTCCTCTCCGGCATAATGCCTGCGGATACACTCAAGGGTCAGATCCCATCGGTCAGAGATCTTGATATTTGTTCCCCTTCTCTGGTTCATGCTATTGGCATGCACTGGGAATATAATCATGCTTCCAATTGTATATGACCTGTGCAGCAGATGCTGATAGTACTCCTCAAAGTCCTCAACCTGTTCATATACCCGGTCCATGATCTTCCTGTTCTTGGAATGACTCATTTCAACAATGATCGTATCACTTGTGAAATAGAAGTCTCTCCAGTTCAGGACAAAAGGAGCGCTCTTCGATTGCAACTCCATCACCTGACCGTTAGGAAGCTCTTTGCTCCACAGGGCTCTGTGATATGCATTTAATGTCGGGCTATAGGTATCAGGATCCCTGCCCTTTGAATCCGATCGGAAATCGAAAGATATATCAATCATGTCGTAAAGTCCCAGCTTCAATAAAATAATATTTATTTTTTCAGACACAGATGTTTCTATCTATAATTGTTTATTTTATATTTTCCTTCTCTTTTTTACTCTTTGCTTTTCTGACATTTTTCACGGCTTTCTTCAAAAGCTCTTCCCGGTTTTCTTTCACCTTCAGATAATCCAATCCTTTTTGTATCTGGTCTTCGAGGAAGCGATATGCTATTTCCTTTCCTTCTTCGGCAAATTGCTTTGCCTTCTCTTTATGAGCCTGCTTCTGTCGCTCTTTTTCCAAATCTTCAGGAATTTCAATCACTTCATTTCCCTGTTCCCTGAGCCACGCGGTAATCCGGGAACCATAGACTACAAGTTCCGCTTTTTTCAGGCTGCTTCCTTCAAAAGATTCAATGCTTTCCTTTGCTATCTGAAATGCCAATTCTTTATCGTATCCATTATTCCCGGAAGCAAGCAGAGGAAATGCAATCGATTGGCAGCCCATAACATCAGCAATTTTCAATGAAGACAGATAAGCAGAGCTGAGCAGATCGTACTCTTCGTGGTTTCCGTCGATCCATTTGGAAACCACTGCATGGATGATATATTTCGCATTCAGATTAAATGCCAATGTCGGAACCGCGCTTCCCGCCGGACACGAGCCAATCTTCTTACATGCCTGGGTGAGTTTTCTGCGTCCGGCAGCTTCGAAAATAGCAGTGGAAGCACCGCTTCCTTCCTTCAGCATTGTATTGGCAGGCAGGACAATCACGTCCGCTGAAACATTGACGATGTTTGTCTGAATTAGTTCAAGTTTCATGACTTCCTCTCAATTATTTACCTAAAAACCAATTACCAAAATGGATTTCTTTACTTTTTGCCGGTGCTCCTGCCAGATGTTTTGGCGTGATATCGTTGCAACTCTGCGCTTGCATTAGTATCCTGCATACGTTTTCCATCGCAGCAGTTATCTTCTACATCTATTCATCTGCACTCTTTTGAAGGTCTTTTTGTAGATGTGCATAGCATATGGTACAGCCTTAGAATGTTTAAAACACCCTAAGGCCACCTTTTATAAGATGTAAGTTTGTCCAGATAATTCAGGAATCTTGTCCGAAAGTTACAGGAACGATGTCCCGATAATCCAAGAATCATCAAACATTCCTAATTGTCACAACAATCTTTAGTATATGGCATAATCTGCTATAATTCATACTTCGCAACCTGAAGTTTCAAAGTATCGGTATATTTATGATTAAATATCATCCCCATACCTTTTTAATATTTCTTGAATCTCAGCCAAGTGTTTAGCAGTAAAGGTTAATGACTCGTCATTACCAATCGGAACACAAATGTTTCCCTCGTTTCCAATCTTTTGATTTTTTATCGAATTAAAATACTCTTTTCGCACGGAGTCATTCTTACGGAGGCCCTCGAAGATTTTACTGCATTCAAGGCATAATGATACTCTCATCTGAGGAAAATAGTATTTGGGTAAAATCTGAAGATTATTTACCTCAATGAATGAGCTAGGCTTCCTCTTTTTGCACATTTGGCAGAAACAAATTCCATACTTTTTAGATGATGCGTAAATATGAAGCGCGCCTTCGCGTGTATCCCGGTTTTGCAAATCAAAAACATTTCCGCTTTGGTCTTTCCCCCGATAAACGGTCCTTTCGACAACAATTGGAATTATTTTTACCAGCGAAGCAAATTTCTTGTTCACGTGCTTTCTCAGCTGTTCTCTGTTATAAACAGGATCATTAGGAAAGTCTTCATCATCCATAGTGTCATCTACACGACTATTCGCCAGATAATTCAGGTTATATTCTTCTAATAATTCATCCGACAGAAGCCCGTCTTGATAAAAGCCTCTAAGAATCTCATCTGAATTATTAAAGTAATCATCCATCAAAACTTCAATATCATCTTCGTCTAACTGCTTGTCGTAATTAAAATCTTCATAATGTACATCACAGAGATCAGTACTGCCAATTGATTCAGCCATCCTTGCACATTCATCAGCTACTGTAATCTGTTTAACTATAGCTACAGGGAAGTATTCTACTTCTTCCCGACAGAGGAACAGATGCTGTCGGGCGATTACCCCATTCCTGTTTTTCAGGGGGATACGTTCCTTATAATCCATTGGTAGACCGGAAGGATAGTTTCTCCGCACATTCCCATATTTGAATTCATAGAGAAGCATATTGTAAATATCTTCTACATCCTCCCAGTCAAGGATTGCTCTAAATTTCTCGTCATATTTTC
Source organism: Lachnospiraceae bacterium (assembly GCA_045117315.1). Classification (GTDB taxonomy): domain Bacteria; phylum Bacillota; class Clostridia; order Lachnospirales; family Lachnospiraceae; genus CAG-791. The sequence goes on along the minus strand of JBGUNJ010000204.1, from coordinate 51,549 downwards.
TACGTTCCCATTCATCATTCATCTCATTGATGTTTACATTTAACATTCTTTCACAGAAAGCTTTTGAAAGCTCATCCGTGTTTAAGATGAAATAATCATCCGTTGATTTATTTACATTTTTCTTGACAAATATCTTGTCCGGCTGCCACTTCACGAATCGTGTGGCATCTGGAACATTTCCATATACAGGTATAATGGCAAGTTTTTTTATCTGATCAGCATATTCATGAGGTGATTCCTGTAAATATTCATATAGTAATGTTCTATATTCTTTATCATGTACGTAATTATCAGAGTATATCATTAGCAAAGGAAATACCTGATCAAACATTGCAGACTTACAGTCCAGCGCATTAATAGCCGCTTCATAATCTTTTGAATTAATATCAAGAACGGAAGAAGGGTCAATCTCCCCAAAACAGCCCTGTTTAAACAGGAAATGTGCCACTTCAGGAAACCTCAGAGCTCGTCCACTGTTTGCCGATTCAAATATATCGTGATTATAAGTTGGTAAAATCTCGGTGTTTTTCAAGATTTCCAAAAAATTGTAGCCGGTCAAATAGGGGCTATCAAAAATATCATTCACGTACTCTCTGATTTTTCCCTTCAACCTGGGGACATATCTGGTAAGCCTAAGAATATCTACTCTGTGCTCATTTCGAAGAAAGACAATAAGTTCCCTTAATGCCCTATACATTTCCAGACGTACACGACCATTCCATGCCTCGCAATCTTCTTCAATCTGCTCTCTGGAAGTCGTCAGCTCAAAAGGAGCATCGAAAGCAACAGGGATCTTTACCATATGTCTTGTCGGAAGCCCACTGTAAATATGATATTCCTGAGAGCCAAACCGTTCAGGAACATAGCAAATAATCTGCTGCTGTGGTAAAACAACATGCATACCCCTTGCGCGTTCCTTAATCGCATCTGGGTCTGAAATTTCAAACTTATGTACAAACTTTCTAAATACCTGTTTTCTTCCATCAATAACCAATGTTCTTGTATCGTCAGTGTCAGATATATTGATTTTGTGGGGCCCAATTGTGATTTCTTTTAATTGCCTCAGGCAAAGGCAGAGCTCAAGTATGTTTTTTTCATTAAAGTCGATGATATTCCTGTTTCCCTTCAGGAAAATCTCCATCCTTGTACCATCTACTCTACTAAGGTCAGTACGTTTATAAATCTTTGGAATTGTAGGCGCCTCATCTGTCAGTGAGAAATTGTATTCACCACTGAATATATTAATCTGAGATGCAACAGCAAAGACTGTTTTAAAGCCAACCCCCTTTTCGCCTATTGTCTGATATTCCCCTTTGAGCAGTCTGTTTTTGGTAGATTCCCCAATAGCTGTAATAGAGCGGATGTTCTCTCGGGTAAACCCCTCCTCATTATATTGTGTGACAACTTTGCTTCCATCCTGTTGTAAATAAAATGCTGGGATAATATCTTTATCGTATACACAATCATCAGCATTTTGGATAAGCTCCTGAATAAAACGTTTACGCTCTGTTCCCGAACGGAGGATTAGATTTATATAGCTTTTGTAGCCTTCATTACCCAAAGAATCCCTAACCGTCAGCCTGATATTTCGAAGCTCTCTTAAATAATCCTCAGCAGAACCTGCATCATCTTCAATAAATTGGTTCAGGCGTTCAGAAGCTTCTTTCAGCTTTATCCGTATTGCAAATGTATCCTTTTCATCAACAGCAAAGCATAAAGACGCTAAGGATGATGTCGGATTTGCCATAGATAATACAAGACCGTTACTGCAAGGCAAATACTGGTTATCCTTAATATCCAAGCATACACTTTGCAAATTCACTTTATCCAAGTATCTTTCCACACGCTTTGGGGTTTCACTTTTATCAAAGCCCGCTTGAACAGCTTTGTGAATGGGAACAGGCTTCAAATCAGCAATGGATACTTGGATGTTTTTTTGCATTTTCAGCAACCTGCAGGTTACTTCTGTAAAGATCTTCGCAAGCTGTTCATGCTTCATAATGATCTCAATCTGTCTGCATGTCAGGCTAATCTGCTTGTTGTCAGGAATATCCTTTGGACCATATAAATATGAAACACTATCTAAATATTCAAGCGCTTCCTCTGTCACATTCGGGTTGGAAATGGCCTTTTGCAGAAGTTCCTTAGCTGCATCTTTAAAAATTTTTATATCATATTTTCTTGGATTCACTGTTTCAGGTACCAGGAAAAGATTTTCCTCTACCATAAGCATTTTGTATACTCTTTCCGGATCCATCACATTTTCATCCGGGTTAAAAGAAAAAACATCTTGATGGGGACAGTATTCATCGTCTGTTGTTATAAAGACAGGCATCTTCAAAAAATGAATCCCCTGGAAATCTTTGTTATCACTGAGACACTTTTCTTTCCCATTGTTTGGAGCAAACAGGCTCTCTCTGGCCCCTGGAAGAAAGAATACAATGTCACTTCTAACAGTCTTACACCAGTCTTTATACAGATACTCCATCAATTCTGACAGTTTCTGTGAAGATTCAAGAAACCAACGATTATGATTCTGCGGATCAACAAATTCTCTTGACGCATCCAGCTTAAAGGGAACATGTATTACAATCGGCACAGTCAGCTTCAGCTGTGTAGGGAGGAAAGAGTATAATGATCCGTTCCCGACATCTGCAACATGCTCCGGGGTCGGAAGAACCGCTTGTAACAGCATTCTTTTCCCGCCATTTTCACCCACCTTTGTATTATCTCCATAGCGGGCCTGGCAAGCCTCCCTGCTGTATGTAACAGGAAGGGTATATCTGGTACACATAAATGATTCTGTTACATTCGTATCTCGTCCGTTATCATAATCATGCAGGTCAACAAAGACCTGTATATTGTCCTCTCTGTGAATACCGCCTTCTGTCATATGTGCTTTCTTAGACACATGAAACTCCATTCTTCTCCATTCGTCGAAGAAGATATTCAGAGACGTAAGCTTATTCAGAAAGAGCAGTGGATTTCGACTGAAGATTGCTTCTTTTTTGCAATACTGGTTTTTGATTTGACTGTAAATAAGCTTTGCTTTCCCGGGAACATACAGAGTCATTTTCGTTCCCTCAATGTAAGGATCGGAGGATGATGAATATGCTGAAATAGGTACTGTAAAGTTTTCTTTATTCAGAATAAAAGAAAACCAGCCGCTTTGAATCAAGACTTTATCAGCAACGCCAAATACCGACTTGAATCCAATCCCCTTTTCACCAATTTCATTTTTTGAAGAAGAAATATTCTTAGCAGCTTCTGCAATTCCTGTGATAGCAAAAACGTTAAACGGTGTAAATCCAACTTCATTATATGTGAGGATAATCTCATCTTCATCAAATCGAAATTGCATATCAAGCCGACAGTTTTCAGAGTTTGGATAATCGCAGTCATCAACATTCTGAATCAATTCAAAAATAAAACGAAGATTGTTAGAGTATAGTCCATCCTCTCCGACTGATAGCAAAGAGTTGAGGAGGCTTGGATAATTCTCCCCATGAAACTTGTCATTTTCCGCAACCGCAAATCTGAACATATGGAGTAGCTTAATATACATAATCCCATCGGATGACGATTTGATTTCTTCAGGTGAAACGTTTTTTAAGCCATCCCTCAACTCTTCCAGTTGACGGGATCCAAGATCTCTGCAGTCAGTATTTCCGTACAATTCATTTATTTCTCTAAGCATGACTCTCTATCTCCTCTGAGACTCTAACTACACCATTGACCAGTATATTCGTGTAAATTTCTGCCCTAGTCTGCTCGATTTCTATTTTCTTCTTTTCAAACATATCTGATATATTATCCATTTCGCTCATATACATACGTCTTATGGAATCATTGGCAGCAACGTTAATTTTTCGCTCAAGGGATCTCATCTGATTCCTGTAGTTATTGGAAAGAGTTTCTAACTTAAAGGCTTTAGATGTATTAATACGTCTCTGATAGTCTGCAACAGCATTCTGCCACTTCATCACATGGCGAAGTTCCAAGCCCGTCCAGTCAAATGCATTTGAAGACCCGATAGGATATTCGGTTGAATCCTCTAGAATGTCAGGCAACTCAGATTCAATTTCTTCATTCTCACAAACTGTAATAATTCGTGTGTATGAGTTAAAACCGGCATATCTCCATGCATATACTGAATACAAATACTGTCCTGCAGGAATTTTGTCAGAATAGAGATGCAGGCACAACTGCATCGTTGAACTCTTGGTGAGCAAATCCGCAGCCTGACGTGCAAGGGGATGCATGGGAGTCACAAATATTGTAGAATTGTCCCTGGCCTTTGCTGCCGCTTCTGAATCGAATGTGATTGGAATAGTTGGCTTTTTTCCACCCAAATAAGCATCCCATATTGTGTGTGCATGCTTTCCCCTTCCAGAGAGCCTATACAAGTCTTCCCGTATCAGCTTCCGGGCTTGTGCAGAAAGCCGCAATGTATTAATTGAAGAAGATCCCAGTATATAGGGTCCCTCCCCAAGTCTTTCTTTCAGATACTGTTCTACCAGGCGCCGAAGGTTTCTTTGTGTCAGCCAGGGATTTTCCGCATGTTTGATTTCCTGTGCAGTCCCAATTTCAGAAAAATCGAATCCAAGTAAATCCTTTTCTTCTTCCTCCAGTTTTTCAAGTTCCTGCATCTTTCTGACTTCATTGTCAGCCATCTGCTCTAACTTTATCTTTCGTTCTTCATCCGTTAGGGAATTGTCCATCATAATAATCTCGATGCCAGCCGCTATTTCACCTAATATTGCATCACATTCACCTATACTACGTTCAAATACGCCTATTCTTTCAAGACATCTATGATAGACTACGGCATCGACAGTATTCTCCGTGATAATATTATAAATGTTTACAGCTTCACTTTTCTGCATACGCCGATCTATTCTGCCTATTCTCTGCTCAATCCGCATAGGGTTCCATGGCAGATCATAGTTGATCATGGTGTCACAAAACTGATAGTCAAGCCCCTCTGAACCTACTTCTGTAAATAGAAGGATATCAATTGCATCTGGTTCGTTTTTACTCAGTTGAAACCTTTCTTTATATGCGAATCGGATATCATCCTTAACACTTCCGTCAATCTGCTCAACCCTATATCCAAGATTCTTCAGCCTCTTTTTCAAATATGCAAGCGTATGACGAAAGGTACTGAATAACATAATCTTATTGTTTTCGAGTTGATATTTCACCTCGATGATTTTTATCAATTCATCAAACTTTGGATCTTCTTCCGGAAGGTTTTCTGCAAGGTCCAGAACCCGTTTTGCAGTCTGAGACAGACGGTCTGTTGCTGCGGCATCAAGATTGATAAAGTCATAATCCAAATCAGGATCATCATTCATCTGCCGGATTCTTCTTTCAAGAATTCCTCGAATATGAGGTCCAAGTCCAAAAATGCAGCTTGCAGCCTGTCTTTTAATCGTTGACATCATAAAAGAAACGCCCCGCGGATCGTGAAGTATGGACAGCGCATTCTTTTCAAACTCAAGCAGTTCGTCATGCAGATCCTGCTGATATTCCGTGAAAGCAACTTCATAGGTAAATGTTCTGCGAATACAAAAATCCTGAATATCACGGCGTCTGGTCCTGTTGATCAGGGTGTAAAAGCTATGCAAGGATTCTACATCAGAAATCAGCCTGACGCGTTCTTCTCTTGTAATGTCATGTTTTTCCAGCCTTTGTAGGATACTGTCATAGAGCGGATTTTCGGATATGACATTATCGCCCCACTGTGTTTTTCGAACTCCCAGCAGTTCCTTTATAGCCATTTTTGCCCAATTATACTCTGCAGTTCGAATGCAATGAGCTGCCCTCGAAATGTATTCATTCGGTTTGCTCATAACCTGGAATGTCTGCTCGTCGATAATTATGTCAGGACGCAGGACATTCAGTAACGTGAACAAATCCTTGTCTCCGGTTTGCAAAGGGGTTGCCGTCAGCATGACAACTGCATCAGCATGGTCACAAAAATATTTTGTGCACTTATACGCAAAGGCTTTTTCTTTCTCCATGCTGCCGTTTCGTATATGATGTGCCTCATCAACAATTACCAAGTCAAAGTGTGGTTCTGGAAATAGTTCTGATAATCCAAATAATCTCTTTTTTCCCTGCTCTTCCCCTTCATAGGAACGGCTGTCCATTATCGAATATGGAATGATGACTTTGTTATATTGAGATGGCCACTCACCGTCACGATCAGTATCAGACAATATTTGCCTGAATGTCGCTCCATCCAGGGATGAAAAGCCTTCATCGAAGCGTTCCATCTCCATTTTCCATTTTCCCTCAGCAACTAATGGCCGTGGGCATATGACTACAATACTCTGTATATCATTTCTTGCCTCCAATTCCTTTATGATCAGACCAGCCTCAATCGTTTTGCCGACACCAACGCTGTCAGCGATCAGTATTCGAGGTTCATCCGCATGGATCATCTTCAATGCCGGTCTGAACTGGTATGGTACAAAATCAATTTTTGCGGAATTGAGCGAATATAGATTTTGTGAAGAAGGATATTTTATTTGGTATGCAGCCAGAAAACTTCTGACCGTGTCCGCACTCACCCAATTATAAGCAGTACTTTCTCTGACAAGTGCAATCTGCCCGGAGTAAAAAACTTGACTTCCTACATCATTGCTGATGAAAACCACATATTTTTTGATACTGCCTAGGTCTTTAATGGATCGGACCACTCCTTTGACGTTTGGATCTGAGACAAGATATATAAGGCTGTTTTCCTTTATCTCATCTTCTGCAGAATCGGCTGACGACTGCCCGCTTTCATTTTCGAAACTACCGGTACTTCTTCGAACCGATTTCAAACTGTCTGGCTTTTCTATTTCCTCTATCAGTTCTGCAATTTCCTTATTTTTAGCAGTTCCTTCACCTATCGCGTCTATAAAAGAAGAAATTATATGAAGATCCGAAATAATTATATCTTTACCTGGAATCGTGCTTACAGAATATGACCAGTTGTTACATACCGAGATCATATCTCGCACTAGTTCACGCAGAGAAGATGGGAGTTCAGCCACCGTACAGATGTCATACCATGACTTATTGGTAATACGAAGTAATTCCGAGAGACTAAGTTCTGAAAGCTTGCTGTATCCCATATTCTGTATGTTTTCACGCTGCAAGGGACTTAAGCTCCCAAGAACACAATCTTCCCACCATGTATCAGACACGCAGGGCAGTCTTTTCTCAAGCCAGGCGCAAAGACTACTGGCTGAAGCATGAAGAAATGTGTTTATTGTATTTACGATATATTTCTCATCCATCTTCTCTATTTCTTTCCTTTTAACCTGTTCCGTCTGCTGTTTAGAGATCAAAAACCTCTTTTATAAGTGCATCAATCTTATCGGATTCTATTCCTTCTCCTGCTTTTTCTTCAGTGACAATCAGGTTCTTGCCGCGCACAATTCCATGTTTTGCATAAAACTGTTCTTTATCCGCCCAACGCTTCACGTAACGTTTATCGGACATCAATCCGCAGTGTTCCCAGTACCAAATGTCACCAGTGTCTGCATCGATGATTTTAAAATCAGGACGCTTAACATGACCATCCAGAATCAATTTTGGTTCATATTCATAGGTTAGATCATTATAGAAAAGCGCGTTTGCAATAATGACTTCAGATTTAGTGCGTACAAGTTCTCCACGGGCAGTTTTGTGAATCAGATTCTCATCGTAGAAGGTGTCTCCAACTTTTGTGTACTTAGGTCTGTGAGCACCATCATCATCTGTAAATACATCAGCAAAGAGATCCGTGAATCTTTTGGCAATATCCGAATGAACATCAGAGGAATATTTCATTAGATGATACGGCTCCTGATTATACAAAATGATAATCTTATCCTTCTGTCTCGTGAGTGCAGTATACAGGAGCTCACGGGAAATGATCCTGCATGGTTCTGCTAAGACGAGGATTACGGTATCGAACTGGCTTCCCTGCGCTTTATGGACAGTTAGGGCATAAGCGAGTTCCAGGCTTTCTGAACCGGTCTCGTCGTTGAAGTCCTTTTTCTCGTATGAATAGGTGAATCCTTTTTGAGAAGAAAAACACACATTCAAATAATTATTTGCCTTTTGATTTTTCTTGGCATAGCTACCGCAGGCAATACCGATTTCTCCATTTGCAACATAGTTATTCGCGGAGGAATCCTTAGGGAATGCAATTTTTTTGGAATTGATTACATTTATGACCTTATCTCCATAAACAATTTCCTCGGATCCATAAGCAACTGGAATCTTCTTTTTATAACCTGTGCGCCGTGAGAGTTCAAGCTGACGACCTCGATATTTCTGATGAAAGAGCCTGTTCATATTTATCACACCCTGGGGCATGTTCCGAATAGGCGCGAGAATCTGCCACTTATTCACATATTCTACGCATTCCTTATTAAAAAAGGTTTCATATTCAAGTACTTTGGCACCCATAGCACGATTAAAGCCATCCTGATCATCTGGATCTTTCATCTGCAATTCTTTTGCCACTATGTGAAGCAATTTGCTTTCCAGTTCTTCTCCAGATTCCCAATGAAGGATTTGTATCTCTTCGCTTGTCCCTTTCACAATCTCGGAGATAATTCCTTCATCATCTTCCAGGTTCTCGGAGCGGGTGAAGCAATGTGAAAGGCTCACATCAAGCCGTTCTTCCTCAATCTGCTGTTTCAGCTGTTGTCTTCGGTTGATTCTCAATTCAGCGAAGCAAGGGGCAACCCGCGGCTGATCCAGAGGTTGTATCTCTGGAAGGTCTTCTTTGAGGAGATTTACAAGATCTACAAAGGGTTTTCCTGCACCAATGGGAGGAAGCTGGTTTGGATCTCCAACGAAAACAATACGTTTTACGGTCCCGACTGCCTGAATCAATGCTCCGAACATTTCTTCTGTCAGCATGGAAGCTTCGTCTACAATCACCGTTTCCGGGAGATCCGTATAGTTTTCATTTGAAAGCCTGTATCGGAAATTCTTCCAGTCAAAACGATGGCTTTTGATCAGAAACTGGGCTACGTTTAATGCGGTGAATTTCTGCCCACCAGTTCCAACGCTTTCAACAAGCCGTACTGTTGCTTTACCGGTGGGTGCAAGCAACAACACGCCACCTGCTGCAATATCCGGATGGCTACACAGAACAGACAAGACAGTAGTTTTTCCGGTTCCTGCGTCACCGATCAGAACAGACAGACGTGATTCTGCAAGAACTTTTAAGGCTTCTGCTTTTTCTGCCCTAGCCATATCTTCCAGATTAGAACCAGGCTTTCCAGCACCTAGTCCATCAAATTTTTTATCCAGCATCTGCCTCCAGTCTGCCTGTACGTCAATCTTTTTTGCCTTCATCCTTTTTTTGATGCGACGCTCTATCTCGTGGTCAAACACATTTAGACGAACAAGTTTATAATACTCATCTCCGTTTTTCATCTCACGTTTGATGATTTCCAAGGACATAAATGCTTCAATTGCAGAAATCATATCTGAAGTGACTGGACAGGCTGGATCAAGAGTAAGCTCCTGTACATGCTTCACGGCAATATTACAGGGCAAAAATGTATGTCCGCTGTCTGCAGCAGCTTCCAGGACAGAAATGACAACTGCCCTGACACGACGTTCATCATTATCCGACTGCAACTTTGAAGGAGCTTGCAGAGGGTACTTCTCGGAAATGGAGGGAACAGGAAAGATTGCGCGGTCTACTTTCTGTACAGAAAGATATAGGGCATCCTGCTTCAATCTCATTTTTTCATAGAGCAGGTAAGGGTTTTCAAGAATCTCTAGGTCTGTGCAATGTATCTGTTCATTCTCCCGCGTATTCTGATCGTAAAGAGCATTTGCCTGATCAATATTTAAAGAGAAGCGGCAGAGAAGTTTGAGGTATTCTTTTCTAATTCTTTTAAGATCTTTCCATGTCTTTTGGATGATAGGTGTTACCGTTGAAGCAATCTCTTTGGAAAGATAGCTTTCCGGTTGGGCGATTACTCTATCGAGATACCCCCAGTAATCGTCTGTTTTCTGCATCTGCTCCCTGATTTCTTTTGCCATAGGGATTCCTAATTTAATTCCAAAAGCAGTCAGAACAGGCCCTAATCCAGGAAAAGGACCCCGGTCTTTCCAAACAGTGTCCAATTGACTATTCAGCCATGAAAGCACATTGGTATAGTCTTCATCCAGACATTTCTGAATGATTCTGAAAGAGTTAATACATGACAAAATCACATCAATTACAGCATCATGACTGACATGTTCCGTTGCATAAGAAAACTCGTCAAATGCATCTTCTGGCGCAAAAACAACAATAGAGGTAAGATCAAATTCGGGATGCTCCTCCGCATATTTCATCATTTCCTGATATGGAATAACAAAACCGTTATTATGATGGTCTCTAATCGAATGACACACCATCGTGTCCCAGATCATGGAGCGAAGAACGCCTTCTTCTGTATGCCTGTGCTCAATAGCAGGAACTATTTTTTTTACATGTCCCATTCCGATAATCACTCGGCGGTGATCCTCAACAAATGGGACCTGCTTAGCATACGCTATGCACAGTGAAGTATCTGGAACAACATCTTTATAAAAGTAATCAAAGACAGCCCTGTGATTGTCTGCTGCCTGTACCCAGATTGTCTTAAATTTCAGTTCAGGTTCGATTTCCGGTCTATAGTTGATGCCATAGAATTCCGCTCTCTTCTTCAAATTATCCCGCATAAGCCAGGAAAATGGTCTGGCAGGGAAGGAATACGCAGGAAAGATTAGTTCCGTTTCCAAAAAATGACCATGTGTGTCCGGATTGCTCTTCTTATAAGGATGCACAGTCATTTTATGAAGCTCATGATCGCACATAAAAGCAGCACCCTCTTCTATGCAGGGAATGTCACGTTCATGTTCTATCATCCCCTGCCCGCAGAGCTTACACTCAACTACGTCATTACGATTCTCGTGGATGTTTTTCAGTCGTAAACAAGCCATGTTAGAAGATGGATTCTGGCAGACCGTTCCCTTCCATCCATCATCGTGCCACGGGACTCTTACAGTAATATGCTGCGCCATAGTATTATCCTTTCTAGTTCTTTGTTGCAACTCTCCATGATGTTAAACAGACTCTGGCAGCTGTCCACATTACGGTAAACCATGTCTACTGCGTAGAGGTCTGCAAACAGCTTCTTTACACAATTGATTTTGGCCTGTTCTATGGGCTTGATGTACAGCGTCTCCATAGTGCCTTTTGGTTCGGCAATAAAGAAGATATGCTTCCCTGACCATATGTTGAAGGCAATGGACCAGACGGAGAAGATTATTTCCCACAGGTGTCGGCATGTAGATTCCCTTCGACAACTTGGTAGAGATGCAGATTTTCTTCCGTTAGATCCATATCCTCGACCATACGGCGTTCTACACTGTTTCCTTTGCATAGCCGTCGGCAAAGCTATAATCCTGCACATTCTTCTTTATCTGTAAGTGCGTGAATAGTCGCTGTTCTTTTCTCCGTAAATGTGGCGCTGCCATAAGTGCCCTTGGTACGATTGTAGCTAATCTTTTTCACGAATCCTCATAGTCTTTTGTTAGTTGATTAGGTGGATAGATAATTAACCTGTTTTCATTACGAAAATCTTTTTTTGTTTTTGATGAATACCATGTGCTGACTCCTTAGACTGTGTAGTTTAAGCAAAAATAATATGATATAACAGCGCCATGGTAAAAGCACAATATCATATTGAAAAACAGTGAATTTCTACTTTGATGCTAATCTATTACTTATTAATCAGGGCAGTCTTAGAAACAATTGCTTGCCATTACCCAATCTTCTCATAATACTCTTCCAAAAACCGTTCTTCCTTCTCCCTGATCACTTGTTTCTTCTCCTTCGTCATCTGCTCCCACAGTGCCGGATGGAAGGACAGCATGTTCAGGTCCTTTGAATAATAGACAAAGCGTTTGCGCTCAAACTTTTCAAATGGGTTTGTCAGGATCGATCTTTTTACTTTGACAAGATCATCGAGGAATTCTTTTGTATACGCACAATTTGGTCTGTCAACCGGCAGTCCTCGTTCAATCCTGTCAACGTAAAATGAACGGTATTCGTTGATCAGGTCATCGATATTGACCTCGCCCTCCTTGTCCGCCAGTTTCAGCATGCTGAGCATGAAGATCAGTTTGAAGGAGAATGTCAGTGTGTTTTCATCGATGAAATCTTCAAAGTCTTTCAGGATAGTTGTGTCATCGTGACGTCCGAGTCCGCGACTTTCACGGATTATTTCTATGTCGTCCTCAGAAAAATACGGAACCATGCGTGATCCGATCGGAAGTTGCAGGGAGCTGATGGAATTGTCTTTTCTGTACCAGCTCATGATGGTTGCAGTGCCGATGAAGAGTTCTCGTGCTGCCTGCTCCGGAGAAAGATATCCGCTGTATTTCTCTTCAAATGTATGAATGTCAATCTCCTGCATGGCAATCTCTGTCTCGTCCAGTCCCAGGATTGACAGATAGTCATGGTTATTGTTTTTGACGCCCATGAAATCCGAATAATGGGACAGTCCAAACAGGGCATTGAAGTTCATCGGGGAAAGCTTTCCTTCATAGTTATCAACCACATCGATAACATAGAGGCATTCTTTTCCAGGATATTTGCGGACGCCGCGTCCGATCTGCTGTGTGTAGAGTACCTTAGACAGGGTCGGACGAGCCATGACAACCACTTCGGTCTGGGGGGAATCCCACCCTTCCGAAATCAGCTGGCAGGATATAAGGAACTGGGTTTGTCTGTTCGCGTATTTCTCAAAGATTTCGTCATTGTGCTTGTTTCCGCCGTAAACAGCTTTCGCTTTAAATCCGGCAGCTGTCATGAGTTTTTCCAGCTTCTTACAATGGCTTACATTCACACAAAACAGTATCCCCTGTTTATAGAAATCTTCTCTGGGGAAGAAGTATTTCTTTAATGTTTTTACGATGAGTTCGTTGCGGGATTCCACTATCAGAGTTTTTTCCAGATCCGCATAGTTATAATCTTTTCCGTTATAACGGACCATGGAAAGATCGATATTGGATATAAGCCGGAAGCAGCGAATATTGGCGATAATATCCTTGTCTATAGCTTCCTTCAGAGTCATTGATGTCTTGTAATGGCCGAAGATATCTTCCAGTTTTTTGTGGTCCAGGCGGTCGGGAGTTGCTGTAAGGCCCACCAGATATTTAGGGGTAAAAAACTGCAGGGTCTTGGCACAGTTTGCCGCCTGCGCGTGCTGCGCCTCATCAAACAGCAGATAATCATAATAATCCGGCGGTGTGTCACTCCTTCTCAGGAAGGATCTGTTATACAGATCAATGGTAATATCGAGCTTACCCCTGTATGAAGTAAGACGCTTTTCCCAGTCTTCACGGATACGGGTGGTCGGAACCATAATCAGTACGCGGCTGATTTTGCCTTCTATCTGAAGCTCATTGATATCTTCAATCGCAATCTGAGACTTTCCGGAACCGGTCGGACTGACAATCAAAGATGTTGTAATGCCATTTTCACGGGCTTCATTCATTTCCTTCAGAAAGGTCTCCTGATGGGTATAGAGAGCGAAAGGTCTTGTACCTTTAATCAGATGAGCACTGCGGAAGCCGCTCTTCGGCCCGAAAAAGGTCCTTATACTGTCGATTGCCTGCTCCCGGAATCGTAGGTTTTCAAAAGAAAATCTGTATGTCTTGAATCCCAGAAGACTTAGGGTATTCTGCTTTTCCAGTTGTCTGCTGTAAGCAGCCAAGTGAATAATCTGTGGGTGATGGTAGCGAACACCGTTTTCTTCTACAGCAAAGGTACCTTCAGCAGTCTCAATCACATAATCAACAAAAGCATTTCTTCCCTGATTAAGGGATATTGAGTACTCTTTCTGCAGATAATTCAAGGCATCATAACCATAGGCATCAATAAATAAATCCTCGAATGTCTTCTCAAGAGGAGTATTATCAATATGCCCTTTATCAAATGATCCACCGTTATCACTGACCTCGATATTCCCGGGATCCAGGGTCAGCCAATGGTTGATTTCATCGCAGACAGGCTGGATGAAATCTGTTCTACAGGATTTCAGGGAGGAATCTGTAGAATCAGATGAATCTGGTTTCCCAGAAAAGGATTCCGCAGGAATATAGAAACGGAATAATCTGTCGGAGGACAGCATCCAGGCATTCTGCATCTCGCAGTATTTTGAGTAGTCAAAAACCTTATCTGTGTTCTCATCGACTGAGCAAAGATCAAAGTCCAGTACGACGCAGGTTTTATCACAGAGCAGAACTGCGGAGTGATGCTTTTCATCATAGTAATAGTTTTCTGCCAGCTTCAGTCCGCAGTCTTCTTGAATCCGTTTCAGTAATTCGCTTTGACAATATTCGATTGTATTATTCAAGCTCTCCTGCGAAGCAATACATTCAGCCATTTCTCGTCTTCTCTTCCCGGCCTGGCATCGCCTGTAATTCCAGTGCTGATAATGTTTAGTCCGCCGACCTGATCAAGAATCTGTTTGAGACTCTCTTTTGTCTGATCAGTAAAATACCTGCCATTGCGGACCCCCTCAAAGGTTCCGTATTTAAAAGATATGTACAGAATGCCACCCTTTTTCACAGCTTTCTTCATCTTCCCGATAATGTCCGGAAGCTCTGCTGACGGCACATGCAAAATCGAAGCACAGGCAAAAATCCCATCAAACCGCTCCTGCTCATCCAGCTCAGAAAACAACATCTGCTTTACAGGAATTCCCGCGTTTTTGGTTGCTGTTTTCACCATCTCTTCCGATCCGTCGCAGGCTTCAACTTTGTACCCTTTTTGAAGGAAATATCGGCTGTCACGGCCAGAACCGCAACCAAAATCAAGGATCAATGCCCCGGGCTGCAATTCGGCAAGGAAATGGTCCTGGATGTCGGAGAATTCGACATCCAGGGTATCCGCTGTGAAGCGATACGCGTTATTATTGTAATAATCAAGTGTGGTGTTTGTATTCATGTTATTAATTTAACTGATTAAGTTAATGCGCTCTATGGATATAGCTGCTTCAGCTTATGTTTTTTCATTATCAAGCCAATTCAGTTTGTCTGTTCTCTTTGTATCCTGTGTGGCATGACCCAGAGTACTTTGTTCATAGCTTTTTTTAATAGATATCAAAAGACAAAAACATCAAAGATGTCGATTCAGAACTAACCTCTGCTCCTTCCCATTTCCGTACCTATACAGCTTTCGTTTCCTGTCAAAGACCGGATCCGCATCATGAATGATACTGTGGTGATTTGGACAGACGATAATCTGGTTGCTGGCATCGTTATTCAGGCTCTTCACGAAATATTCTATGTGATGAGCCTCTGCAATGTGAGAACCGAATTCCTCTCCAATCAGCTGACCGCAGAGCTGGCAGCGATACCCGTACAGTAATTTCAGATTTTCTCCAATCTTCCTATTTAGTTTCCTAAGCTTGACCAATCGATGATTTGTTTGAATACCGGCTCCCTCATCCACAGCTTCGTAATCGATTTCTGACTCCACCGTACGCTCTGCTTTCCCTTTAACAGCCTCTCTCATCGTTTCGACTTCCTCTGAACCGATGGCCTCAAGGATATAGGAATCATCATATTCGGTGGTGTAAATTACCAAATACTCTTTGTAATCCTCGGGCAGCGACACTCGTGACTTAGATCCTTTTTGCTGCATCTGCTTTATCTTCTGGATATACAGGTAGCTGCGCTGAAAGGAACCTCTCAGCGCAATCGCAATGTCCGAGTTCTGAGAATAGCGAATTTGAACAATATCGGCCCTGCTTCCGAATTTTTTGTCTATCCGGTTGTTCTGGAGCTTAGCTTCATAAGATTTTCCGTTCAAATAAAGCTTGATTGGTTTAGATTCTCCACGCTCAAGAAAGCGGCCGGCAATCTGTTTGAAGACCACTTGATATTCCAAGGGAATAGCGAAACCATAGTTGAAGAGGGACCAATCAACTTCTTTTTTATAGACATAGTTCTCAGTAGACATTAGTTTCTACCTGCCTTTGAATGCACCATTTTCAGCAATAGATAATTTGCGATATTGAACCTGTTAACTGTTCTCAACGGAAATTATTCACTCAACATATTCAATCTGAAGAGAAGGCATGGTGACTTGTTGTCCTAAAACAGTGGTAGCTGTCGATGTACCGTTTAATATTCCATAAACCGTTACATAGTCTCCTTCCAGAATATGGCTTTGCCCTTCTTTATAAGTGATTGTGCAATCCCATTTATCGCCATTTCCATCTGTTATATACAAAGTGGTATACAAGCCAAAAACACCTTCAGCACTTTGATCGACTACGCCAGAGAGAACTGCATATCTCTTCTCATAGCTGTCAGGATTACGAAGTATATCTTCATATGAATAGTATTCACAAAGAGACTTGAATTCATCCTCGCTGATCTTGTTTTTTCCTTGCGAGTTCGCAACTGCTTCTGTCAAAACAAGATACCCCGAAAGTGACTCATCTGTAGAATCTTTCCTATAAGCTTCCGCCTCTTCTCCATATGCAAACACTTGACTGTCAACAACATCGGTCCAATCCGCTCCGAATAATTTCTGTGTTTCACCAACAGTTCCAAAAACTGCAACAACATCGCCTTCATGAAAATACTCTGAATAATCTATTGGTGTTACGAATGACTGGTAAAGAAAACCATCGTCAGCATGTGTCTGAACTCTGTCAGACTTAACATCGCCCACTGTCATGACTGTATATATTCTCTGTCCGGTCATATTGACAATATAGCGGCTCATATCTTCCAGTGTGATATATGCATACCCACCGTTTTCAAGTTCTTCTCTGGCAGCAGAAAAATCTAATTCCGCAGGATCTCGCCTTTCCTCCTCCACAATAATTTCAGTATCAGATGCATTTCCTTCTATTTCAGCCTGGCCCTGGTTTTCTTCTCCATTTTCTGCTTCCGCCTGGCTTTCAACAGTTTCTTCTGTTTCTGTAATTGCCTTTTCTTCACTTGTGACCTGTTCTTTTTCCTGGGGTTTTTCATCAGAATCCGAAAACAATGCTCCCAAAAGAATAATGGCGAGTAGGCCGCAAACAACTAAAGGTACATATTTGACAAATCCGCCTTTTTTCCTTCTTCTCTTCTTAGTATTATTCTGGTTGTTAGGGGACGGTATTGAAGATTGATTATATGGCTGTCCCGGCTGGACTCCCTGATATTGGGATTGATAATTTGGCTGCCCCGGCTGTCCTCCCTGGTATTGGGTTTGATAATTTGGCTGCCCTTGCTGTCGTCCCTGCTGCTGATATTGATTATATGGCTGTCCTCCCTGCGGCTGAGGAGTATTCATCTGTTGATACTGGCCATTCTGACCAATTCCATTATTAACAGGTTGTGCATTCACCCCTGGATTAATATTGGAATCTTGTATCAGCTTTGCTCCGCAGTTAGGGCAAAACTTATTCCCCGGCATAACTTCCTGATTACAATACGGACAATTCATTTTTTCCTCCTCTCAAAAAAACATCTTTTTGATTTCCGCATTACATAGTCAGGGCATTCACCATTTGTGTGCAAATATAATGTTAGTCTTCTTGGCAACAACCCTCTTCTAACAATGATTCGTTTCAACTCAGTTTCTTAGTCTGACTAATCATGCAGATTCAATATTCATCCAGCAATCTTCCTCGTAAAAAATACGATAAAGTAGCGCTTATAGCTCAATAATTCTAAACAAAACGCAAAAATGTTGTTTCAAAGAATCCTGAATTCAGCAGTATTGGGCTTTCCTTCTTCAGGAAGTCGTCTGAGCAGTTTCGCGAGGATCGCTGCGGAGGCCTCTTCAATGGTTTCTCCTTCTGATCCGTGTGCTCTCTTCTTTTGCCGATTCGTAGATAGATCGCTGATATCGGGATTTGTTTCAAACACGGCTGCGGAGGAATCATTTTTATCAGAAGTCGCCCCGGTGCCGGTACCGTATTTCGCCACTTTGTCTTCTTTTTCAGCCAGGGGCTTTTCCGCACCTTCGTCCGCGGGAATTATCTCTGTCAGCTTATCCGCGATCGGTTTCCACTCCGGGAAATCGCTTCCGTCCAGAGTAAGTTTGCGGTTGGTGCCTTCTTCCCCGGCCTGGAGAGTGAGGGAGAAGGAGCCCTGCTTGGTCCGGTTAATCGCGGGCAGGAGGACGGATGATGCCAGTTCCTCCACGGCAAGCTGGCAGTTGTCGGCCTGGCGTCTGCCCAGGAACTGGTCCTTGCAGAATTTTTCCAGGGAGGCCATCATCGCGGGGAAGTCCTGTTCGGTGGGGGACAGCTTGTAATTCCAGTTGCGGATGCGGAAGATAAAGTTCCTGGTGGCCTCGCGGCGGGGGTTTTCGAAGATCTGCTCAGGAGGTCCTTCTTCGCAGATCTCGCCCTCATTCATGAAGAAGATCCGGTCGGAGACGTTTTTGGCAAGGCGCATTTCGTGGGTCACGATCAGCATGGTCAGGCCGGTGCCGGCCAGGTCTCGGATGACGGAGAGCACCTCGGACACCATAGTTGGATCCAGGGCACTGGTCGGCTCATCGAAAAGCAGGATCTTTGGGTGCATGGCCAGGGCTCTGGCGATGGCGACGCGCTGCTTCTGGCCACCGGACAGTTCGTCGGGATAGTGGCGGGCCTTGTCGGCCAGGCCGACTCTTGCCAGCTGTTCCATGGCTTCGCTGTAGGCGTCCTGAAGAGATTTTCCCAGAAGGCTCTGCTGCGGGATCATGATATTTTCCACCGCCATTTTGTGGGGAAAGAGGTTAAAGGATTGGAAGACCATTCCCATGATCCTGCGAATTTTTGGAAGGTCTGCGGAAGTGTCGCACACGTTTACGCCGTCCACGGTCACGGTTCCCGAGGTGGGAGTCTCCAGCCGGTTGATACAGCGGAGAAGTGTGGATTTTCCGGTCCCGGAGGGGCCGATGATGCTGATCACTTCTCCCTCTTCGATGTCCGCGTTGACTCCCTTCAGAGGGGAGACAGAGCCATATTCTTTTTTCAGATCTCTGATCTCTATCAGACTCATGCATCCACCCCCTTGATCTTTCGTTCTTCGTGTTTCTTTGCCAGGTGTTTGTCCAACAGCCCGGCTATCCTTTCCAGAAGCCAGATCAGGACAAAGTAGATCAGGGCGATCGACAGCAGGGGGAAGAAGGCCTCCATGGTCCTGCTGCGGATCAGGTCGCCGGCACGGGTGAGTTCCACGACGGTGATGTAGCCCGCTATGCTGGTCTCCTTGACAAGGGAGACAAACTGCGCGACGAGCAGAGGTCTGTAGCCCCGCTGGGCCTGAGGCAGGATAAGTTCCCTAAAAGCCCGGGCTTCCGTGTAGCCAAGCGCCAGCGCCGCCTCTCTTTGTCCTGGGTCGATCCCTTCAAGCGTGTTCCAGATCACACCGAATGCGCGGGCGGCGAAGATGATCGAGAATCCGATGATGGCAACTATGATCGCGGAAAGGCCTGATTTCCCGAATACAATGTAGTAGAGAACCATGAGAATGACGACCGCCGGTATCCCTGCTACAAGGCTGGTGTAGATACCGATCAGGCGATTGATCAGGCCCTTGTCTTTGTGGCGCAGAAAGACCAGGCAGAAGGCCAGGATCAGCCCGAAGATGCCGGACATAAAGGAGGTTATGAGAGTAGTCAGAAATCCTGAGAGCACCAGGCGATAGCGATTTTCTTTGATAAAAGTCCTGTAAAAGCTCTGTTTCAGACCTGCAAAGAATCCAACGCCTGTCTCTTCATTCCCCAGGGAGCGGACGATCAGGACATAGGAGGCGGGGTGATATTCTATAAAATCAACGACTTCCTTTCGCTCGGGAGACACAACAATTGACCCCGTTCCCATCGGGGCCATTCCTGATTCTACAGAGGGCAGGACGGCTGAAAACTCCATCCCCTTGAACTCGACATGCACGTCCAGTTCCTTAGCCATCCGTAGAATGATCTCCATATCAAATCCGACCAGTTTTCCGCCCGGGCCGCGGTAGCTCATGGGAGGAAGGGTGTCGCAGGCGGCGACTTTGACAGTGCCGGCAGTTCCCGGCCAGTCCTGTTCGGGAAGGACCTTGACGCTTTCATCCGCGCCGGTCCATTTTTCCCATATCTTCTGTTTTTCTTCTTCAGAAATAGTACTGAAAGCCCTCTCCCATCTCTGACGCTCTTTGCTGTTCTTTTTAAAGGCGAATCCGAAATTTGTCTCGCCCAGGCTATGGGGAAAAATCGCCAGAGAGCTGTCCTGGTTGACCTGCAGGGAACCGACCGCATTGCTATTAAAATAGGCTTCCACTTTCCCGGCTTTAAGAGCTGTCACCATATCCGCCGGGGAATTGTAGTAAAGGACCGGTCCTGCGTCCGGGATCTTGCTTTTGACCAGTTCTTCAAAGGGAGCACCGGTGATCATGCCTATGTTGCACCCGCTCAGCTGTTCAAATTCCGTGTATTCCGGAATGGGACCCTGATCAGGCGCCGCGCTGACCGCGGCGGGAAGCAGGCAGATCATTATCGCCAGCGCGGCCAGGCACGCCAGTACTGCCTTTATTCTGAATATCTGCTTGAAAATCATGAATTGGAAACCTCAGTGCGGAATGTGGATCTGCTCAAAACCTCAATGCGGAATGTCTATCCGCTCTATGGAAATAGATGCACCTGATCCCGGAGTTTTAAACCTCAATGCGGAATGTCTATCCGCTCAATGGAAATAGATGCACCTGATCCCGGAGTTTTTTTCTCCTCGTCTATCGTCAGGATCGCCATGGTGATGTCCTGGTTGAATCTGCGGGGTCCGCAGCTGCCTGGATTCAGATAAATGGTGTCTCCATCCTGCACGCAGGAATACCGATGGCTGTGACCGCTGATCACCAGATTCGCCCCATGATCATCGGGGATATTCCTCTTGATATGGGTCATGTAAATCCTGCATCCGAATAGATTAAAGTCAAGAAAACAGGGAATGTCTGCTGTCCAGCCTCCCCTGTCGTTATTGCCGCGAACGGCGTATACCTTTTTCAAGTCCTGTAGCGTGTCCAGTATGTCCTGTCTGGAGATGTCGCCGGCATGCAGAACGAGCTCGCAGGTCTTGATGATGTCAAGCACCTCCGGGCGAAGCAGGTTGTGTGTATCGGATATGACGGCGATTCTGTGCATAGTGAGGCTCCGTTTTTTAAGGCAATGGTTGCGGTGTATGGGTTATTGATCAAAAATGATTGATTATTGGTTATGGATTATAGGTTACAGGTGAGTCAGGAGATATGGAATATCTCCTGACTCACCTGTGGTTTTATATTGATAACAAAGATACTTTTCTGTAAGGATCAATAATTATAGATTGACCAATCATCTACCTTACCATTCTCATCAAATGAGAGGCTGGCATTAGAGGACGCGTTTGAATTTGATCATTTAACTGTTACAGTTTTGGTAATGGATACGCCTTCCAGTTTGAATGTCAGTTTCAGTTTTGCCCCGGCTTTTACAGCCGGTATGTTCCGGATCACGTAGTTTCCGGAGGAATCCACCTTGCAGGTGTATGTCTATCCTCCAATGGGCACGCTCACTGTCGCTGAGGGGGCTGTCTTTCCAGTCAGAATCTTAGAACCATGAGTTACGGAGTCCGGCCTGGTTTTGGCGGTCAAAAGGGCTTTAAAATAGTTGTAGGAAACTGCAGCTGTGACGGTGCGTTTAACACCATAGATGCTTGTGATCGTCACAGTTGCTGTTCCATGACCAACAGGTATGAGCTGTACTTTCCTGGAACTGACTTTTTTGACTTTCAGTATCCCTGTGTTGGAACTGGATACCTTTCCGATATCGCTCCCCGAGGATGTGACCTGCCAGGTCTTCACCTTGTCGATCGTGACCTTTGAAGCGCTCAGATTAAAGGCAGGTGCTTTTACAGTGACAGCAATGGGTACAGTGGCACCCGTTTTTCCGCATTTCACAGTAATAGTGGTCTTGCCGGGATATTGTCCTTTGAATTTATAGGAGTTTTTACTGGTTTTTCCGCTTACTGTCGCAATATTTTTATTGGAGACAGTGAAGTTTTTTCCCCACTTCTGATAGTCAGAAGCACTGAATATACTGGCTTCAGAAAGTTCCCTTTCTACTCCGGCGGTCAGGACCATGCTCTTAAACCTGAGGAAGGTGGTGACAGTAACTGTTGCTTTTTTTACGTCACCGAAATAATTTTTGACTGTAACTGTTGCTTTTCCCGGCTTGACCGGTTTCAGCCGGACCGTTTTGTCTCCGGTTTTTTCCACAGTAAGAATGCTTGTATTGGAGCTCGTGGCAGTCTTGATATTACTTCCGGAGGATTTCAGGTCATATACATCCGACGCCTGTATATTGATATCTGTAGCATTCAGACTGAATGTGGGTTTTTCCACCTTGACCGAGATTGTACTGGTACCTTGGGTCCTGTCACTTGTAACTGAAATAACCGCGTTTCCGACACCGACCCCCGTGATGATCAGATAATAACGATAATCACTTTTATCCATTTCCAATGCGGCCGTTGCGATATTTTTATTCGATGTAGAAACAGAATAACGCTTATCGTAGGGATGTTCCCACGATCCGGTGAAGTAGTCCTCATACATAGACACTTTTGTCTTATACTCCGCTTTTACCGTCACAGAGTCTTTTGCAAGGCAGGAGAATACATTGATCTGGAGTTTGAGAACAGTGCCCTCATTTCCGTTAATCGTTAGTAATGTGCTTCCCACTTTCTTAGCCCGGATCTCGAAGGAGGTATATTGAAAAGCTGTAAACTCTATTATGCCATCGGTATCTGAGTCTATAATATCAATAAGTTCATGATTATCGGGACCTGACTCGTCCCACTTTATATTGAACGTCCTTTGATGTCCAATCAGCAGGTCCACCGATGTGTAGTCCAGGGTGATCGGATTAAAGTCCGCCTCACCTTCAGCCTTCTGCTCTTCGGAAACAGTTTCTTCAGTATCCGCTTCCTCTGAGATTCCGGTATCTGCGGTCTGTGCTGCATCATCATCTGCCAGTGCAGGGTCCGCAACAGCAGCAGGGTCCTCTGTCAGGAATTCGGCAGGTTCCTCTGTCAGGAATTCGGCAGGCTCCTCTGTCAGGAATTCAGCAGACTCCTCCGTGGCTGTCTGATCTTCTGTAAAAGCATTGTCTTCCTGAACAGGAGCAGGGACCTCTTCCGTTTCCTGATCTGCGCCGGGCATCTCATCAGAGACCATATCTCCGTCGTCAGTGATATCGGAGGAAACATCTTCCGTTTCATCGATGGGACCATCGAAGGAGGCTGTCTCATCTGCCGGGACACCAGTATCGTCCGGAGTTTCGGAATCCCCGGCTTTCAGTATTTGAATGCTTTGTCTGAGTTAATATACAAGACTCAAGATTACTCAATCTCTATGATGTCCCTGGGCTCGCAGTCCAGATATTCACAGATGCGGTCAATGACCTTGTCTGTCACCAGTTTTCCCTTGCCCATTTTGGACACTGTCACAGGGCTGATTCCCACGTCATCGACCAGATTTTGTTTGCGTAATCCGTTCTCTTTTAATAATTTCCATAATCCACCATAAGAGACCGTCATGCTTAATCCTCCTATCCTTTTCTTTGTTCTTATTTCAATAAAGTCAGCAAATTATCCAACTATAATAGTGTACCATTTTCTGCTCCATCCTTCTACATTCTTTTGGAGCAATCGTGGCCGGAATAGTGACTTTTTGTGTGAACAATCTCCAGTTGGATTATTTCGGATCTGAAGGGGCTGCCGGGGTTTTCTGGTTTACCGAATCTGAAGGGGCTGCCGGGGTTTTTATGGTTTTCCGGATCTGAAGGGGCTGCCGGGGTTTTATGGTTTTCCGGATCTGAAGGGCTGCCGGGGTTTTTATGGTTTTCCGGATCTGAAGAGGCTGCCGGGGCTGCCAAAGCAACAGAGGACTATATCTATAGGATTCGCTCTGCCATATGGAGGTGACGGTTCATGGCAGAATCTCAAACACCTCTATATGGACGCTGCCGGGGAGACCTGGTGAGGAAGGCTTGCTCTGCCTGCCGGCAGCAGCGGCTACGGCAGCCGCTTCCTTATATTCGCCGGGTTCCTCGGCAATCTTCATGCCACCCAGCTTCCGGATGATATGAATGCTTTTCACATTGTCAGAGTAAATCCTGGCGATGAGTCTGCAGCCGGGGCAGCGCTGTCGGATTCCGGTAATCAGAAGACGCATGGCCCTGGTTCCGATCCCCCTTTTCTGGTATTCTGTCCCGACGTCTACCCCCAGCTCCAGGATACCGGGTTCCGGGTTTTTCACCATGCACTCCCCGACATAAGCGGGTCCTTTTTTCTCGATCGCCAGAGCCATCTCTGTGTTGGAAGAAAGGGTCTCTTTCCACAAAAGATCTTCAAAGCCGTCCAGGTTGAAGATTTCGGGAACGGGGCTGACCTGCTTCAGTACCCGGAAGTAATCCGCACGGTCCTCAGAAGTCAGTTTTCTCAGCCTCAAATACTCATCTTCCGCAAATATATCGTCCTTATTGAGTTTGTCTATAATCGTCATATCGACACCTCCGCTCACATAAAGTGGATTATATCATCTCCGGCTTTTGTCCATTCCCACCACAAAGGTGGGAATTGGCTGTCAGAAGCTGTCAAAACAGATAAAAATGGGTATAGATATAGAGAGCTGCCTGTTGATGATACGATTATAGAACGCGAATAAGTCCCAAAATCTTCCCTCAATACGGGTCAGGGGGGTTGGTTAATTGTATTTTTAACTGCAAGTTTTTCCTTACAACTACTCTCGAAATCTGGCAGTTACTTTTACATTCAATGGAATATCATCAGAAGAATTGTCAGGAAATCGCCATGGATTTTAAACGTTTTTTCAAGTTCTATTTACCGTATTTCAAAATAAAAACTGTGATATAATATATTTAGGTTTTAAACATTTTGCAGCAGTCACAGTGTTTTCAGCAGACCCGGGTTTTCATATTTTCCACGGAGGGAGATTTAAGCATTTTGCAGCAGTCGTAGTGTTTTCGGCAGATTCAATTTTTCTATAGGGAGGCATTATGGAGACAAAAATCTATGATCGTTCAAAAGAAGTGAAAGGGCTTTGCAAAAAAAGGCTGACCGCCTGGTTCCTGACGCTGGTCATCGCTGTTTCGGCTGTCGCGTTATATCCCTGTGCGGTATTTGCCGGCGGCACGCAGGTCGGGGCCGCTGATTCCATCAGCCTGGCTGCAGCCACATCTATCTCGAATGCGAAGGTGACAGGACTCAAGTGCAGGACCTGGACCGGTAAGGCGCTGACCCAGAATCCTGTTGTGAAACTGGGGAGCAGGACGCTGAGAAAAGGCACTGATTACAAAATCAGCTACAAATCAAACATAAATGTTGGCAGGGCAACGATGATCATCCGGGGCAGGGGCAAGTACACTGGTACAATCACAAAGACTTTCATAATCAAGCCCAAACCGACCGCACTGACATTGCTGAAACGCAACGGTTCCATCATGACCGTATGCTGGAAGAGGCAAAGCAAGCAGACAAGCGGTTACCAGATTACCTACAGCGGAGCAAGATATCCTCACCTCAGTCCGAATTTAAATCGTGTCAGAATCAAAAATGCCCGCGCAACCACACACAAGATAAAAATCTCTTCTACCGCCTACAGATACAGGGTATGGATCCGGACTTATAAAAAGGTCGGTTCCAATTACTATTTTTCAGATTGGAGCGAGTATTTTAGCATTTGGAGGGACGGCACTCTTGAACGTTAAGATTGAGGCTGTCAATATTTTGCAGGAAAAGCCCGGCCGGGCAGAAAACCGGCCGGGCTGTTTTATGATAGGGCCCGTGAAATATATTTGCCGCCTTGCGGCGGACACTGGCCGGTCGTGGGGCAAAGGACGGCACAGTCCCCTCTACCCTATTTCAAAAAAACATTTTTGAGGATTGTGGATCAGGACCTTGTCGATGTAATCATGGTCATATTCGCGGTACATATGCTTAATGCCTTCGGTGTAGGCAGGCGGCCGGTGGATCATCCTGTGGGCATCCGATCCGGCGAAGTCCGCCAGTCCCTTCCGCAGCAGCATATTTGCCCGGTTTCTGATGGCTGCGTCTTTTTCCTCTTTGACGCTGTAGACGTTGATCTGGAAGAAGATTCCCCGCTCGCGAAGACTGTCAGCTGCGTGCTCATCGATAAAAGCGCAGCGCTCGGCGTGGGCCAGGATGGGCCTGTAGCCGCCTTCCTGCAGCCTGGTAAGGCAAAATACCGCGTTTTCTTCTGATACTCGTGTGCTGAATTCAGCCAAGACGTAATCAGTGCCGTTCATGGTCGGATATGTTCCGGAATTCAGAAGCTCCAGGTTCTCTTCGATATATCGGACTGAGCAGTAGAGTTCCGTGCCAAATCCCAGGGTGATGGGAATTCCTTTCTCTTTTACCGCATCCTGAAGAAGTTTATACTTTACGGACACCAGATTTGCATTAAACAGGAAGGCGTCACTGTGGGAAGTCGCCATGATCGCGGTGACGCCCTGCCTTACTGCACTGCGCAGCATTTTCAGGGATTCTTCTATGCTGCCCGAGCCGTCATCAACTCTGGGAATAATGTGGGAATGAATGTCTATCATTAGTTTGTCCTCTCATGTTCTTCTCTCCCGGCAATAGATCGTCCCCTAAGCCTCTTCCGGCATTGGTGCGTCCCCTAAGACTCTTCCGGCATTGGTGCGTCCGCCCGGTCCGTCTAAGATTGTTTGAACTCTCAGGCTCTTCCAGGATTGACTAATCCTCTCAGGTTCTCCCGACATAGGTTTGTCCTCTCAGGTCCTTACTGCATCGGAGCGTCCTATCAGGTTCTGACATAGGCCCGTATAACGATGATCCTTTCGTCCTTATTGGCTGGGCGGATGGTAAAGGGTCCCGCCTTCGCAGGCAGGATAAATGTCTCGGCATAGTGGACTGTGTAGGGTTCAAATCCGCCGGCGGAGCTCTCGATCACTGCCGCACTTCCCTCCACCAGGTTCAGCATGTTGACGCTGCCCTCTGTGTCCAGGTCTGCCTTGCCGCGGATCGTGTAACGGCGGGTCTCGATGAATTCCAGTTCATGGAGACCTGTATGCTCCTCTGTATAATCGTCATTATCGTTAACTATATGGACTGCGTTGATGAGGTTCTTTTTTACCCATTCATATTTTCTGTCCGTTTGCAGCACCTGCCGTCCGTGTTCCAGATGGACGGGGCGGGGCTTTCCGTCAAGTCCCAGGCGCCCCCAGTCCCATAGTTTAAATGTGAAAATGTAGGGCGTCGCGCTGATCTCCAGCACCATGGTGCCGGAGCCGGCTCCGTGGCAGGTTCCCGCAGGAATCAGGAAATGATCATGTTTTCTGGCAGAGAAGCGGTTGACGTATTTTTCCGCGTCAAACAGGCACTCTCCGCGGTTGGCCCGCTCCAGTTCCGCGAACATCTGCCACGGATCGGCGTCCTGCGCCAGTCCCAGGTAGACGGAGGCGTCTTCCGCGGCGTCAAGGATGTAATAACTCTCATCCTGGGTGTAGGCCATGCCGAATTGGCGGCGGATATAATCGGTCACGGGATGGACCTGGAGCGACAGGTTCTGGCCGCCGATCGTGTCCAAAAAGTCAAAACGGATGGGGAATTCGGCACCGAACCGGGAGTAGACCTTTTCGCCCAGCAGCTGCCTGGGGTATGCCAGGACCAGGTCCATGGCCGGCAGTTCGAAGATCCCGCTGCCAAAGTCCAGAAGCAGGGAATTCTCCTCGGGGACTCCGTCAAAACTCCAGGCGTAATTGGGCTTGCTTTTGTCCAGTCCGCAGACTTCTTTCATCCACTGTCCGCCCCAGACGCCGGGATCAAAATAGGGAACAGTGCGGAAAGGGCGCCCGGTGAGCTCCCGCAGGGCATCGCGGATGGCCTGACCGGGCACCATTTTAGGCTGACCGGCGCAGTTGGTATCAATAAAATAATCGACCTGATCAAACCAGTGCATTTTGTGCTTGTCCGCAACCCGCCATTCGATAAAATATCCCCTTTTGAATTTGCGCAGTATATCTTCGTCGTAATTGGTGCAGTTGTAATTGGGCATGCCTTTGCGGTAGCGGAGCTGGATCTCCCAGCGGGCCATGTCCAGATAGAGGCAGAGGTCAGGATGGCGGAAATCGTCAGCTGCAGAGGCTGGCGATCCGGTGCTGTCTTCAGTCTCTCCGCCAGCCTTGTCCACGACGGCTCCGGTTGGCAATACGGCCTGTCCCTGCGCCGGAGGCGCCGCCAGAAAGGCGCCGAATCCGTAGACAATAGACAGACCCTCTGCTGTCTTCACATCTTCCCGCATTTTGGCAAGCCGGCCGGGATCCATGAGGTCTTCGAGCTCCCCAAAGAACATCCTTCCGAAGACGCGGTCGTCAGTGAGATGATATTTCAGCTGCTCCGCCAGTTCCTCTTCTTCACGGAAAACAGTCTGCATGTCAAAAAGGCTGCTGCAGGGAAGCCCCTTCAGTGCTTCCAGGACCTCCTCATCGCAGACTCCGGGATAGGTGTCTATGGCGATCAGATAATCTTTTTTTCCGCTGCTCTCAAATGCCTCATATTCCTGCCGAATCCGCCCTGTGATGGCGTCATAACCTGCCAGGAGCTCACCGTCATGTGTCTTCACATACGTGGAAGGATATTTCTGATAGCTGCTCATTCCTGTTCTCCATGATTTACCAATAGGGTAAAGGTTGCACCGATGAAGTGGCACCGATGCTCTCTGTCAAGACTGGCCTGTGCCCGCCTCAAAGCAGAAAGCACATTATACAGACCATGTTAATAGGGTTGAAGTGAGCACGCAGCCCTCTGCCAAGACTGGCCTGTGCCCGCCTCAAGATGGAAAATAACATTACGCGGGCCGTGTTATAAAACAGGAGCCGCATTTGAGGACTGCGGCTCCTTCTTCGCAAAATGTTTGAATGATTGACTGGTCAGTTGACTGATTATTGGATTGGTAAATGATCGGTCAATGGATTGGTTATTTTTGTTTCCGTTGCTTGCGGCCACTTCTTTTCACTGTGAATTACCTATGGCCACTGTTTTTACAGCGGGATTATTACAGTCACTGTTTTTTCACAGCAGGATACTTGCAGCCACTTTTTTCACTGTGAATTACCTGTGGCCACTGTTTTACAGCCGGATAATTACAGTCACTGTTTTTTCACAGCAGGATTATTACAGTCACTGTTTTTTCATGGTGAGATACCAGCTGTAGGGGATCATGTTATCGTCGGCGTTTTCCATTCTGTCCTTTGCTACTTCAAGGGTCAGCGGAGCACCCATGACAACGGAATCACCGGGATTCCAGTCCGCGGGCGTAGAGACGTTGTCCGCATCGTGTTTCTGAAGAGAGAGGATGATGCGCTTGATCTCGTCAATATTGCGGCCGGTGGACATGGGGTAAAACAGGATGGCGCGGATAATCGAGTCGGGATCGATGATGAAGACGGCGCGCACAGTCTGAGTCTTGGCAACAGACTGAAGCATTCCATATGCCTTGGCCACACTCATGGAGATGTCCGCCACGATGGGGAAGGGAATCTTGACTTTGCCTTTTCCGCCCAGATCGATGTGCTCGATGCTCTCGGCCCATGCCAGGTGGGAATGAAGGGAGTCAATGGAAAGCCCCAGGAGCTCTGTATTAATCTCACGGAACTCATCGGCGCGCCTTGCCAGCGCGATGAACTCGGTGGTGCACACGGGAGTAAAGTCCGCGGGATGGGAGAAAAAGACGACCCATTTGCCCTTATAGTCTTCCGGGAAATTCACCTTTCCCATTGTGGTCATAGAGCGGAAGGCGGGGGCGGGATCGCCGATCAAAGGCATACTGTTGCAGCAGTTGTTTTCATAATCCGACATCTTTGAGTTTCTCCTTTCTGGGCTGTATTCAAGACTCGCTCGCGAGTATTGCGCGACGAAGAATAAATTGAGCAGCGTGGAAGAATATACGCAAATGCGATTTAAGGATTTGCGGAAATATTCCGGGCGCCGCACCTTTTTTTACAATTCCATGTTATTCTGGGATTGAGGCAATGTCAACCGGTCCCTTCTGATATTCGGTTCCGGTTTTTTCCGGGGAGACAGGGGGGAAGGGGACGGTTCTTCGTCTTCTCCACAAGGGATCCGGAGACAGGGGACCGTCCCTGTCTCTTTTTGAGGAACGTCCCTTGTCTCTTATGTCTCTTACTGCATCGTTTTCCATTTTTTCAAATATACAGGAGGGGTTTTATGAGTGCTTTACGTATAGGTGTCATCGGTCTGGGGGATATCTGCAACGCTTATCTGACGAATCTCCAGAAATATCCGGACGAAGTGGAGCTGTACGCCTGTGCCTGCCGCACGCCGGAAAAGGCGAGGGCCAGGAAGGAGCAGTACGGCTTCAAAAAGGCTTATGATACAGGCGATGAGCTGCTGCAGGATCCGGATGTGGATGTCGTCCTGAATCTGACAACGCCGGCGGCTCATTATCAATATAATATTGCCGCGCTGCGGGCCGGCAAGCATGTGTATTCCGAGAAGCCTCTGGCCGCGACCTACGCTGAGGGCAGGGAGATCATGGAAGCCGCTGCAGAGAAAGGCCTGTATGTGGGATGCGCGCCGGACACCTTCATGGGTGCCAGGCTGCAAACCTTCCGCAGGCTGATCGATGAAGGCGTCACGGGCAGGATCGTCGGCGGGACCGCCAACTGCGTTTCCCACGGCTGGGAGTGGTATCACCCCAATCCTGAGTTTTTCTATCAGAAGGGTGCCGGCCCGGTTCTGGATATCGGACCTTATTACATGACTGCTCTTCTGTCCCTTCTGGGGCCGGTGGAATCGGTCACTGCCATGGGAATCCAGCCGGAGCAGGAGCGGATGATCTATTCCGAACCTTTCAAGGGAAAGAAACTGAAGGTGGATCCGGAGATCATGACCTCGCTGATGGCGGTCCTCAAATTCCGCTGCGGTGCTGTCGTCAGTTACAACATGATCTGGGACGCCTGGGATTCCGTCATGCCCCGCATGGAACTGTATGGGACAAAGGCGACGCTGGTCATGGCGGAGGAAGACCCCAACAAGGGGCCGAATGTTTTCGGGGGAGATACCCTGGTGAAGACTGTCGAGACCTACCGCTGGAAAAATATGCCCCGCCACGAGGGGGACGAGGATATTCCGTGGGAAATTGCCGAGGTAAAACATGATTTCGATGCGACCAGCTTCGTGACAAATGACCGGGGGATCGGCCTTGTGGATCTGGTGCGGGCAATCGCGGAAAGCCGGCCAAACAGAGCCGGCGGCGCCATGGCGCTCCATTCTCTCGAGGTAGGCGAGGCCATCATCAACTCCGCAAAGGAACACCGGTTTATATCCATAGATTCGACCTTTGACCTGCCTGCGGCCATGCCTCAAAAATAAATTCTCCTGGAGACATGTCCCGGAATAGTCTGTCCCGTGGACAGGCCGCAGAAATGTTCTGTTCCGGTAAAAATCCGTCTTCGGGGCATGTCCCGGAAATAATCTGTCCCGAAAAAATCCGCCTCCGGGACAGGAAGCGAAGGAAACCCATCCGGGAAAGTTGCCACAGAAAAATACGATCCAAAAACAATCATCATATAAACACAATCATCATACAGATACAATCATCATACAAACACAATCATCATACAGATACAATCATCATACAAAACACAATCATCATACAGATACGATCATCATACAAACACAATCATCATACAAACAGGGAGACTGGCAGTTACACATGGATCAAAAAGACAAGAAGATGAAGATGCTTCCCCGCAGCATGGAGGTGCGGGGAGCTCGCGTACATAATCTCAAAAATATCGATGTGGACATTCCGCTGAATCAGATCACAGCTATAGCCGGCGTCTCGGGGTCAGGAAAGTCCTCTCTGGCTCTGGGCGTGCTCTACGCCGAGGGATCCAGGCGGTATCTGGAGTCGCTCTCGACTTACACCAGAAGGCGCATGACCCAGGCCGCCAGGGCACATGTAGATGATGTCCGCTATGTGCCTGCCTCTCTTGCCCTGCACCAGAGACCCGGGGTTCCGGGGATCCGAAGCACTTTCGGAACCATGACGGAGCTGCTCAACAGCCTCAGACTCATGTTCTCGCGTCTGGCCAGCCACCGCTGCCCCAACGGACATTATGTGCCGCCTTCCATGGATGTGGCGGCCATGCATGAGACAATCTGCCCCGTGTGCGGCGTCGGTTTTTACGGGCCCGGGGCGGAAGACCTGGCCTTCAACAGCAGCGGCGCCTGTCCCACCTGCGGGGGTACCGGTGTCACCCGCACGGTCGATGAGTCCACTCTGGTACCCAACGAGGATCTGACCATCGACGAGGGCGCGGTCGTGGTCTGGGGAACCCTCATGTGGTCGCTCATGAAGGATGTCTGCCGGGAGATGGGTGTCCGCACTGATGTGCCTTTCAAAGAACTGACTGAGGCGGAAAAAGAAATGGTCTATCACGGCCCCGCCGAAAAGAAGCATATTTTTTACATGAATCCGCAGACAAAGCAGACCGCGGAGATGGATTTCACCTATTTTAACGCCGTCTATACCGTGGAAAATGCCCTGTCCAAAGTAAAGGATGAAAAGGGGATGAAGCGGATCGAGCGCTTTCTGACAGAGGGCACCTGCCCGGACTGCGGGGGAACGCGTCTGTCCGAGGCTTCGCGTGCACCCCGGCTGCGGGGGATCGGGCTTGATCAGGCGACGGCCATGACTCTCTCGGATCTGATTCCATGGGTCAGGGGCGTTCCGGATACCCTGCCGGAGCCCATGCGCCCCATGGCAAAAAATATCTGCGAATCTTTTCTGGACACCTCTGTCCGCCTGATCGATCTGGGGCTTGGCTATCTCTCCCTGGACCGGGCGGCCTCCACCCTGTCCACGGGCGAGCGCCAGCGGGTGCAGCTTGCAAGGGCGGTCCGAAACCGGACGACCGGTGTTCTCTATGTCCTGGATGAGCCCTCCATCGGCCTCCACCCCTATAATCTGAAGGGGCTGACCGGGGTGATGGATGACCTGGCGGCGGACGGAAATACCGTCGTGATCGTCGACCACGACATTCAGGTCCTGGCCCACGCGGACTGGATGATCGAGATGGGACCCGGCGCCGGAGCTTCGGGCGGCACAGTCATCGCCGAGGGTACTATTGAGGAAATCAAAAATAATCCAGAGTCCGTGATCGGGCCTTATCTGTCGGGACAGGACGCCATCCTGATCGCCGATGATCCTGATTCCTCCTGTCTTTACAAAGACTTGCAAAAAGATTCGCATACAGATTCGCACACAGATTTGCATATAGATTCGCTCAAAGATTCGCGCAAAGATTCGCGCAAAGATTTGCATGTAGATTCGCGCAAAGATTTATACAAAGATTTGTTTGCTGGCGGCACGATCCGCATGCGGACCGGACAGATCCACACGGTGCATCCTCTGGATGTCCGGATTCCCAAAGGCCGGCTGACGGTGGTCACGGGCGTGTCCGGTTCAGGCAAGACGACCATGATCCTGGAGAGCCTGATTCCTGCCCTCTCCGCCTCCATAAAGGGCAAAAAACTGCCCACCCATGTGAAGTCGCTGGAGGCGCCCGGCATCAATCAGGTCAAGCTGATCGACGCCACTCCGATCGGCATCAATGTGCGGTCCACTGTGGCGACCTATGCAAATGTCCACGATGACCTGCGCAAAATCTATGCCCGAACGCCGGACGCGAAAGAGCGGGGTTATAAGGCGGGGGACTTCTCCTATAATACCGGAAAACTGCGCTGCCCCACCTGCGACGGAACCGGTGAGATCTCCCTGGATGTCCAGTTCCTGCCGGATGTCGATATTCCCTGCCCGGACTGCAGGGGAGGAAGATACCGCCGGGAAGCCCACGAAGTGCTTCGAAGAGCAAAAAACGGGACCGCATTCAGCCTCCCCGATCTCATGTCCATGAGCGTCGATGAAGCCATGGAAACCTGCTCCGATCTGGCATCCACACACAGGCGCCTGCAGGTCCTGCACGACCTCGGTCTTGGCTACCTGACCCTGGGAGAGGAGACACCCGGTCTTTCGGGCGGAGAGGCACAGCGCCTCAAGCTGGCCAGCGAGATGGGCAGGGGACAGTCGGACTCCGTCTTTGTTTTTGACGAGCCCACCATCGGCCTCCACCCCAAAGATGTGCGCGTGCTCCTTGATGTATTCCGCAGCCTCCTCGACCACGGAGCCACTGTCATCGTCATCGAGCACGATCTGGACGTCATCCGAAGCGCGGATTATATCATCGATATGGGGCCGGGAGGAGGCGCGGAGGGAGGCCGCATTGTCGTGAGCGGCACGCCGGCGCAAGTCCGCGCCTGCAAAGAGAGCCTGACCGGCCAGAATCTGTAGTCGGGCGCTGCGCGGAGACTCTTTTACGTCCGGCATGTTTTGCGCCCGGTTCTGCGCCGGATCATTTCTATGTCGGATCATTTAGATGCCGGATGATTTCTATGCCGGATCATTTCTATGCCGGGTCATTTCTATGCCGGGTCAGTTATACTTCTGACCGGTTTTACCCTCTGCAGTTCTGTGCCGTGCAAGTGAAGGAAGAAGGCGGGTGATGATCAGGGTTCCCAGCAAGACTCCGAATGTGTCGATCAGGATATCCCTGAATTCTCCCGACCGCCCCGGAACAAAAGTCTGGTGGAATTCATCCGTGCAGGCATAGAGGAATCCGATAAAAACCGCCAGGCGCAGAATTTTCGAGGCGAAACTGCTCTGTTTGGTCTGCGATTCTGAATTACTTTGCTCTTTCCGCGGTGCGGATTTGCCGAGTCTTTTTTGCTGAGCAGAATCGGAATCCTGCAGATATTCAGTGATTGTGAGTGAAAGCAGTGCGCCCAGTATGGCATATTCCGTCATGTGGGCACATTTTCTGACCGGAAAGGTGCCCTTGTCCTGCAGTTCCATCTTTTTGGCGGGAGGCATTTCCGTGTAGCCTTTTACAAAAATGGTACAGAGAAAATCTATAAAGCTGTCACTCTGGTAGTCGGACACCGTACTTACAGCTGAAGACATGGTAAAGATGAACAGCATCCAGAAAAGGGTGAGCGCGGTCAGGACCTTTCTGCGAATTGTTCTGTTGTTTTTCATTCTACGGTTTCATTCCTCCATTTTTTAGATACAGGAATTTAGATACAGAAAGTATTTTCAGATACAGGAATTCAGATACAGAAAGCTTTTTCAGATACAGGAATTCAGATACAGAAAGCATTTTCAGATACAGGAATTCAGATACAGAAAGCGCATAAAGCCGAATGATCTGTTCGTCTTTGTGCGCTTTCTCTTTTTACAGGCTTTAATCATACATGTCTGCGGACACTCACCCATGACCACAAGTGTGACATCTCAATCGTAATGTACCCGCGGATGACTATGGTTTGTCTGCCGGGGTTTTACGTGCGGTTTCGATAATCAGGATCAAAATGTCCGGGACGGCATCCTAGAAATTCCTGAACATTACAGCCGTCATATCTTTCTGATTGATCGTTATGCGGACGTCCAGCATGCGGATCAGGTCTCTGATGCTGTAGGGTCTGCCGGAGGGAAGGGCTCCTGTGCCCTCGAAGATTTTCGGTATCGGGTCCAGGTTTTCGTTGTTCCCGTTCCTGAAGAGGGTCATGCCCTTGTAGGTATAGGGGCTCTTTCCGGTCTTTTCAGTCTCCGCCTCGGCGGTCCACTGATTGTTGCCGATTTTCCATCCGCTCTTCCATTTGTCACAGCTGTAGCTGCCGCCCAGGTAATCGATCAGTTTGGCGAAAGTCCCTCTTCCGGAGTAGTCCCCGAAGGGATTTCCGTCGAAGTCCTCACAGACGTCGAGTCCGGCCAGCCAGTAGGTGCCGGTCCCCCGGTGATAATAGAACTTATAGCCGCCGTTGTCGGAAGCCTTGAGTTTATGCCCGCCTATATTGACCAGGGAAAGCTCCGGGGCCGGGTATTTGTCCTTGAGTTCCGCGGGAGCCGCATAACAGGTCTTGCCGAATGTTTTCGCGGCATCCACGTAATCATTTTCAATACGGATCAAGACATCTTCGGCCTGAAGGCGGGAAGATGATGTTGCGTCCGTGAAGGGAATCGTGCTGATGCGGTATTTTTCACGCTCTCCGGACGCGCTCCAGTCAGCTGACAGATTGGGAATGCTGTCACCATCCCCCTTGCGGACAATGGGGGCGGATGAGGAGATCACATCTGCGGCGGGGCCTGATTTTTCGGGTTTCAGATAGATCCGCACATCCGGATTCTCCTTGCGCATCTGGTCGTAGGGCGGTGTGCCTGCCCCGCAGGAGAATGAAAAGAGTTTGTCCATCTTCTGCAAAGTTTTGGCTGCCTCTTCAAAGCAGGTGTTGGTCTCCAGATACATTCTGAAAGTATAGGAAGCCCCGTAGATTCCGGATTCATCTCCCGTTTTCTCTATTTCCATACGGATTTCCGGGTTCTTATTAAGCTTCTTTTCAATTTTTTTCAGCGCCTTCATGTTTTTTTCGATCACGGTGCTGAAATAATTGTCGGACAAAGCTTTTTCCCAGCGCCCGGTAGCCTCGCCGTTCTCGTAGACCGGCACTGAAATAGAGAAAACGGAAAAACTGTCCCCGTCTCCATTGGCGTAGAGGTAGCGGATCCCCTGTCCTCTTTCATCAGAGAGAGGGGTCTGCTTCTGGAGTTTCCATGAATCGCCGTAAATGTCCCTGACATATTCATTGACCTCGCTCTCGGTGTACTCCAAAGGCGTGTAGAAACGGTAGATCAGGAGACCTCCCAGGACAGCAGCCAGGACACACAAAAGAAGCACGACCGGAAAAATCCATAGTTTTCCCCGCCGCGCTGTCTTTTTCGCGGAAACATTTTCAGTTGTGCCGTTTTGTACAGACTGCATTTTCCGTGTGTTATCCTTTCCAATATGGGCGGTCAGATTATTCCCTTGATAAAGACGATAATAATCAGGACAGGCAGGACCCATGTGATGTAGGGTTTCATCCAGTCATGTATCTTCATGCCCTCGCCCTCATTGGCTTCCTTCTTGAAATTATCCCATCCCCATCCGATTTTGCGGGTGCAGAAAAGGACAAAGACCAGGGCGCCGAGAGGCAGCAGATAGTTGCTGACGATATAGTCTTCGAGGTCGAGGACCCCGGTGCCCTCTCCGAGGGGCTGGATCCAGGAGAGTACATTGAATCCCAGAGCGCAGGGCAGGGATCCGATGAAGATCGCGAAAATATTAAACAGTCCGGACTTGAATCTGCTCCATCCGAACAGATCCATGCACATGGCCATGATGTTCTCAAACACAGCCAGAACTGTGGAGAATGCCGCGAAGGACATGAAGACAAAGAACAGGCTTCCCCAGACTCTTCCCAGAGGCATGTTGTTGAAAATGTTGGGAAGGGTGATGAAGATCAGGCTGGGGCCTGCGCCCGCCTCAACACCGTACGCAAAGCATGCGGGGATGATGATCAGGCCGGAGCAGATCGCGACAAATGTATCCAGCAGAACGACGTTGACGGACTCTCCGAACAGAGACCGCTCTCTTCCGATATAGCTTCCGAAAATAGCCATGGAACCGATGCCGACACTGAGTGTAAAGAACGACTGGTTCATTGCAGCCGCGATCACGTTCCAGATTCCGGCTTCCTGCATTCTCTTGAAATCAGGGATAAGCAGATAGCGGATTCCCTCAGATGCCCCGGGCAGGAAGAGGCTGTTCACAGCAAGAATCATCATAATGATGATCAGGGCGATCATCATGACCTTGGTCACGCGCTCCAGTCCGGCCTGCAGGCCTCTCATGTTGACGAAACAGCCCATCAGGACAACAAGTCCCATAAAGCCCACCTGCATGGCAGGATTCTCGAGGCTCTGTGAAAAGACATTGGCTACACCGTCAGGGTCCAGTCCGACAAATGTTCCTCTGATTTCCTGGAAGAAATACTGAACCATCCATCCCGCGACGGTGGTGTAGAACATCATCAGAATGTAGTTGCCTGCCAGGCAGGCAATGCCGTGAAGATGCCATTTGGAACCTTCGGGCTCAAGCTTCTGATACATGCTTATGGGACTGGTCTGGCTGGCACGTCCGACAGAAAACTCCATGCACATTGCCGGAAGACCCAGGATGAAGAGGAAAAACAGGTAGACAAGCACGAATGCGCCACCGCCGTACTGTCCGCACAAATACGGAAATCTCCATACATTACCAATACCGATCGCGCAGCCCGCGCTGATCAGTATAAATCCCAAACGACTGCCCAAAGATTCTCTTTGCATAATTACGATACCTTTACTTTCCTGCTTTTTTGCTATGGTGCTTCGTTCTCCGTAAGCTGTCCTTTTATTTTATAAAAATACATTAATTAAAGAACTTCGTTCGCTGTAGCTGTTCTGTTTTTTTCAAAACTTCGTTTATTACGGCGCTTCGTTCTCCGTAAGCTGTACCGCTTCTGATTACGGCGCTTCGTTCTCAGTCGGTTCCTGTGTATCAGGTCCTTCCTGCTGCGCGTCTGTGTCTTTGTCGGATTGAGAATTCTCGAAGTCTCCGCCGCCGGTCGGAAGATCACTGTCATCAAAAACGCCGCTGCCGCCATCGTCTTCTGATTCGGGGGAGACAGAGAAGGTTTCTCCTGCGGCGCCCTCACCGGAAGGTGAAGGACTGCTGCTTCCGCCGGATCTGCCGCGGCCGATCACATAAATCAGGCTGAGAACAACGATCAGGAAGAGCGTTGCGATCTTGACCCCGGTCTCCTTGGTAAGTC
The DNA here is from genome assembly GCA_045117315.1 of Lachnospiraceae bacterium. Lineage (GTDB taxonomy): Bacteria > Bacillota > Clostridia > Lachnospirales > Lachnospiraceae > CAG-791. The sequence goes on along the minus strand of JBGUNJ010000204.1, from coordinate 12,706 downwards.
CGAATTTGTCGAGGAAGAGTTCCATCGCATCGGGTTCCTCTTCGTAATACCTGCGGATACGGCGGGCTTCCTGAAGCTGCTTTTCCTCTTCCGAGAGAGTTCTTTCCGCGACTGCGGCGTTCTTGCGCGCAAGTCTTTCACGGTCCCTGCGCTCCTGTTCCTCCAGGGCTTTGCGGGCCTTCTGTTCGGCCAGGATCTTCTCTTCGGCGGCCTTTCTCTCGACAGCTTCTCTCTCAGCGGCTTCCCTGTCGGCGAGAGCTTTCTGCTCAGCCCTTGCTTTCTGTTCGGCCAGGATTTTTTCCTCGACAGCCTTTCTCCCGGCTGCCTCACCTTGCAGGGCTTCACTCTCTGTTGCCGTTTCTATTTCCAGAGCAGGACCCTCTGCGGATACTTTTCTTTCAGGAGCAGTGCCCTCTGCGGATACTTCTCTTTCAGGAGTTCCGGCCTCTGCGGATACATTTCTTTCCGGAATTCCAACCTCTGCGGTTGCTTCTGTATCAGGGATTTCTTCTTTCAAAACAGCCTGCCCAACAGTTTCAGCATACTCCGCATGCGCCTTCTGCCCGGTCGGAACGTTTTTCTGAGAGGGTGTCACCTCACTCTTCGAGGACAGAATGTCGACTGTCTTTTCATGTTCGGCCTGTCCGCCGGTTTCCCGTGTCTGTTTTTCCTGCTGCGCACGGACTTTTTCTTCGTGCCCGTTCGCAGCCTGCTTTGCCTCCTGTGCCGGGATCACAGCATCGACAGCAGGTTTCCGGGATTCCCCGGTCTTTTTCACTGATGAAATTAAAATCGGTGTGGCAGGAGCTCCGAGCTCTTCATAGTGCCTGGCTGCGCGCTCTATGTGCCTGCTCATGCGCTTTTCTTCCGCCGTTTCTTCCAGATGATGCCTTATTTCGGCGATCCGGCGGCGCACTTTCTCCAGGGGAGTGACTGCGCCGTAACGAAGCCTTCCCCCGCCGTTTGAGATCACGGGCCTTTTTCCTTCTTCAGGATTGGAGACTGTCTTTTTGGGAACCGGCTTTTTTCCGTTCTCAGACTCAGAACTCTTCTTTTTGGAAACCGGCTTTTTTCCATTCTCAGACTCAGAGACTTTCTTTTTGGAAGCCGGCTTTTTTCCGTTCTCAGACTCAGAGACTTTCTTTTTGGAAACCGGTTTTTTCCCGTCCTCAGGATCAGAACTCTCCTTTTTGGACGCCGGCTTTTTTCCGTCCTCGGGATCAGAGCTCTCCTTTTTGGAAGCCGGCTCTTCTCCATGCGCAATCCTTATGATCGACTGAACATCGACATTTTCCCCCGGCTCTTCACAAAAAGCGGGATCTTTGACTTCCTGATCCACAGGAAAATAATCGCCGGACTTTTCTTTGGAATTGTCCGCTTTATTCAGATTGCCGGGAGCATAATCAAAAGCTATCTCTGAACGTTTTCCGGATGCAACAGCGGGACGCACGCGCACGGCATTGCCGCACTCGTCACACTTTTTGGCGCCGTCTGCCAGCCTGGCGCCACATTTTGCACAATACATTCTATTTGTCCTCTTTATCCTATATATTCAGAACCCGCGTGATATATAATCTGACCGCGAGTCCTGCGCCCCGCTTTTCCCTCTGCGCAGTTCCCGCTCTTACAGGCTTTATACAGCCGCGGGCAGCCCGAAGGGTTTTTCTGCGGAGCTGAGCTGATCCGTCCGAAGCTCCACACATGGAGCTTCCGGCGCAGGGTATATGTTATTATTACTCGGATTACTCCGGAAGTATCAAAAAATCGATATCATTATAATAAGATGTACTTTGTTTTGCAATCCTCATGTATTCTCATAAATCATGAGGAATATTCATGATTTTTAAAGAATCTCAAGTGATTTTCATGATTTGTATAAATCTTGTGAGATCTTAAGTGGTTTTCGTGATTTATCATGAATCTTATGAGAACTTAAGTGATTTTCATCAAATTTGATAAGTTCTCATGAATCCTCGGATTCGGTCTGCGGTTCCGCATCCGATTCGGAAACCTGTGTGCGGGGCAGAAGTTTCCTGACCTCATCCGTGGAAAAATTGTAGGAGCTGTTGCAGAACTGGCACTTGAGCTCTATATCCTTTCCCTCGCTGATGATGTTCTCCAGCTCATCTTTTCCGAGAAGGATCAGTCCGCGGGCGAATCTTTCTTTGCTGCAGTTGCAGAAAAAGCTGACATCCTCCCGGGATGTAATTTCCGGTTCAAATCCTTCCAGGACAACCTTCAGAAGGTGTTCGGGTGTATTCTCCTCTGCCAGGATGTTTGTGACTGAAGAGATTTTACGGATATTTTCTTCCAGACGGGCAATCACTTCGTCATCCGCGAAGGGCATGAGCTGTACGACAAAGCCTCCCGCTCTGCGGACAGTGTTGTCTTTGCTCATGAGCACACCGAGTCCCACAGCGGAAGGAATCTGCTCCGACTGTGCGTAGTAAGCCGTCAGGTCCTCGGCGATCTCGCCTGTCACCAGGGGAATCTGGCCGATATAAGGATCTTTGAGATTCATATCCCGGATCACGGTGAGGGTGCCCTTTCCGACTGCCCCGCCGACATTCAGGTGTCCCTGCGCGTTGGGCGGAAGGATGACATTGGGATTCTTGACATATCCTTTGACATGGCCGTGGTTGTCCGCCGTGACCACCAGGCCCTGCATGGGACCGTCCCCGTCAATCTGGATGGTGAGCAGGTCGCGGGGACCTTTGAGCATCTCGGCCATCATCAGGGCGCCTGACATGGCGCGTCCGAGGGCGGCTGTGGCAATGGGACTGGTATTGTGGGCCTGTCTGGCCTTTTCTGTCAGGTTTCGGGAAGTGACCGCGAAAGCACGGATCTGGGCATCCGCGGCTACAGCACGAATCATGTAGTCTTTATTTTCATTCATAAGTCAATACTGCTTTCTGTTTTCTTGTATCCTTTTTTTTAATATATTTCCTTGTTTCCTTTTTTATATTCGCACGCATTTTTCATTTTTCAAAATATATTCGCACGCATTTTTCATTTGACAGCATGCAGCTTGGGAAGGTGCAGCCTGCTGTCTGCCGCGTGACGGCTCCGCTCTTCTGATGCTGAAAAAGAGCGCTTCTGGAGCTGAAAAAGAACGCTCCTGAAGCTGAAAAAGAACGCTTTTGAAGCTGAAAAAGAACGCTCCTGAAGCTGAAAAAGAACTCCTCTGACGCTGAACGGGCAGCAGATCGGAGAAAGAGCGCTTCTGCAATCATAACACACAATTTCTGTCTTATCACGCAGTATCTGCCACGTCCGAAGACATTCGAAGGCATTTTGGCAATACAGAATGTCTTTTTTACGGACGCGGCAGATTTTTATGGTCTGATTCAGGAAAAAGAAGTTTCAAGTACATACCCCGGACCGGGGCGTGTACAGAACTGCTCCGGTTTTATGAGTACTTCTGGATCGTTGCTGTCAGGATCGGAATGATCTGGGACTTTCTGGAAAGGACTCCCTTCTGCAGGGAGTGAACTTCATTGTCCTTGTCCGGGAAGGCTTCCAGTGCCCAGTCGGATTTTTCACCGGCGCAGTAGACGATAGAACCGTTGTCCAGGATGCTGGTGAAGACCATCAGGCACAGATCCAGGTTCTTTTTCTTGGTGAACTCGCTGAGAACAGACTGAATCTCATCGCTCTTGCCCTCGAGAGCCTTGAAGGTGGAGATGATGACCTGGGAGACCATGGTCTTGCAGTTCTCGATCTCAAAGTACTTGATATCCTGATTGAGAAGCTCGGAAATGCCCTTGCCCTTGATATCCGCTCCGACAGAGAACATTTCATTGGCGAATTCGTCGATGTCCAGATCCGCAATGGCGGCAAGGATATTCGCTGTGCGCTTGTCCTTTTCAGTCGTGGTCGGGGACTGGAACTTGAGGGTGTCTGAGAGGATGGCTCCGAGCAGGAGTCCCGCCAGATTCTGGGGAATCGGGATCTGGTTCTCACGGAACATGGTCGCGACGATGGTCGCAGTACTGCCGATGATCTCGTTACGGAAAGCCACCGGCCTCTTTGTCGAGAAGTCGTTGATCCTGTGGTGGTCGATTACTTCCAGAACCTCTGCCTTGTCTATAGCTCTGACGGACTGGGAGAACTCGTTGTGGTCGACCAGAATGATCTTTTTGTTCTTGCTGTTCATGATGTGGTAGCGGGAAGCGCAGCCCACGATCCTGTCATTTTCGTCGACGATGGGATAGGCGTGATAACGTGTTCTCATCATCTTGATACCGACGTCCTCAGCCAGCTCGTTTGCATAGAACTTGACGATCTTGGTCGCCATGATCTTGCTGATGGGAGGGGCGAAATATGTGTATCGGGAAGTGTTCATGGTGCTGTGACCGGAAATGATCACGGAGACGCCGTATTCCCTGGCCAGTTCCAATACTTCCTCACTCACTTGATCCGCACGCACCAGAATCAGCATGCCTGCGCCCATCTCGATCACGTGTTTCTGGGCGTCTATGTCGTCACCGACGATAACGATCTTGTCCTTGACTTCGTGGATGGCGATATCTTCTTTGGTGATGGCGATGACCGACACTCTTCCGCGGATGTGGCGGTCCGGCGCGCGGTAAATGATCTTTCCGTTGATCGCGGTATTGATGTTCTCGGGAGAGATATCCTCGAGAAGCTTCTCGGTACTGGCCGTATCGCCCATGGCGACCAGGCCGATATCGTTCATGGTAACCATGCCGACGACTCTGTTTTCTTCGTCAACAACGCCGCAGGTCTGCTTGTCCGCGCCATGCATCAGCTGAATCGCCTCAAAGATGGTTTTGTCCGGCATGATTGTGGTGGGGTCGTCAATCTCGATCTCGGACATCTTGACGCGGGCATCCTCAAGCAGCATGGGCTCCTGGAAGCCGAATCTGTCGAGAAGGAATCTGGTCTCGGTTCCGATTTTTCCGAGTCTGCAGGGAACGGCCTTCACGCCATTGGCCCGCTTGAAAAATGCGTAGCCGATCGCGGAGGCGATGGAATCTGTATCAGGGTGCTGATGTCCGGTAATATAGATCACATCCTGTGTCATATTATTTCTCCTTTTCCATTTTGGGAGTGAGTCCCCATATTCCATTTTGGGAGTGAGTCCCCATATTCAGGCGATCCCCCCATATCCTGTCAGCCTGCACAGCATACAGGTCGAACTCTCCCCGTTTCGTTTTACTTAATACCCGTTATAAGTGCCGCTAAATGTTCCATTTATGGGTTCATTTTGGAATCCGTCTGTTGTACCGTTTGTGAATCCGTCTCCGGCCCCGTCCGTCGGCTGGTTCATGAATTCATTGCCGGACTGATCCGTTGATTCATTCATAGATCCATCCTGAAATCCGTCTGTTGTTTCATTGGCAGATCCATTTTCGATTCCATCTGTTGTCCCGTTCGTGGATTCATCTTCAGTTCCGTCCCCTGTCTCTTCCGCGGTTTCCGCAAAAGGATCCAGCGGTGAATAGGGGTGGTCCGCCTCATCGAGATATTCTTCCAGGCAGACATCGGCTTTATATATTTTTTCCGCGTATTTTCTCCCTACGTACCGGTAGTGCCAGGGTTCAAAAATGATTCCGGTGATACTGCTTTTACCATTGGGGTAACGCAGGATGAATCCGTACTCCCAGCTGTGTTTCATGAGCCACTGCTGTGTAAATGTGTTGACCTGGCTCTCATCCAGATCCATATTTTCGGAGGAATAGATGTCCGCGGCAAGTCCCAGCTCATGCTCGCTGGTTCCGGGAACTGCTACGGCAGTGGCCGCCATGGCCTCCGCCTCTTCCTGCCCATAGCCCATATAGAGCCATCTGTTGATCTGCTGGTCAAAAAGATAGACCTGCGTATCATGCGGCCTGTATCCTGAGCAGACGATGGGCGTACCCCCTGCGTTGCGGCAATCCTGAAGCATTTCCACCATCTGGTCATAACAGATACTGCTGATCTGCTGTCCGTTCTCCAGGTCAACCGGCTCCACCACATAGTCTTCAGGGAGAGTGTGCCATTTGTTGACCAGAATGAGAAGGGGCTTTTCCTTCAGTTCCTCTTTGCGTTCGCTCCTGACCTTCTCCCACAGTTTTTTCTGGGCTTCCGATTCAGGTGTATACTCCGCTCCTCTGCCGCTTTCAAGGATTTCCATATATTCTTCGCGAATCGTATCCTCCGCCTGTTGTCTCAGGACGACAGCAGCTTCACGGGTCCGCGAAAAAAGTCCCTCAAATGCTTTGGCGAGTGCCTGGTCGCCATCGGTCCCCCCGGTCTGGTCAGGCAGGACCTGGGACCATCCGGTAGGCCCGGCTTCATCTGCCGGAGCGATTCCGTCGTAATCAGCTTCCGCTCCCTCTTCCGGGATCATTTCTTCTCTGTCCCGGTCTCCGGAATCCACTGTCTGTCCGCTCCGGGATCCCATCGTGCTCAGATAGAGGATGCAGCAGAACAGGGCGGCCACAAAGGCGATGACTCCTGCTGCAGCAAGTGTATATCCGACCTTCTTTACAAGAGAGGCAAAAAACGCTTTCCACCAGGTGACAAGCAGCAGCCAGACATTCCGCAGAAAGCCGGTAGTTTTTGCGGGAACTTCTGAAAGTGTTCCGTCTGTCTTTTGAAGACCGCCGTCGGATGTCTCTTCAGACGCCTTCAGCTCTTCTCCGGACAGGGCAGCGCCGGTTTCCGGTTTCACGGATCCTGACTTCAGGTCCCTGTCGTCTGATGGCGTTTCTCCCCCTGAAAGGGTTTGGCCTTTTGGAGCCGTTTCTTTTTCCGAAGCAAAGGCTCTTACCGGAGCTGTATCCTTTTCCGGATCAAAAGCTCTTATCGGAGCTGTATCTTTTTCCGGATCAAAGCCTCTTTTCGGAGCTGTGCCTTTTTCCGAAGCAGGGCTTTCTTCCGCATCCCTCTCTGCGGAAGCTGCAGGTCCCTGGATGGAATGATCTGCCGGCTCCGGCGGAGTCTCAGGCCGGGAAGTCTCTGCTTCCGGAGCCATCCCGGTCCCGGAGATTTTAGTATGATCCGGTGTTTTTCCGGAATCTTTACCCGGTTCAGTGACAATCGACCGGCCCCTGATTTTTACCGGTTCAGATTCTTTTGAGTGATCCTGTGTCTTTGCACTCCCGGTTCTTTTTAACCGGTCCTTTTTTCTGGCTCTTCTGGATTTCTTTGACCGGCCCCGGGCTTTTTCCTTTTCGGATTCCTTTGTCTGATCCTGAGTTTTTTCCTTTTCGGATGCCTTTGGCGAATCCTGCGCTTTCGCTTTTTCGGATGACTTTGGCGAATCCTGCGCTTTCGCTCTTTCAGATGACTTTGGCGAATCCTGCGGTTTCGCTCTTTCGGATGCCTTTGGCGAATCCTGCGTTTTCGCTCTTTCAGAGCTGGATATCTTCGGTTGCTCATGAGTATAACCCGTTACAGGAATGTCTGTCTCCTGCAGGGCTTTAGCATCTTCAGATGCTTTTCGTCTGGAAGTATTTTTTCCGATTTTCCTGACAGTTTCCGATATTTTCTGAGCAGGTCCTGCCCAGAGTTCTTTCCTGTCCTGATTTTTCCGGGAAGGGGCATCTTCTGTATCGGGAACCTGTATTTCCGGGCTCCTTTCCTTTTTCAGGAACAGTCCCTTCTTTGTTTTCCCTGTGATTCCGGCCTTGTGCGCGCCGGACTGTTTTGACTGTCCGTCCCGGTGTTCGTTCTGATGGGATCTGTCGGATTCTTCCTTCTGTCCCGGTTCTGTTTTCCGGTAGTCCTGACGCTGCTGAGCCTGCTCTGTCTTCTGACCGTCCGGATGATTGTTCTGATCAGGCTGACCGGTCTTTGCATTCTGGCCGGACTCCGCTGTCCGGTCGTCCTGATGCGGCCGACCGGAATCTGTTTTCTGCCCGTCCGGATGATCGCTCTGGTGCGGCTGACCGGATCGGGCTGTCCGGTCTGATTTAGCCCCTTTTCCGGATTTTCTCGACCGCCGGGACTTTTTCTGCTTTCTTGTCAGCTTTTGCGGGCTGTCGCTTTTTCCGGCAGAATCGCCCTGTCCGGACACAGCAGGCTCATCAGAGGACGGAGTTTCCTTCTCCTGACGGGCACTTGCGGTTTTACCCTTTATCCCTGTTTTTTCCTGAAAGGAATGCGCGGCATTATTTATTGTCTTTTTTAAATCATTCGGGTCCAATTGCATCTCTCAGCTGTCTTCCCTTCATAGGATTCTTTGCTTTGAACAGGTTATTCCGCAAGGTACTCCTCCAGACAGATCCCTCTCTCCTGGATTTCCTTGGCGACTTCGTTTCCGACATATCTGTAGTGCCAGGGCTCATAGATAATCCCGGTAATATCACTCTTATTCTTGGGATATCTCAGGATAAATCCATATTTCCAACAGTTTTCCATGAGCCACTTCTGTGTATTGGTATCTGCCTGTGATTCGTCAAGCAGCTGGTTTTCGCTGTCGCATATGTCCACCGCGAGTCCAAGTTCATGTTCACTGGTACCGGGAACCGCGACGACAGTGCCCGCTTCCTTTTCAGCTTCCTCCTTCGTTTTCCCGGCACTCATGAGCGATTTGACCTGGTCATCATAGAGCAGCACCTGCTTTTCATGGGGCCGGTAGGAGGAGCAGACGATCGGAACACCTCCGCTCAGTTCCTGGCAGTCATTCAGCATCTGCGACAGCGCGTCGTAGCATCGGCTGTCGATGGATTCACCGTTCAGAAGAGTCGTCGTCTCTACAGTGTATCCTTCGGGGAGTTTATGCCAGGGGTTGACCAGAATCAGATTCCATTCGTCCTGACGAGTGTAGCTGACCCCTGCCCCGTTTCCGTCCGCGGCAATTCCCTGCCGGGCTTCCTCTGTCCAGGAATCAGTCGGGGATAACTGTGTATTTCCCTGATCAGCCGGATTTTCCGTGTCTGCGGCAGTGTTCTCTTCCTGTCCCGCAGTGCTCTCCTGCTGCCCGCCGTTTTCGGTATCCATTCCAGTTGTATCTGTCGTATCTGTCATATCTGTCTGTTCCCCGGTATCAGCGGAAGCATCCTGAGGGCCGTCTGCTGTACCTTCCTGATTATCCCGGGCATCCGGCGAAAAATCTTCGTCCCCGTTTGTCTCCTCTGTCTGCGGGGAATTTCCTTCTTCCACACCTGCTTCATGTCCGCTGCCCGCTGACGAATCCGTATCATTTCCGGAGACAACTGTTGTCTGCTCTGTCCCGGTACCCGCCGCAACAGTAGTATCGTCGTCCTTATTGCGGAGTCCGATCACCGCGATTACGATCACGATGATGACTGCGACCAGGGCGACCGCCGCGCCTGATCCGAGCCGGAAATACATTTTCCGGAGCTCTTTTTCCCGTTCCTGACGGATCCTTTCCCGCTGACGGGCTCTTTTCTGCGCGGGGGTCTCATCCGGATCTCCCTCGATGCCGTCCCACAGCATGTTGTCCGCAGGAAGGTCTTCTTCGTAAAAATAATCCCGGCCGGGTTCTGTGTATCCCTGACTTCCGGCGCGGCCGTCTCTGCGGTAATAGTTTCCTGTACCTGTGCCGGAACTCCTGCGTGAACCGCTCAGATTCCCGGGAGCGGAATAAAAGCCGGGATAGATTTCCTGCGTCCGGCTATCTGATGTCCGGGAGTTTCTCCTGCTGCCGGAGTTTCCTCCCGTGAAAGCGCTGCCGGTATTTCCGCCTCTATAAGTGCTGTCGGAACTTCTGCCACGGTAATTGTTATCGGAAGCTCTGTCACGGTAGCTGCTGCCGGAAGTGCCGTCCCGGTAACTGTTGCCATAATCACTTCCACGGTAACCATTGTCCGAACTGCTGCCACGGTAATTGTTATCGGAAGCTCTGTCACGGTAGCTGCTGCCGGCTGTGCCGCCACGGTAATTGCCGCTGCGGGAATCCTGAATCGATTCGCGGGACCTGCGGTTGGTCCGGCTCCGTCTGCTGTTTTGGGAAAAAGTATTGGGGACAAAAAGATCCGCCGAGATTTCCCTTTCCGCACCGGTTCCCCCGTTATCCCTGCGGTTAGCGGGGACATTCCCGCGGACGACCCTGTTTCCGGTCCCATAGGAAGATCCATAGGAATCAGAACTGCCGGAACCGTAGGATGAAGCGCTGCCGGTCCCATAGGAAGATCCATAGGAATCAGAGCTGCCGGAACCATAGGATGAAGAGCTGCCGGATCTATAGGATGAAGAGCTGCCGGTCCCATAGGAAGATCCATAGGAACCAGAACTGCTGGATCTATAGGAAGAAGCGCTTCCGGATCCGTAGCGGTCTCTTTCATAGCCGGACGTGCCCGCGCTGCGTCGACTGTCCTCGCGGCTGATCGAGGGCACGTCCAGTCCCCGTTCCGCGTTGTAACCGCCGGAAGGACGCGTATAGGCCCCGTCTTTCATTTCCACGCGATGGCGCTCGCGGTAAGGCCGTTCATCCGGGCTTCCGGACCTGTCGGAGGAACCGGAATAATTTGTATAACTTGTAAAATCCGGATATCTTCCCGCAGTGCCATAGCCGCTGCCGCCTTTTACGTCTTCCGTAAAATCATCTTCGTAATACCGTTCTTCCTCACCGGCGGGATATTCCGATTCCGCTCCGCTTTCACCGCGAAGGTCATAGAAATCCGCCCGCCGGTTTGTAGAACGCCCGGTATCTGCTCTGTTCAGTTTTCTGTTATTGCTTTTTGCGGAACGCAGACCCATAGGTAACCTCTTATTTTCTCCTCAAATACTGATCAGCGGTCATCTCTGGCCGCTTTGTAAATCTTTACAAAATCGTCCTCATAAAGGACTTTGGCGCTTCCGCGCTTTCCGCCGGAAGCAATGATCGCGTTGTGTGCCATGACTTCGATCTGCTCATCTGTGTAGTCGATGCCGAGTTCGTGAATGCTGGTGGGCATACCTATGCTGCGATAGAAATCTTCCATCGCTTCGATTCCCTTCAGAGCGGTCTCTTCATCGTCAGCTCCGGGAGTCACTTCCATGACATTGACAGCGAATTTCACGAAGCGGTCCAGGCAGTCGCGGTAGACATATCTGGCCCATGTTCCCCAGATGGCCGCAAGACCTGCGCCATGGGTCACGTCAAACATTCCGCCCAGTTCATGCTCCAGAATGTGGCTGGCAAAATCTCTCTCGGCAGCTCCGCAGCCGGTCAGTCCGTTGTGGGACAGGCTGCCCGCCCACATCACTTCCGCGCGGGCCTCGTAATTGTCGGGCTCGGCATGGATGATCTGTGTGTATTTTTTGACAGTTCGAAGAAGACCTTCAGCGATGCTGTCAGTCAGTTCCATGTTGCCGCCGTTTGTAAAATAGCGCTCCATGGTGTGCATCATGATATCGGTGCAGCCGCTCATGGACTGGTAATCCGGCAGAGTCATAGTCAGCTCGGGATCCATGACCGCGAATTTTGCGCGGGAAACGTCGTTTCCGTGTCCGCGCTTTATACCAGTCTTCTCGTTAGTTACAACGGAATCGTTACTCATCTCGGAACCTGCCGCGGCAATAGTCAGCACAACGCCGACAGGGAGGCAGGCAGTGGATTTTCTCTTTTTGACATAAAAATCCCACACATCGCCCTGCTCGGGATCCGCGATGCCGTATCCGATGCCCTTTGCGGAGTCAATGACGCTTCCGCCGCCGACGGCAAGGATAAAATCGACGCCCTCTTTTTTGCCGAGCTCGATTCCTTCATAGACCAGTCCCAGATGAGGATTGGGAACAACGCCGCCCAGGGAAACATGGCCGATGCCTTCAGCGTCCAGAGCGGCACGGACCCTGTCGATGAGCCCGGACCTGATGGCGCTCTTTCCGCCATAGTGAATCAGGACTTTGGAGCAGCCCTGCGCTTTGACAAGAGCACCGAGCCTGTCAACTGAACCCTTACCGAAAACAACTTTTGTAGGCGCGTAAAAATCGAAGTTCGCAGTCTTGATCATCTGTTCTTCCTCCCTATAATTCTGATTCTAGATGATTGGAAACCTGTTTATATTTACAATTATTTACAATTTTAATATTTTATTATTCTATGTTTGTCCGGTCCGCGCCGGTTTTTTATACATGTTTTCGCGTATGCGGTTTTTTCGTTTATGCCCGCAGGTTTTTTACAGGTTCTCAGCTGTGCAGGTTTTTTTGCTTTTACCTGTACTGGTTATTTTCTTTCGCCTGTGCAGGTTTTTTCTTTCGCCTGTGCAGTTTTTTATTATTTGTGAGCAGGGATCTGTCATCCCGTCGTCACCCGATCAGGGTGTCCGTCTGGTCGGGATCCTCCCAGGTTTTCTCGCTGATAATATATCTGGGCCGTCTCTTTGTCTCCATGTAGGTCTTGCCGACATACTCTCCTATGACGCCGATTCCCAGAAGCTGAATGCCCCCAAGGAAGCAGAGGATGCAGACCATACTGGACCAGCCGGCTACAGCCACACCCATAAAATGAGCGACTATGGACCAGATCACGCCCACAAAGCTGATCAGTGCCACAAGGACTCCGAAGCCGGTGATCAGGCGGATAGGTTTGGTGCTCATGCTGGTAATGCCGTCCATTGCAAGGCCCAGCATCTTGGAGAGGGGATAATGGCTTTCGCCAGCGATCCTCTCATGTCTGGCATAGTAGACTGAGGTGCTCTTGAATCCCACAAGAGGGAACATTCCCCTCAGGAAAAGGTTGACTTCTTTGTAACAGGAAAAAGCCTGCAGAACTTTTGCGGAGACAAGGCGGTAGTCGGCGTGGTTATAG
>JBGUNJ010000203.1:0-4925 GCA_045117315.1 Lachnospiraceae bacterium | reverse complement strand
CTGGTAGAGAACAATCTGGTTTTTGCCAACAGGGCCGGGATTTATATGATCCTGGATACCACCTCGGCTAATGAAAACAATATCGTTTGTATTTCCCGCAAAATCAACGGCAGCCCCCAACACCCCGGCCTGCTCGCAGATCTGACATTGCCTTCCCCTGGCGGGGAAGGTGGCACGGCGTCAGCCGTGACGGATGAGGTTACCTTAGCCAATGAGGATCTTGTCTGTTCCATCGATGACGGCACGCACTACTGCCTCACCGTCAACTCCCACACCTACTGCTGGAATTATGAGCTCTCTTCCTGGAAGGATCCCTCCTGGTTCTATCTCACCAATACCAATGCCGTTGCTTTGATCAATGAAGCCGGAGAAATATATCATATCGATTTCTCCGGCCGATTGAGCGGTTTATATAATCAATACAATGACTATGGGGATCCGGTTGAGAGACTGTTCCGGTTTCCGACCATGAATTTCGGCAGCTATGACAATCGGAAGAACGTGAACAGTGTTATTGTCACACTTGGAGCCTACGAGCCGGAAAACACCGAGCTCTGGTATCTGACGGATTATGAGACACGACAGGATCTGACAAACCTGCAGGTGGTTGATGATACTGTTTATGAACCGAACCGTGTTGTCGGCACGAGGCCGGACTCTTCACGTGTTCCTGCCGTCTTCCGCAGAAGACCGATGTGCAGGCGAGTCCTGCATTTCACCATGATGCTGATCAACAACAATCTGAATGAAGACTTCGAGCTCGTCGGAGCTCAGATATTTTATAACTTACAAGGGAGACTGCGCTAATGTCCAGACCTAAACTGCCACGCAATGCTACACTGACCGATTTGACAAACCACATGCTTACGTCCATCATGCCCACTTCCGACGATCCGCGCGATTGTCTGATGGAGCTGGGAGTGCGGCCGACGTGTGCTGCATCTATCGTTTTCGGCATGATACAAAAAGCCGCCAAGGGAGATACCTCAGCGGCGAAGTTTTTGAAAGAAATGAGCGGTGAGAATTCTGCTCCGGCAGAAGACACTGTCACCGATCTGCACTCTCTCAGCGATGTGGTTCTCTGCCGCCTGGCAGGGATGAAACTGGAGGAAATGCTGCATGGAGAGTAATGCAATGCTTGCCGAGCTGGCGCGAAGAGAGCTTGCCCGGCGCTACTATTCCGAATACCTGGCATATGCCTATGGAGACAGCTGGATCAGAACCGGGCTGTCTTCTTTTTTAGCAAAAAAGATTCAGAGCTTTATTGAAACAGATACCGGCCACGCCTATGACATTCTCATCATCGAGTGCCCACCGCAGCACGGAAAGAGCATGACGGTGAGCGAATCTCTGCCGAGCTGGTATCTGGGCAAACATCCGGATCGGAATATCATCCTTGCATCCTATGATTCCGACTTTGCAGAGCGTTTCTGCAGGAAGAACAAAGAAAAGATCCGCTCCTGCGGGAAGAATCTTTTCGGCATCGACGTCGGTTCCATCGACAGGGCAGGGGAGTTTGAACTTTCCAACGGCAAAGGGAGAATGATCAGCCGGGGCATCATGTCCGGCATCACCGGCAACCCTGCCAACCTGATCATCATCGACGACCCTGTCAAGAACCAGCAGGAAGCAGATTCGCCTGCTTACCGGAACCGCGTCTGGTCTGAGTGGCAGGCTTCACTGAAAAGCCGTCTGGCAGCCAAGGGCAAAGTCGTCGTGATCATGACGCCCTGGACAGATGACGATCTCGCCGCCCGCATCCTGAATGCAGAGAAAAACGTGGAGCTCGTGAGGCTGCCGGTCGAGGCGGAGGAGAACGATCCGCTGGGCAGGGAAGTCGGTGAAGCCCTCTGCCCGGAGCTGGGCAAGGACAACCGCTGGCTTGCCGATTTCAAAGCCAGCTATATCACCGATCCGCAGGGTGGCCAGCGGGCCTGGACAGCGCTGTACCAGTGCTCCCCGCGCACGGAAGACGGAAATCTTGTCCTGCGGAACTGGTGGAAGTACTACGATCCCGAGGAGTCGATCCTATTCGGCACCGAGCTGATTTCCGTCGATGCCTCTTTCAAAGGCGGGGAGGACAGCGACTTTGTTTCGATCCAGGTCTGGGGCAAGAAAGGGCAGGATTATTACCTGCGCTATTGCATGAACAAGCGCTTCAACTTCCCGGATACCATCGATGCCATCAAAACCGTTTACCGTTTATTCCCGCGTGCGAGAACTGTTTTGATTGAGGAGGCAGCTAACGGCCCTGCCATCATTCAGACGCTGCAGCGGGAGATGTTCATCATCCCCGTCACGCCCCTGGGCGGCAAGATCAGCCGGGTGAATGCGATCTCTCCGGCCATCGAGTCCGGGCACGTTTTCCTGCCTGATCCGTCTAAAGCTCCCTGGGTTGCGGACTATGTGGACCAGTGGACGGCTTTTCCCAATTCCCGGCATGATGATATGGTCGATGCCACCTCCCAGGCCCTCGCGAGGATGATCTACTCCTCCGGGGAGATTTGGGAGGAGCAGGAACAGCTGCCTGTCCTTGATGTAACCCGTATGTTTGATCCTTACAACAGGTACAGGAGGGAATACGAATCATGGAATTGCTGACTGCCATGTCCGGCGCTTTGCTGATTCTTGTGGCTTTCTCTGTCGGTTTTTTTCTGGGCCGCGGCTCCCGTGAGAAGGCATTGCTGCCTGTGGAGCCCGCCCAGCCGGATGAGCAGAAAAGGCTGAAGTACGAAGCCGACCAGCAGGCTCTGGCTGATTGTCTGAATTATTCCATAGATGTGGCATACGGAGGGGTGAAATGAATTGAACAACTATTCCCATGACGCCTGGAAGTACTATGAGTACGGGCGTCAGTATAACAATAACCTGGTGCCGAACCAGTACACCATGGTGAATACCAATACCGAGTTTTTCAACGGCAACCAGTGGATTCATATGCCGGATACCCCGGCCATGAGGCGCCTTGCCAAGCCGACGTTCAACATCATCAAGCGCGTGACCAGCCTGTTTGTCGCTTCTCTTACCTCCAGCAACACAACGATCTCTTTTGAGCCGCTTTCTTACCGGACCGACGGTGAGGCAGCGGCTTTTGCTACGGCCGAAGTCCGAAATCTCCTGGAGAAGTTCAAAATGGACTACCGTATCCGGGATGCTCTTTTTGATGGAGCCATCACCGGTGACTATGCCGCGCACTTCTTCTGGAATCCGGAAGCAAGACCGTACGGCGGAGCTTTCGGGGAATACAAAGGTGAGATCGAGATGGAGCTGTTGGACGGCATCAACGTCATGTTCGGCAATCCCAATTGCCGGGATGTGGAAAAGCAGCCCTATATCCTGATCGTAGGCCGGGATACCGTAGAGAACCTGAAACGCGAAGCCCTCTACTGGCGGAAACGAACAGGGGTGGAAGACAAACCGGATATCCGTGCCGACTCTGATCTTTACAACTTCACCGGCGTTGGGGGCAAAACCGAGCTCCACGGCGATGATGAGAAAACCGGCAAAGCCCTGTATGTGTATCTCTACACTAAAGTCTGGAAGACGGAGCAAGTCATCAACCCCAAAACAGGTATGACGGAAACCCGCAAAGTGCAGACCGTACATGTCACCAAGGCCACCCGGCACTGCAACATTTTTGAAGATATCGACACCAGCCTCACCCGCTATCCTCTCGCCTGGGGCAACTGGCAAAAACAGCGTAATCAGTATCACGGGCGTGCTCTGGTCACGGAGATCATCCCGAACCAGATTTTCATCAACCAGATGATGGCGATGGTGTTCCGCCATCTGCAGACGCAGGCGTTTCCAACGAAGGTCTATAACGCCGACTTGATCCCGAATATCTCCAATGAGGTCGGCACGGCAATAGGGGTAAGAAATCTCCAACCCGGCCAGCAGATCGGTGAAGTGATTTCAACGATCCCGGCTGCCAACATGTCCAACCAGATCATCCAGGCGATTGATCTGTGCATGGCCTACACAAAGGAATGCCTGGGTGCAACGGATGCCCAGATGGGCAGCGTCAAGCCGGACAACACTTCCGCCCTGATGGTGCTGCAGAATGCTTCGGAAGTCCCGCTGGAAAATACGAGGGCCGGGCTCCACGAATGGGTGGAGGACATCGGAGCGATCCTGCTGGACATGATGGGCACGTACTACGGCAAACGGCCTGTTGTGATTGACAATGTTCTGCAGGAGTTTGACTTCTCGATCTTCAAAAATCTCTGGCTGAATGTCTCCGTCGATGTCGGCGCAACCACCTATTACAGCGAGATTGCCGCCGTTCAGACACTGGACAATCTGCGCCGTGACGGCACCCTTTCGATCATCGAATACTTGGAACGCATGCCGGACAAGCTGATCACCCGCAAGCAGGAACTGATCGACAGCCTGAAAGCCCGGATGGGCACCTCTTTGCCTTCCCCTGGCGGGGAAGGTGGCAGTCCGTCAAGGCTGACGGATGAGGTCACTCCCGCCGCAGCGGCAAATCATGGAGGTGGAAATAATGCATATGTAATCGGCAGTGAGCTGGATGCGGCGAAAAAGATCGCCGCACTCCCGACCAGCATGCAGGCTCGCTATAACGACCTGCCCGGAACAGCGCAGCGAGCGCTTTTAAAACGATAACGGAGGAGAGAAGAAATGAATGAACAACTGGAAGTCACGTTTGAAGGAGCAGGAATGGAAGGCCAATCTGAAGCACCCGTATCACCGGGCAGTGAAGCGGGAGCTGCCGAAGAAAAAGCCGAAGAAGCCGTCCGACAGGAAGAAGTGAATGGGGTGGCAACCCGCGGTGAGTCTGCTCAGCCTGAGCAAAAAGATGGGGAGCCAAATAAGCCTTCCCCCGGCGGGCAGCGAAGCGGCGCCACGGGAGTGAATGACCTGCCGGTGGCAGGTCAGAGCCGTGGCGTGACCGAGCCGCA
>JBGUNJ010000202.1:0-2807 GCA_045117315.1 Lachnospiraceae bacterium | reverse complement strand
ATGTCTATAAATATCGTACAGGCAATTATCCTGGGTCTGTTTGCTTCCCTGTCCAGTATGCCCGGACTCGGCGGCACATCAATCGGTAACTACACACTGGGCCGTCCCCTGGTCGGCGGTCTGATCTGCGGTATCGTCCTCGGCGACATCCCCACCGGTATTCTGGTCGGCTGCGCCATGCAGGTCGTTTACATCGCTCTGGTAACTCCCGGCGGCACAGTTTCCGCTGACGTCCGTGCGGTCTCCTACATCGGTATCCCGCTGGCAATGATCGCTCTCAAGAGCTATGGTCTTGATCCCGCTTCCGCTGAAGGAACTGCTCTGGCCACTTCTTTCGGCACCATGGTCGGTACGATCGGTACTGTCCTTTTCTACGGAACAGCTACCATGAACCTGGTCTGGCAGCACATGGGCTGGGCATGGGTAGACAAGCGTGAATATGACAAGCTTCCCATGGTCGACTATGTATTCCCCTGGATCTCACACATCTGCTTCTCCCTGATCCCCACAGTCGCGATGTGCATGGCCGGTGAGCCTGTCGTCAACCTGATCAAGGAAAAGCTTCCTATGGATGGCATCCCGATGAAGACCCTTTTCACCGTCGGCGCTCTCCTTCCCTGCGTAGGTATTGCGATCCTGCTCAAGCAGATTGTCCGCAATGTACTTGATTTCATTCCTTATCTCTTTGGCTTCACTCTGGCAGCTTCCATGGGCATCAACCTGGTCGCTTCCACAGTCGTCGCAGGCCTGTTCGCGATCCTGATCTTCAAGCTGAAAATGCTTGAGCTCAGAAAACCGGCGGCAGCAGCGTCGAGCGCAGCAGCTGATAACGGATGGGATGATGATGAGGAGGATATCTGATCATGGCAGAAAAGAAATTATCTAAAAAAGCATTAAACAGCGGTTTCCACAGATGGTATTACGGAAACCTGACCTGCTTCTCTCAGGAGCACATGCAGACATTCGGTTACCTTTGCTCCATGCTGCCTCTCTGCAAAGAGCTGTATGCGGATGATCCGGACAAAATGGCAGAGTCCATGGATACATACAGAACCTTCTTCAATACAGAGCCTCAGCTCGGTGCCATCATCGTCGGTGTCACAGCAGGTCTGGAAGAAGCACGTGCCAACGGCGCGGAAGATGTTGACAGCGAGACCATCAACGGTCTGCGCGCAGGTCTGATGGGCCCCATCGCAGGTATCGGTGACTCCCTGGTAGTCGGTACTGTCATCCCGATCCTTCTGGGTATCGCAATGGGTATGTCCGGCGGCGGCTCCCCCATGGGTGCTATTTTCTACATCATCGTATGGAACCTTTTCGCATACTTTGGAATGCGCTTCCTGTATTTCAAGGGTTATGACATGGGTACCAAGGCCGTTGAGTTCCTTGTCGGCGATATCGGCAACGCGATCCGTGAAGCAGTCACGACCCTGGGCGGAATCGTCATCGGTGCCGTCTCCGCGTCCTGGATCAGCGTAAAGACCAGTTTCGCTCTTTACAATGAGGCAGGCGAAGCATACATGGTCCTTCAGGAGAAATTCGACAGTGTATTCCCCGGCATGCTGACCGCAATCTTCGTTATTCTCTGCTGGTGGCTGATGGCCAAGAAGCAGCTTAGCCCTCTGAAAGTAATGGGTCTTCTGGTCGTGATCGCTTTCGTAGGCGTTCTGATCGGATTCTTCAACCCTGGTCTTGCATATTAATTATCGCAAATTATCAAATAATAATCATAATACAGGCGTCAGAGGTGGTTCTCAAAAGTCTGCTTCGTAAAGACAGCTAAAGACTAAAATTCTTCACTGTCCACGCCCTCCCGGGGGCGTGGACAGTTTTAAAGAAATCTCCCTGCAGCCTATTCTCAGTAAAAAATGGAGCAGTCCTCACATTTGGACGGGCAGCTCCGGAATGAGAGGATATATGCCTGATCAGTCTGTTAAATCGAATCCTGATTCACGCCGTATGCTGCTGGAGGAAGCCCGGAGACAATCCCAGGCGCTCAAGTCAATCAGCAGGTGGAGATCAGCTGCCTTCATCATCGCCGCAGTCGGTGCGGCTCTGATCTACGGCGGGGTCGTCCGTGAATCATTGAGGACACCCCTGATCGCAACCGGCGCCGTTATCACTGCTCTGGGGCTTGCGGCTGCCATACTCTGTGATATGGGAATCCGAAACGGCCGGAAAAATGTGGAAAAGATACTGGATGCCGCCGAAAACACCACAAAATGAAGAGATGACGCTGAGAAAAACATAAGAATAAATGAGATTCCGCTGAAGGCAGTATAAGAAGAAAAGTGATTCCGCTGAACTCTGTTTTAAGAATAAAAGAAACAGCGCTTAATTCGGCACAAAAAAGAGGAGTAAAATGAAAAAAGTTTCCTTCGTAGTACACAATGAAAACGGGCTGGACGCAAGGCTTGCCGGCAGGCTGATCAAAGAGACTATTGCGTGTCAGGGAGAAGTAAGGATCCAGACCGGAGACAAGACAGGCAACGGAAAAATGATTTTCAACGTGCTCAGTCTGCATGCTAAAAAAGGAGACTGTATCCTGCTCGAGATTGTCGGAGGGCAGGAAGAGATTGATGCGCAGCGGCTTATGGAATTTGCGGAAAAGAATATCTGAGGATTTCTTTTGGAGGACCGGGAGATAAGCTCCCGGTTTTTTTTTTATCGCAGGGCTGCCGTCAGGTATTTTTCAACCTTGCGGCGGACACCGGCTGCTTCGTTACTATTCACGCCCTATCGAGGGCGTGAATAGTAACTTGCGTTCGCCCATGCTGAATTCGCTTCGCGAATGGGGCGAACGCCGT
>JBGUNJ010000201.1:0-9266 GCA_045117315.1 Lachnospiraceae bacterium | reverse complement strand
TATCAATGAAACAGCTGCTGGAAGCAGGCGTACACTTCGGTCACCAGACAAGGCGCTGGAACCCCAAGATGGCTCCCTATATTTTTACCGAGAGGAACGGGATCCACATCATCGACCTTCAGAAGTCCGTCATCAAGGTAGACGAAGCTTACAGGGCCGTATTTGAGATCGCTGAGCAGGGCGGAACGCTCCTGTTCGTCGGAACCAAGAAGCAGGCGCAGGACGCCGTCAAGACAGAGGCGGAGCGCTGCGGCATGTACTACGTCAACGAGAGATGGCTCGGCGGCATGCTGACCAACTTCAAGACCATCCGCAGCCGTGTTGAGCGCCTTCGCAAGATTGAGCAGATGGCTTCTGACGGCACTTTTGAAGTCCTTCCCAAGAAGGAAGTTGCAAAGCTTCAGAAGGAGTGGGACAAGCTTGAGAGAAACCTCGGCGGAATCAAGGACATGACCCGTATTCCCGACGCGATCTTCGTAGTAGACCCCAAGAAGGAGAGAATCTGTGTGGCAGAGGCTCATGCACTTGGAATCACTCTGATCGGTATCGGCGATACCAACTGTGATCCCGAAGAGCTTGACTTCATCATCCCCGGCAACGACGACGCGATCCGCGCTGTCAAGCTGCTCTGCAGCAAGATGGCTGACGCTGTCATCGAGGCCAACCAGGGTGCGGAAGCCGACGGCGCAGAGCAGGAAGCTCTCGCTGAGGAATCTGCTGCATCTGAGGAGGAGCAGGCTAAGGAAGGCACTCTCTGATATATCCATGAAAACGCCGCGGAGCCTTAAAGGACTACATGACGCGGTATTGCAGCTGACCGCAATCAGGTTCAGCCGCAAACATAAGACAACCATGCTGCGGGCTGTGACCGGCCCGCAGTGATAGTAATAAAAGAACGAGAGGTATATAGATTATGGCAATTACAGCTGCACAGGTTAAAGAACTTCGCGAAGCTACAGGCGCTGGCATGATGGACTGCAAGAAGGCCCTCACTGAGACCAACGGTGATATGGATGCCGCTATTGAGGTCCTCCGCAAAAAGGGACAGGCCAAGGCTGAGAAGAAGGCAAGCAGGATCGCTGCAGAGGGTATCTGCCTCATCGCTCAGGAAGGCGATCAGGCAGCAGCAGTCGTCGAAGTTAACTCCGAGACAGACTTTGTCGCTCAGAACGAGAAGTTCCGCAATTACGTCGCAAAGGTCGCCGATCAGGCACTCAAGACTGCTTCCGAAGGCATCGAAGCATTTATGGATGAGCCCTGGATCGAAGACACAGCCAAGACCGTCAAAGACTCTCTCGTTGACATGATCTCTGTCATCAGCGAGAAGCTGAGCATCCGCCGCTTTGAGAAGGTCGTGGCTGAGGATGGCTGCGTTGTTTCCTATCTGCACGGCAAAGGCCGTATCGCTGTCATCGTTGACGCCAAGACAGATGTTGTCAATGACGCTGTCAAGGAAGCTCTGACCAACATCGCTATGCAGGTCGCCGCTATGTCTCCCAAGTATGTCTCCGTGGACGAGGTTCCCGAGTCCTTCAAGGAGCACGAGAAAGAGATCCTTCGCGCCCAGGCGATCGAAGAGAATGAGAAGCTTCCCGAGAAGAAGCGCAAATCTCCTGAGATCATCGACAAGATGCTGGTCGGCAGACTCAACAAAGAGCTCAAGCAGATCTGCCTGTACGATCAGGTTTATGTCAAGGCTGAAGACGGCAAGCAGACCGTCGCTCAGTATCTGAAGCAGGTCGGCAAAGACAACGGCACAGAGATCACGATCCGCCGCTTTGTCCGCTTCGAGACCGGCGAAGGCATCGAGAAGAAAGTCGAGAACTTCGCAGAAGAGGTTATGAGCCAGATCAAGCACTGATCCAATCCAGTCAACAGGCTGACAGCTGACGGAATCCCGGAAGGGTTTTCCGCCGGAGGACACAGACCGGGGGGACGATCCCGTGGGGGCTGTCCTGCCGTGACAGGTTTTTATGTCAGGCTTACAAAGAAAAAAGCCGGGCGTCTGTATGAATTATTTCGTACAGACGCCCTTTTCATATTTCCTGTGAAGATGTATGATAGAGACAGCGAGAGACTATTAGTTATACCTGCAGCCATGATCTCGCGTTTATAGACATGTATGAATAAACTACGCGCTGAAACGGGATCGGGAGAGCGCGGTCATTCAATACTGTGCAGGCCGCCTATAAACGATGCCACGGTTACAAACGTCACAACCGTCACGAAAACGTTACAATCGTTTCATCCGGCTTCGTCACAGGCACAGCAGTCTGTGATGACATCTGCACTAAAAGGAATTATATGAAAATAAGAAGAATAAATGATAATACCATCAGCTGCATTATCAGCCCGGAGGATTTAATGGAACACGGCATCCGGATTGATGATTTTTTTGAGCGGAAAAAAGAGGCTGTGGACTTTATCCGGGCCACCGTTGCCAAGGCCATACTCTCAGAAAACTTTGATCTTACGGGAGAAATGGCGACGATGAGAATCTCCGTTCTCCCGGACCATTCTCTCAGCCTGCTGATCTCCAGGGAGGATCCTTCCCAGAAGGGGCTGAGCGAGGCCAGAAAATATGTTAAGGACTTACTCGAATCTATCTCTGAGAAGGCAAAGGAGAGAGCGGGGAAGAAACCTGATTTTGAGAACGATCCTATCGCCGGACTTCTTTCCGATACATCGGATTCACCGGATCCGGAAGGAAGCGAAAACGATAAAGCCAGGAAGAATGCTTTTATGTTTTCCTTTTATTCTGTGCGGGAAGCAATGGAGTGCTGCAGGGTCTTCGAGAACATGGAGCCCTTTGAGTCCTCTTTCTATTACCTGAGCGAGGACGATGTCTATTTTCTGATCCTCAGGCGCACGGAGAAGACGCCGGATGGATTTGAGCGAAGAGTACTTTCCGCCAATGAGTTCGGGGAACTGGTCACATCCAATGAGCAGTATATTTCCTTCGTTACAGAACACGGGATCTGCATTGCAAAAGACAATGCGATGGAGCTGTTCATGAATGTGATGCCCGGATACATGATCCCCAAAGTGCGCCGGAAATCGGATGAATCTGATTCCGGGCAGATGCAGGCGGACGGAGCTGCTGCCCCGGAATCCGGTTCGGCGGAGACAAAGTGATGCGGCTGAATCAGTATATAGCCGCCTGCGGCCTTTGTTCGCGAAGAGAGGCGGACCGCCTGATCAGCCAGGGACAGGTCCTGGTGGACGGAATCCCGGCAAGCCTTGGAATGTCGCTGGAAGGCGGAGAAAAAGTCACTGTAAATGGAAGGGTTTTGTCCTCGCGTGCGGAACCGGTCGTCGTCGCATGGTATAAACCGGTGGGTGTCACCTGTACGGAGCGTGATCCCCACGCAGGGAAGGTGATCGGAGATGTGTTCCGCTTCCCTGTGAGGCTGACTTACGCGGGCAGGCTGGACCGCGATTCGGAAGGCCTTCTGCTGATGACAAATGACGGCCCTCTGATAGACGCCATGATGCGGGCGGCCAACGGCCATGAAAAAGAATATATCGTACGTGTGAAGCGCCGTATTTCCGATGCGGAACTTCATCGCATGGAGACCGGGATATTTCTGAAGGAACTGGAAAGAAAGACCCGTCCCTGCCGGGTGGAGAGGCTGGGCGAGCGCACATTCCGGATCATTCTGACACAGGGCCTGAACAGGCAGATCCGGCGTATGTGCCGGACTCTGGGACATGACGTGGTCCTTCTGAAACGGGTGCGTGTTCTGAATGTGCAGCTCGGGGCTATGAAACCGGGGCAGCAGAGGCGTATCGAGGGAGAAGAACTGGAAGAGCTCTACGATCTCTCCGGATGTCGTATGCCCGGACAGGAGCAGGGAACAGCCCGTGGCCCGATGTCTGCAGCGGCAAAGAAAAGGCGGGATCTTAAACAGGAGCGGAAAAGAAAAGACACGGAATCATAAGCGGAATCTGAAACAGCAAATGAAGTGAAGAAGAAACGCGGACCGGCACAGCGCTTTTCAGGCTGTGCCTTTCCATGTCCATTACAGGGACCGGGCAGGCAGATCCTCACATGATGTCTGGCTGTCTGCGGGTCCTTTATTCGGAAAACAGCAGATTCTGTGTCCGATCAAAGCGGAATCTATGTTCTGAAAACAGTGGATCCAGTGTCCGAACAAAGCGGAATCTATGTTCTGAAAACAGCGAATCCAGTGTCCGATCAAAGCGGAATCTATGTTCTGAAAACAGCGGATCCAGTGTCCGATCAAAGCGGAATCTGAATTCTGAAAACACCGGATCCAGTGTTCAGAGAACAGGGGTCCGGATTTTTTGAAAAGTGAGGAGAGAATGGCGGAAGATAAAGCGGGACTGTCCGCACAGAAGCGAAGCCGGATGGAATATCTGGCGGCTCTTTTGAACAGAGCTTCCGAGTCCTACTACGCGAAGGACACGGAGATTATGTCCAACCTCGAATACGATGCTCTCTATGATGAGCTTCGGGCTCTGGAGCAAGAGACCGGTTATGTGATGGCCGGATCTCCGACTGTCCACGTGGGCTACGAGGCGGTTGAAGAACTGCCCCGTGTCCGCCACGACAAGCCTATGCTCTCTCTGGACAAGACCAAGTCCAGGGATGATCTGGCGGATTGGCTGGGGGACCACAAAGGGCTCCTGTCCTGGAAGCTGGACGGGCTGACCGTAGTGCTCACCTATGAAGGGGGCAGGCTTTCCAGGGCTGTCACCCGCGGGAACGGGGAGATCGGCGAGGAAGTCACTACGAATGCGGCGGCCTTTCAGAACCTTCCCTCCAGAATCCCTTTTTCCGGAAAACTGACTTTGCGGGGCGAAGCAGTGATCCGGTATTCCGATTTTGAACAGATCAACGAGGAAATCGCGGAGGAGGCGGCCGCAAAAGGCCTGATCGAGGATGTCCGTTACAAAAATCCCCGAAATCTGTGCAGCGGCTCTGTGCGTCAGCTGGACAGTGCAGTCACAGCCAGGCGCCGGGTTCGGTTCTACGCCTTTACTCTGGTAGAGGCTGTGGCCGGCGGAGAAGCCGCGGACGTCGCTGCGGAAGCAGGGCAGGTCGATCCCGATTTTCATAATTCCAGGCTGGAACAGCTGCGCTTTCTGGAGAAACAGGGCTTCGAGACAGTTGAGACGGTTGCTGTGACCGGACAGACGGTCGCGGAGGCCGTTGACGATTTCGAAAAGAGGATCGCCGGCTTTGACATTCCCTCGGACGGCCTGGTCCTCCTGATCGATGATATAGCCTACGGGGAATCACTGGGCACAACTGCCAAATTTCCCCGCAATGCCATCGCATTTAAATGGGCAGATGAACTGCAGGAGACGACACTGACTGAAGTGGAGTGGAGCGCCAGCCGCACCGGTCTGATCAATCCCGTCGCGATCTTTGAGCCGGTAGAGCTTGAGGGGACCACGGTCCGCCGCGCGTCCGTGCACAATGTCAGCATCGTGCGCGCCCTGCAGCTGGGGATCGGGGACAGACTGACTGTCTATAAAGCAAATATGATCATCCCGCAGATCGCGGAGAACCTGACCAGATCCGGAACCCTGGAGATTCCTTCTTCATGTCCGGTCTGTGGAGGAAAGACCGAGATCCGCAGGGAGATAGACACAGAGGTCCTGGTCTGCACCAACCCGGACTGTCCGGCCAAGAAGATCAAGGCCTTTACTCTGTTTGCCAGCCGCGGCGCGATGAATATCGAGGGCCTCTCGGAAATGACTCTCGAAAAGTTTATTGCCGCGGGATTTATCCATGAGTTTCCCGACATCTATCATCTTGACGACCACAGAGAAGCTATTGTGGAAATGGAAGGATTCGGGGAAAAATCCTACACAAGGCTGATGGAAAGCGTGGAGAAATCCAGGAACACCACCATGCCGCGTCTGGTCTACGCCCTTGGGATCACTGGAATCGGCGCCGCGAATGCCAGGGTGCTCTGTGACCATTTCGGCGATGATCTGGAGGCGATTTCTTCGGCAGACGCACAGACGCTGTCAGGCGTGGACGGGATCGGCCCTGTCCTCGCATCTTCAGTCTCCGCCTGGTTCGCGGACAATAAAAACAAAGAGGTACTGGCCCGACTTCTGCAGGAGGTCCGCCCGGCCAAAAGAGCCGGACTTTCCGCGGCTTCACAGGGTTCCGCTGCTTCTTCGGATCCCGCGTCCTCCGGCGGGGGATCTGCAGGTCCCGGCCAGGGAGCGGATCAAAATCAGATTGCCGGAAAAACTTTTGTGGTCACCGGAAAGGTAGAGCATTTCCCCAACCGGGATGCCCTCAAGGAATATATAGCGGACCGGGGAGGAAAAGTCACCGGGAGTGTCTCCGCCAAAACGGACTACCTGATCAATAATGATATCAGCTCCTCATCGTCCAAAAATAAAAAGGCTGCGCAGCTGGGAATTCCGATTCTCTCTGAAGAGGACTTCCTGAGACTGGCGGGAGAAAAATGACTTTCAGATCAGCGGAGAGGATCAGCCTTAAAAGGGTTCCATCAGATGAGACCCTGAAAAAAGATATAGAAAAAGATAAAAGAGACATAATGGAGTGGCTGGGGAACCCGGCCACAACGGAAAAGAGGAAGACATGCCAATCAGAATTCAGAACAATTTACCGGTCAAGGAAATACTGGAGAGAGAAAATCTTTTTGTGGTAGATGAGGCCAGGGCTGCCCATCAGGACATCCGTCCCCTGGAAATCTGCATCCTTAATCTCATGCCGACCAAGGAGGAGACGGAGCTCCAACTGCTGCGCATGCTTTCCAACACACCGCTGCAGCTCAATATCACATTCATGAGAATGAGTTCCCACAGGGCAGCGAATACAGCTGCTTCTCATTTGATGCAGTTTTATTATACTTTTGATGAACTTTGCGAGAACAGATTTGACGGACTGATCATCACCGGCGCGCCCGTTGAAAAAATGGAATATGAGGAGGTCGACTATTGGCCCGAGCTTTGCAAGGTCTTTTCATGGAGCAAGACCCATGTGACCAGCACCTTCCACATCTGCTGGGGTGCCCAGGCGGCTCTGTATTATCACTATGGATTGAAAAAGAAGATGCTGGACAAGAAGCTGTTCGGAGTGTATTCCCACAAAGTGCGCCACCGCAAGGAGCCCATTGTGCGCGGCTTCGACGACTATTTCCTGATTCCCCACAGCCGCTATACGGAAGTCCCCGCCAAGGCGATCCATGCATGCAAGGAACTCAAGATTCTGGCCGAGTCCCCGGAGGCGGGAATTCTGCTCTGCATGTCCCGTGACGGAAGACGCTTCTTTATCATGGGCCACCCGGAGTATGACCGCAACACTCTTCGCGATGAATACAACCGCGACGTCCGCAAGGGACTTGATATTCAGGTTCCTCTCAACTACTTCCCGGATGACGATCCCACACAGCGTCCCAATCTGCAGTGGAGGTCGCACAGCAATAACCTCTACTGCAACTGGATCAATTACTATGTCTACCAGGCAACGCCTTATGACCTCAACGAGATCTCGGAAGAAGCCTGGGTGTGGAAACCCAAAGAGATGCCGCAGGAGTGACAAAGTCTGACAGGTATGAATATGACGTCAGACGGGGATGAATCCGGCATCAGACAAGTAAGATAAGGATCCAAAGCCCGACAGGTAAGAATCCAAAAACTCCCGGACACGCCGCCCTCGGAGGGAGGCGTGTCCGGGAGTTTATTTACTTTAAACAGCTGCCCGCGGAAGACGGCGTGTCCGGGAGTTTATTTACTTTAAACAGCTGCCCACAAGGGCAGTATGCCCGGGAGTTTTTACGTTCTGACTCGTTGTGACACGATTCTATACAGCCCATGTAAAGCTTTTTTACCTGAAATCGGGACCGCTTCCTTCTTTATATTCCTGTACGAAGCGGATGTATTCCTGGGTGGCTTTTTCATCGGGCAGAATCGCGGTGTAGTTCTGATTGCCCATCTGGTCCCACATGAGCTGGGGCATGCGCTCGCACATGACGATGCGGCTGCCGTATTTTTCCATGATCTCTTCATGTGAGTGGACATATTCGTACTCGTCGCGCCTGCCGGCATAAGCACAGCACTGCTCCACGGGGGGCTCGGGAACGCGGCGCTCATCATATGCCACCATGTCCGCGTAGATCTGATAGACGTCCAGAGAGTGGGCGTAGTCCATCATATCGGGAGTGTAGCCGCCTGCAGGCCGCATATTGACCTCGAGGGCAACAAAGTCGCCGACATCACCCAGGCCGGGTTTTGCCTTGGTAAGGCAGAAGAACTCCATGTGGACGAAGCGACCCTTTACGCCGAAAGCCTTGACTGCAGCGCGGCCCATTTTGCGCAGGGATTCAGGCATAGTGTCCGCAACGTAATAGGCCAAGTCCAGCCTGCGGTTGACGATATCCATGATCGAAGGCGGCCAGCTGGTCATGGACTCAAAGAGGGGCTCGCCCTTGGAGTTAATGATCGCGTCATAGGAGGCGATATTGCCTGTGATGAACTCTTCCATGACGTAGGGATGCTCCGGGAAATTGGCGTAGAACTTCTCCAGGTCCTCTTCTTTTTCCAGCTTGTAGGTATCGAGAGCTCCAACACCGATCTCAGGCTTGACGATGACGGGATAACCGGTCAGGCTGATGAATTCCTTAGAGGCGGCCAGTCCCTCGGCACCGCCCGTCACCTTGTGCTGGCGCGCAGTCGGGATGCCGGCTTTCTCATAATAGCCTTTCATCTTTGCCTTGCTCTTGAATTTTCCGATCTCATCCGATTTCACACCGGTCGTGATATTAAAATCTGTCCGCAGACGGGCGTCAAGCTCCAGCCAGTATTCGTTGTTGGATTCCAGCCAGTCTATTTTTCCGTATTTGAAAGAATAGAAGGCAACTGCTCGGAAGACACCGTCGTAGTCTTCCAGTGTAGGAAGCCAGTAGTACTCTGTCAGAGAGTCTTTTACATTCTGAGAGAGATTGTCATACGGCGTGTCACCGATTCCGAGAACGTTGATCCCGTTCTTTTTAAGCCGGTCGCAGAAATTCCAGAAAGTCTGCGGAAATTGTGGTGAAATAAATACAAAATTCATGGTTTTCCCCCTCTCGGCAGGTGATTACAGTTCTATGAAACGCGCCGGCAGTGTCAGCGCAGTATCAATATCAATGATGTCGAGGTCAAAAGGTGGTAAAAGTAAATCCGTATCGTCAATATGCACAAACACCTTGGACACGCTCTCGCTCAATCCTCGCTGGCAGCGGTACTAAGGGCGCTAAAAACCAGCGCCCAAG
>JBGUNJ010000200.1:0-14067 GCA_045117315.1 Lachnospiraceae bacterium | reverse complement strand
CCCTTCCTGACTAGCTGGTTAAATGTTGGCATTCTGTTTCACCTCCTTATAGATTTTGCGCTGTACAGGGTAATACAGCAGGTTCTTCTCCCGCTCTTCGGATCTTCTATTCAAAAAATCCGCGCATGGAAAAGGTGTGACCGAAGTCACACCCTTGAATTATAAGCACAACAAATATGCTTGTCAACAGATTTTTTTTGCAGCTCAGCACTGATTTTTTTACGCGTTATTGTTCAGGCCCGCCTGATTTCGGGAACGCCTTTTGTGCATTGCTGTCTAAGCGGGACGCTCCTGCTGCGTTTTTCACGGAGCGGGAACGTCCCGCCGAAACAGTGATGCACAAAAGGCACCTTGCTTTCATCAGGGTCTGAACAGATAACGATTAAGATGTCAGACAGCTGTCGGGAATAGATCAATCGTCCTCCTCGATGATGATGTCCTCACTGTCAAAGGCATCGTCTCCGTCATGATCGTCCTCACCAACAGGCTCATCCTCTTCATCGGTGATATCTTCAATGTCCCCGAAGTATCCGTCGTCCGTCTGCTCCCGGTCCATATCTTCCCCGATGTAATCAGAGGCTGTCTCAAAGGTTCCGTCTCCGGAAACTGCATCCCCGGATTCAGGTGCTTCATCAGCATTGTCCTGTGCAGCAGTCATGGAATTGAACATCTCGGGGGTCACCCGCTCGTCTTCCATATCCTGCTGGGCACTGGCCTGCTTCATACGGATCTTTGCGTCAGTGCTCAGTCTGGTTGAATGGTAGCGCTTCATGCCGGTTCCGGCAGGGATCAGCTTACCGATGATGACGTTTTCCTTCAGTCCGATCAGGGGATCGACTCTTCCGTGGATGGCCGCGTCAGTCAGAACCTTTGTGGTCTCCTGGAAGGAAGCCGCGGACAGGAAGGAATTGGTTGCCAGAGCAGCCTTGGTGATTCCCAGGATGACCTGCTTGCCCTCGGCGGGTGTGCGGGCCTGCTGGATCAGGCGCTCGTTCTCTTCCTCAAAGTCCAGGACATCCACGAGGCTTCCGGGAAGGAAGCTTGTGTCGCCGCTGTTTTCAATGCGGATCTTCTTGAGCATCTGACGGACGATCACTTCGATGTGCTTGTCGCAGATGTCAACGCCCTGCAGACGGTAAACACGCTGAACTTCCTGCAGCAGGTAGTTCTGGACAGCGCGGATACCCTTGATCTTGAGCAGATCGTGAGGGTTGACCGAGCCCTCGGTGAGCTCATCGCCCGCCTCGATGCTCTTGCCGTCAGTAACCTTGATGCGTGAACCGTAGGGAATGGGATAGACCTTGGATTCTCCGGTCTCATCGTCTGTGACGATCACTTCCCTGCTCTTCTTGTTGTCTGTAATAGAAACCGTACCGCCGAATTCGGAGATGATGGCAAGACCCTTGGGCTTTCTGGCCTCGAAAAGCTCCTCGACACGGGGAAGACCCTGTGTGATATCGCCGCCGGCGACACCGCCGGTGTGGAATGTACGCATGGTCAGCTGGGTTCCGGGCTCACCGATCGACTGAGCCGCGATGATGCCGACTGCCTCACCGACCTGAACCATCTCACCGGTCGCCATGTTGGCGCCGTAGCACTTGGCGCAGATGCCGGAGTGTGAGCGGCAGGTCAGGATGGTGCGGATCTTGACTCTGGAAGTACCCTTTGCCATGATCCTGGAGGCACGTGCCGGCGTGATCATGTGGTTCTTCTTGACGATCAGGTTTCCGTCATTGTCATAAATATCTTCACAGGACACGCGGCCGGTGATGCGGTCCTCGAGTCCTTCGATGGTTTCCTTGCCGTCCATAAACGCCTTGACGGACATTCCCGGAACAGCTTCTCTGCCTTCACAGCAGTCCACTTCACGGATGATCAGCTCCTGAGAGACATCGACCATTCGCCTGGTCAGATAACCGGAGTCAGCTGTACGAAGGGCGGTGTCGGACAGACCCTTGCGGGCGCCGTGCGCCGACATGAAGTATTCCAGAACGTCCAGACCTTCGCGGAAGTTGGACTTGATGGGCAGCTCGATCGTACGGCCGGTGGTATCCGCCATCAGTCCGCGCATGCCTGCCAGCTGCTTGATCTGCTGGTTGCTGCCTCGGGCTCCGGAATCAGCCATCATAAAAATGTTGTTGTATTTGTCAAGGCTGCTCAGCAGAACCTCTGTCAGCTCATTATCGATATCTGTCCAGGTCTTGACGACCGCGCGATACCTCTCTTCCTCCGTGATCAGGCCGCGGCGGAAGTTAAAGGAGATTTTGTCAACAGTGTCCTGTGCGCGCTGAAGAAGGTCTTTCTTCTGGGCGGGGACTGTGATGTCCGCGATGGAGACAGTCATTGCCGCGATCGTGGAGTACTTATAGCCCATGGCCTTGATCAGATCGAGGACTTCCGCGGTTTTAAATGTCCCGTGAGTGTCGATGATCCTCTGCAGGATCTTCTTCAGATCCTTCTTTTTGACCAGGAAGTCCACTTCCAGCTTGAGGAAGTTTTCCGGCTTGGATCTGTCTACGAAGCCCAGATCCTGAGGAAGAATCTCATTGAACAGAAGTCTGCCCAGCGTGGTGGTGATCACGCCCGTGACCGTCTCGCCGTCGGCGTTCTTCCTGGACATGCGGATATTGATCCTGGAGTGCAGAGTGATGTAGTGGTTCTCGTAGGCGAGAATGGCCTCACTCATATTGCGGAAATATTTTCCCTCTCCGGGCTCTCCCTCGCGCTCCTGAGTCAGGTAGTAAATACCAAGGACCATATCCTGTGAAGGAACCGCGACAGGACCGCCGTCGGAAGGCTTCAGCAGGTTGTTGGGAGACAGGAGCAGGAAACGGCATTCCGCCTGCGCCTCGACAGAGAGGGGCAGATGGATCGCCATCTGGTCGCCGTCGAAGTCTGCGTTGAACGCGGTACACACAAGGGGGTGAAGCTTGATGGCCTTGCCCTCGACCAGGATCGGCTCGAAGGCCTGGATACCCAGTCTGTGCAGGGTGGGCGCGCGGTTGAGCATAACGGGATGTTCTTTGATGACATCCTCCAGGATATCCCAGACCTGGCTGTCCACCTTTTCGACCAGCTTCTTGGCGTTTTTGATATTCTGCGAAATCTGCCTGCTCTCCAGTTCCTTCATGACGAAGGGCTTGAACAGCTCAAGCGCCATTTCTTTCGGCACGCCGCACTGATAAATCTTCAGTTCGGGACCGACGACGATAACGCTTCGTCCGGAGTAGTCGACTCGCTTGCCCAGCAGGTTCTGGCGGAAACGTCCGGATTTACCCTTGAGCATATCGGAAAGGGACTTGAGGGCGCGGTTGCCGGGTCCTGTGACCGGACGGCCTCTTCTGCCATTGTCGATCAGGGCATCGACTGCTTCCTGAAGCATGCGCTTCTCGTTGCGGACGATGATGTCGGGGGCACCGAGCTCCAGAAGTCTTCTGAGACGATTGTTTCTATTAATAATCCTGCGGTACAGGTCATTGAGGTCGGAAGTCGCGAAGCGGCCGCCGTCCAGCTGTACCATGGGACGGATATCGGGCGGAATGACCGGAATGCAGTCCAGGATCATCCAGGTGGGAGAATTGCCGGACTCCCTGAAGGCCTCGATCACTTCGATCCGCTTGATGATACGGGCTCTCTTCTGACCGGTGGCCTCGTCCATCTGGGCGGACAGCTCCTGGTATTCCTTCTCCACATCAATTTTGCCAAGCAGATCCTTGACTGCCTCAGCGCCCATACCGGCACGGAAACGGCTGCCCCATTTCTCCCTGGCTTCCTGGTACTCTCTCTCGGAGAGGACCTGCTTGTTCTCGAGGTCTGTGGATCCTTTTTCAAGAACAATATAAGAAGCGAAGTAAAGGACCTTCTCCAGCACCTTGGGTGAAATATCGAGAATCAGACCCATGCGGCTGGGGATTCCCTTGAAGTACCAGATATGGGAGACAGGAGCTGCAAGCTCGATGTGGCCCATACGCTCGCGGCGCACGCTGGACTTGGTGACTTCAACACCGCAGTTGGGGCAGATCTCACCCTTGTATCTGATCTTCTTCAGCTTACCGCAATGGCACTCCCAGTCTTTTGTGGGCCCGAAAATTCTTTCGCAGAAAAGGCCGTCACGCTCTGGTTTGAGTGTTCTGTAATTGATGGTCTCGGGCTTTGTCACTTCGCCCTTGGACCACTCGCGGATCTTGTCGGGTGATGCGAGCCCGATTTTGATGGAATCAAATGTAACCGGCTGATAGTTCTGCTGTTTCGTATTCGGCATTTTTTCCTCCATGTAATAGCACTCAGCACCGGGAGACTCAGGTACCCGTCTTCCGGAGCAGTGCGTCCGCAAACCTCCGGTTTGCAGGAGTGTTTACACTCAGCCGCGGGATCCTGTCCCGCGACTGAGAATATAAATAAGGCTTGACCATTTATTCTTCATCGCGCGCCCGGGCACATGCCCACGCTTTCCATGGGCGCAAAACCCGCGGGCGGGTTCTGAATATGAAGATTATCAGTAGCTGTCCTCATCGTAGCTGTCCGAATTGCCATAATCACTGTCATCCGGCTCAGCGTCAGCAACCGGCACGGTTTCCTTCACATCTTCAAGTTTGCCTTTGGAATTGAATTCCTTGCTGCTGAATCCCGCGCGTCCGAGACTTCCTTCATCCGCTCCGCCGTAATTCTTGAAATTGTTGGCCATTTCGTAGCGGTACATGGAGGACTCACCGTAGTCGATGTCTTCCGTGATCTCCACCTCTGTGCCGTCCTCCTGCAGGACGCGGACGTCGAGTCCGAGTGCCTGGAGCTCCTTGAGGAGTACCTTGAAGGATTCCGGAATGCCGGAGTCGGGAATATTCTCGCCTTTGATGATGGCCTCGTAAGTCTTGACACGGCCGACGACATCGTCGGACTTGACGGTCAGGATCTCCTGCAGTGTATAGGCGGCGCCGTAAGCTTCCAGCGCCCAGACTTCCATTTCTCCGAAACGCTGTCCGCCGAACTGGGCTTTGCCGCCCAGAGGCTGCTGCGTGACCAGAGAATAAGGGCCGGTGGAACGGGCATGGATCTTGTCGTCCACCAGGTGGTGGAGTTTCAGATAATGCATGTGTCCGATTGTGACCGGGCTGTCAAAAGTTTCACCGGTGCGGCCGTCACGGAGCCAGACTTTTCCGTCCGGAGTGATCGGGACACCTTTCCAGAGCGCTCTGTGATCGCGGTTGCGGTACAGATAGTCCATGATCTCGGGCTCGAGGATATCGGAATATTTCTCCGAGAACTCCTCCCACTCTGTGTTGACATAATCATTGGCCATGATCAGGGCATCCTGGATGTCTGTCTGGCTGGCTCCGTCGAAGTTGGGAGTCGCGACATTGTATCCGAGTGCCTCTGCCGCCAGGGAGAGGTGAATCTCCAGGATCTGACCAATGTTCATACGGGAAGGCACGCCCAGGGGATTCAGGACGATATCCAGGGGCCGGCCGTTGGGAAGATAGGGCATATCTTCGATGGGCAGCACTCTGGAGACGACACCCTTGTTTCCGTGACGTCCTGCCATCTTGTCGCCGACAGAGATTTTTCTCTTCTGCGCGATATAGATGCGCACGGACTCGTTCACTCCGGGCGAGAGCTCATCGCCGTTCTGTCTTGTAAATACCTTGGTGTCTACGATAATACCGTATTCGCCGTGGGGGACCTTCAGGGAAGTATCCCTGACCTCACGCGCTTTTTCACCGAAGATCGCGCGGAGAAGGCGCTCTTCGGCAGTCAGTTCGGTCTCGCCCTTGGGCGTGACTTTTCCGACCAGAATATCGCCGGCACGGACTTCCGCGCCTACGCGGATAATACCTTTTTCATCGAGATCCTTGAGGGCGTCATCGCCGACACCGGGGACGTCCTTGGTGATCTCTTCGGGTCCGAGTTTGGTGTCGCGGGCTTCGCATTCATATTCCTCGATGTGGACCGATGTATACACATCGTCCCTCACAAGACGCTCGCTCAGCAGGACAGCATCCTCGTAGTTATAGCCTTCCCAGGTCATGAATCCGATCAGAGGATTCTTTCCGAGAGCCAGTTCTCCGTTGCTGGTGGAGGGACCGTCCGCGATGACCTGTCCGGCTGTAATGTGCTCGCCAGTGTTGACAATGGGCTTCTGGTTGTAGCAGTTGCTCTGGTTGCTGCGCTCAAACTTGGTCAGCTTATATGTGCGGACATTGCCGTCCTCCTCGCGGACAACGATCGCCCTTGCGTCTACAAAGAGAACAAGGCCGTCGTTTTCAGCGATGACACAGACACCTGAGTCGATGGCGGCCTTCACTTCCATGCCGGTTCCGACCGCGGGAGCGTCCGTGATCAGAAGCGGAACTGCCTGACGCTGCATGTTGGATCCCATCAGGGCACGGTTTGCGTCGTCGTTCTGAAGGAAAGGAACCAGGGATGTCGCCACCGAGAAAACCATGCGGGGCGATACGTCCATGTATTCAAAAACGCGCTTATTATAGGAAGAAGTCTCTGTCCTGTAGCGGCCGGAAACGTTGTTGTGGACAAAATATCCGTCCTTGTCGATCTCCGTGCTCGCCTGCGCGACATGGTAGTTATCTTCCTCGTCCGCTGTCATATAGACTACTTCGTCCGTGACTCTGGGGCCTTTGGGGTCATTCTGGTCCACTTTTCTGTAAGGCGCCTCGATAAAACCATACTGGTTGATCCGGGCATAGCTTGCCAGGGAGTTGATCAGACCGATATTGGGACCTTCAGGAGTCTCAATCGGGCACATTCTTCCGTAGTGTGTGTAGTGAACGTCGCGGACCTCGAATCCGGCTCTGTCTCTGGACAGACCGCCGGGACCCAGAGCGGAAAGACGGCGCTTGTGCGTCAGCTCGCCCAGGGGGTTGTTCTGGTCCATAAACTGAGACAGCTGGGAGGATCCGAAGAACTCCTTGACAGCAGCCTGGACCGGCTTGATATTGATCAGCGACTGGGGAGAAATCTCCTCAGCGGAATCATGGGTGGTCATGCGCTCGCGGACCACGCGCTCCAGTCTGGACAGACCGATGCGGTACTGATTCTGAAGAAGTTCGCCCACGCTGCGGATGCGGCGGTTGCCCAGATGGTCAATGTCGTCGTCGGTTCCGATGCCGTACTCAATATGCATATTGTAATTGATGGAAGCAATGATATCTTCCTTTGTGACATGCTTGGGAACCAGCTCGTGCACGCTCTTGCGCAGCATGTCTCCCAGTGTCTCTGGATCATTGCTCTCGCTCTGCTGGAAGGCAAGGAGGATCTCATGGAGCGCGGGATAATAGACCTTCTCCGTGATGCCGAAATCAGCGGGGTCACAGTCCACGTAATGGGTGAGGTCCACCATGAGGTTGGAGAGCACCTTGACGTCGCGCTCATCTGTGCGGATCATGACATAAGGCACAGCCGAATCCTGGATCAGATCCGCCATTTCGCGGGTGACTTCCTCTCCGGCGCTGCCCAGAATATCTCCGTTGGCCTCATCGATTACGTCCTCTGCCAGGATATGTCCGGTGATCCTGCTTCTCATAGCAAGCTTCTTATTGAATTTATATCTGCCCACCTTGGCCAGATCATATCTCCTGGAATCAAAAAACATGGAGTTGATCAGGCTGTCAGCACTCTCAACAGAGAGGGGCTCGCCGGGACGGATCTTCTTGTAGAGTTCAAGGAGACCGGTCTCGAAGTCATGCGAGGGATCCTTGCCGAAACTTGCCCTCAGCTTGGGCTCATCGCCGAAAAGATCGACGATCTCCTCGTCCGTTCCGATGCCCAGTGCGCGCACAAGAACAGTGACAGGGACTTTTCTGGTCCTGTCAACACGCACATAAAAGACATCATTGGCGTCGGTCTCATACTCGAGCCAGGCGCCCCTGTTGGGGATTACTGTACAGGAGAACAGTCTTTTGCCGAATTTATCCTTGTCGATCCCATAATAGATACCGGGGGAACGGACCAGCTGACTGACGATGACACGCTCCGCGCCGTTGATCACAAAGGTGCCGTTCTTGGTCATAAGAGGAAGATCTCCCATAAAGATCTCCTGCTCCTTGATCTCGCGGTCTTTCTCCTTGTCATACAGACGAACAGACACTTTCAGAGGGGCAGCATAAGTGCGGTCTCCCTCTTTGCACTTTTCAATCGAATACTTGGCATCTTCCTCCTCAAACCTGAGCTTGGTAAAAGTAAGGCTTAGATGTCCGCTGTAGTCCTCGATCGGAGAAATGTCATCCAATACTTCCTGAAGGCCTTTTTCACGAAACCACTGATAGGAGTTCTTCTGAACTTCGATCAGATTGGGCATAGGCAGAACTTCCTTCTGACGCTGATAACTCATTCGAATGTTCTTGCCACTGCCTGTAGGATGTATCCTGTATTTTTCCATCTAATTCACCCCGTTAATCTGTGAGTTTTCAATTCAGGATCCAAGCCGGAATCCTGTACGCCGCCGCGGGATTCCGCGTTGCCGGGCGGTTCTTCCGGACTGCCTTGCGCCTCTTTGTGCACAGCACGGAATCTGCCCAGACCCAGGTCCGGCAGGCGGTCCGATTCATCTTTATTGAAAGGCTTTAGAAATGCACGCAAAAAAGATGCGAATAACATTCTACTACTGCATTCGCTTCACGTCAACAAAAATTTATTAATATTTACAAAATATTCATTTCAGATTATTTGGATCAGCCCGCGGAGCAATAGTGCAGAGGCGGCCATGCCGCCCTCCGCCCCCGGCCGGCCCGTGTCCGCCGCAAGGTGGAAAATACATTTGACGGGCCGTGTCATAAAGAAATGCGGCCGGCCATCAGCAGGCCGACCGCGGTTGTTCAGTATAAAATGTTAGTTCAGGCTGAAATTACTTGAGAGTAACCTTTGCACCCTGCTCCTCGACCTTAGCCTTGATTGCCTCAGCCTCTTCCTTGGAGACGCCTTCTTTGATGTTCTTGGGAGCACCCTCAACGAGAGCCTTTGCTTCCTTCAGTCCAAGGCCGGTGATCTCACGGACAACCTTGATAACCTTGATCTTCTGTGCGCCGAAGTCAGTCAGCTCGACGTCGAACTCAGTCTTCTCTTCCTCAGCTGCAGCTGCAGGACCTGCAACCATAACAGCACCGGCTGCTGCGGAGACACCAAATGCCTCTTCGCAGGCCTTTACGAGCTCGTTCAGCTCGAGAACGGACAGCTCTTTGATCGCTTCGATAAATTCAGCAGTTGTAAGTTTAGCCATTGTATGACCTCCTTATAATCAAATCACATAATCAAATCTTAAAAAACTCTGCCTCATCTGTCCTCGCATAGTGGACGGATACCGGCATTCATTCATGCTGCTTTTTCGCAGTCTGTTCCGCGGAAAAAACCGTGGATCATTCTGCTGCAGCCTCTGCGGGAGCAGCTTCTCCCTCGCCGTCCTTCTCCGCGATCTGCTTGATGACGCGAGCGAAGTTTGCGATAGGGGACTGCATGCTGCCGAACAGTCTTCCGAGCAGGACTTCTCTG
Organism: Lachnospiraceae bacterium; assembly: GCA_045117315.1. Taxonomy (GTDB): domain Bacteria; phylum Bacillota; class Clostridia; order Lachnospirales; family Lachnospiraceae; genus CAG-791. Next base: position 4,572 of record JBGUNJ010000200.1, on the reverse strand, counting down.
GAAGGGATCTGAGCCACTTCCTCGAGCTGCTTGAGGTCGAGGACTTTATCCTCTACAACACCGCCCTTGACCTCCAGGTTCTTAGCAGTCTTGGCGAACTCGAAAATGATCCTTGCGGGTGCTGTCGCGTCTTCCTTGGAAACTGCGATGGCACTGGGACCATTGAGCAGATCGGAGAGGCCTTCAAACGCAGTTCCCTTAAACGCGAAATTCATCATCGTGTTTTTGTAAACTTTGTAGAATACGCCGGCCTCACGGAGCTGCTTGCGGAGTTCCGTATCCTGCTGAACTGTCAGGCCTCTGTGGTCAACAAGGACCAGAGACTGGGCGCCATCGATCTTCTCGGAAATTTCCTGAACGATAGGCTGCTTCAATTCAACTTTTGCCATTATCTTACCTCCTTGTAGATTTTTTTGCGGCGTTCACCTGATTCGCCGCATTTTTCCGACGGAGAGTAAAAAGAAAAACTCTCTGCCGCGAAGACAGAGAGTTCGGAATATCTATCATCATCCGCAGCTTTCGCCCGGAAATGTGCTATTCACGAAATTACTCATCCTCGGCGGGCAGGAAACCTTTACGCCTTGGATCCGGCAGAATCCGAACCTTTCGGCACCCGCTGTCTTCGGTGGGTGATATACTTTGCAGCCGGGGACAAAATCAATCCGTCTCCCTGCTGAACAGTATGTTATTTTAAAGCCTGAAGAGATACCTGTCAAGATGTATCCGAAATATTTTTTCGTCATATCTTTCCGGAATATTATTTCAGGAATATTTTTCAGGCATGTAAAAAGTTCTTTTCTGTAAAGTTCTGTCTTCTCACGGAAGACGCGCTTCCGCGAGAAGACAGTTTTTTCCGATCATCAATTTATCAAAGATTTTTGATTTTTCAAAAATTTTGATCTGTGAAAGATTGTCGGTCTATCAATATCTGTTGCAGACAACCTTGACGCCGGGGCCCATAGTAGTCGCAAGAGAGATGCTCTTGATGTACTGGCCCTTGACAGCTGCGGGTCTCGCCTTGACGACTGCGTCGATCAGAGCGGTGTAGTTGGTCAGCAGCTGGTCCTCTGTGAAGGAAGACTTGCCGATCGGGCAGTGGATGATGTTGGACTTGTCCAGTCTGTACTCGATCTTACCGGCTTTGATGTCGTTGATCGCCTTGGTGACATCCATCGTGACGGTACCGGCCTTGGGGTTCGGCATAAGGCCTTTAGGTCCGAGGATACGGCCGAGGCGGCCGACAACGCTCATCATATCAGGGGTGGCAACGACTACGTCAAAATCAAGCCAGCCTTCGTTCTGGATGCGGGGAAGGAGCTCCTGGCCGCCGACGTAATCAGCGCCTGCCGCCTGTGCTTCATCCAGTTTCGCGCCCTTTGCGAAGACGAGAACGCGGACCTTCTTGCCGGTGCCGGCGGGAAGGACAACAGCGCCGCGGACCTGCTGGTCAGCGTGACGTCCGTCGCAGCTTGTGCGGATATTGATCTCAATAGTCTCATCAAATTTTGCAGTTGCGGTCTTCTTTACAAGAGCGATAGCTTCAGCCGGCTCATAAACAGCAGCGCGGTCGACGAGCTTCGCCGCTTCAACATACTTCTTTCCATGCTTCATTTGTGTTTCCTCCTATCGGCGATAACTCAATCTTCTACAACGATTCCCATACTTCTGGCAGTGCCGGCGATCATGCTCATGGCAGCCTCGAGGCTTGCAGCGTTGAGATCAGGCATCTTTGTCTCAGCGATTTCCTTGACCTGATCCTTTGTGATCTTGCCGACCTTCTCCTTGTTCGGGACACCGGAGGCCTTCTGAAGGCCTGCAGCCTTTTTGATCAGGACTGCTGCCGGGGGAGTCTTCGTGATGAAGCTGAAGGTTCTGTCAGCGTAGACAGTGATGACGACGGGAATGATCAGGTCGCCCTTGTCAGCTGTCCTTGCGTTGAACTCCTTGGTAAACTGAACGATGTTGACACCGTGCTGACCAAGTGCGGGGCCTACCGGGGGAGCGGGTGTTGCCTTGCCGGCAGGAATCTGCAATTTGATGTAACCAGTAACTTTCTTAGCCATTTTTCCTCCTTTGTGGTATACGCAGCATGGCTGCTGCTCCCACGAAACTATATCTGTCTGCCGCCCTGCAGAGCGGCGCCCTGAAAAAGATTCCCTCTTCCTGCCCGGAACAGGCTCTGAAGACGGGGATTCCTCTGAAGGGTTTTCCACAATCGCGGCACCTGTCAGGCACCGCCCGCATTACGCGGATATCCGGCCGGCGGCCGGGTACTCACGAAAATCTGCGGATTTCCGCAAATCCGATCTCCACAGGCGTCTCGCGCCCGAAGACATCCACGTTGATCGTGGCGGACTGCTTGTTGTAATCCATCTTCTGGACAACTCCGACGGTGTTCTTCCAGATTCCCGCGATCACGGAAACCCTGTCTCCCACCTCGTAGTCGACCGTGATGCTCTTGCCCTGGATGCCGAGCGACTTCATTTCCGTCTCTGTGAGCGGAACAGGTTTGCTGCCCGGACCGACAAATCCGGTGACGCCCCTTGTGTTTCTCACAACATACCAGGTGTCGTCGTTCATGATCATACGGACCAGCACATAGCCGGGAAACATCTTTCTGGAGACATTTCTCTTTTTGCCGTCCTTGATCTCAATATCATCATACATGGGAACCCGGACTTCGAAGATCTGGTTTTCCAGATGCCGGTTCTCAATCGTCTTCTGAATATTGATCTTAACCTTGTTTTCATAGCCCGAATAGGTGTGTGCCACATACCACTTCGGCTCATCCGTGATCGCGCTCTCGTCGAGCTGGCCTTCTTCCGAAGCGCCCTCCTGTGCCGCAAGAGAAGCCGCGACCGCAGCTGCCTCTCTGGCATCCTCAAGCGCGGATGAATCCGCAGCGCCGGCATCGCCCGCTTCCGCAGTTTCCGCCATCGCCCTCGCCTCTTCGGCCTTCTCGATATCCGCCGCGCGGACAGAGAAATCAGGACGTCTGATCTGGCGCACTCCCGGAAGGACTCCGGGCTTCAGCCTTGCTTTCGCAGGCTTAGCATCGAAGTTATTATCTGCCATTCATATACCTCATCAAACTGACTTGCAGCCTTTTTTCAGCAGCTGCAATGATGTCATCAGACTTTCATCAGACTTCATTGATTCCGCTGTTACGCGTTGAACTTTACCAGAATATCAATCAGATTCTGAGCGCCGTAATCAAGAACTGCGATCAGCAGCGCAGTGATCGTCGTCGCGCATAAAACTGCGATCAGCTGTTTGACCATGGTATCGCGGCTGGGCCAGATGATCTTGGCAAACTCGGTTCTGACGCCTTTGAAAAAAGATCCCTTGCCGGATTTCTTCGCTTTTCCATTTTCCTTCGCTGCCATGAATGACTCCTTACTTTGTCTCTTTATGAACAGTGTGCTTTCTGCAGAATCTGCAGTACTTCTTCATTTCAAGACGCTCAGGATGTGTTTTCTTATCCTTAGTTGTGTTATAATTTCTCTGCTTGCACTCAGTGCATGACAATGTAATCCTTGTACGCATGCCGAACCTCCAAATTAATGCGTTTATGCTTTGATTTTTTAATCCGCGCCTGCCGTCCGGGCGGGTGTGCGGCCGCTGCAGCGCCGCTTCCCCGGCTTTTCGCGCAAAAAAAAAAGACCTTTTGCAACCTTTGATATAACATAGCACAAAGAATTCTGTCCGTCAACAGGAAATACGACTTCTTCCGCAAAGGGTTCTTCCGCAAAGGAAATGCGACTTCGTTCAGGCCCTGCTGAAAACAATGCGCCTTATGTGCATGCTGTTTGGGTGGGACGCTCCCGCTCCGTGAAAAACGCAGCGGATACTAAGCTTTTTGCTGCGCAAGGCGGAAAAACACATTACACGGGTCGTGTCTTAAAAAAAAGCCGGCTTCTTAATATAAAGTCTTAATATAAAGGAAAACTCATGGAAAAAAATACACAAAGCAGACTCAGGAAAATCATCCAAAATCTCCTTCTGATCCTTCTGTCCGCAGTAATCCTGCTGGCCATTCTGAGGGGCGCGGGTATGTTCAGGCGGAAGCCGCAGGTTGAACCCAACGCTGACCACACTCCACCCTCGATTTTTCTCACACGGGACAACCGCTATTTCGTCGAGCCCGGAGAGCCCTACGAAGAAGAGGGCTATGCCGCCTATGACGACACGGACGGCGATCTCACCAAAAAAGTGGAAGTCACCGTAAATGACGACACGGTGCAGTATAAAGTCCGCGACAGCGCCGGCAATATAACAATCCGCTACAGAAGGATTCCTTACAGAACCGCTGAATCCATGGAGGACCGTTGAAAGAAACAGCCCGGCAGCGCAATAGCGTCTTTGCCTCTTCTGCAGGCAAAGACGTTTCTTCCCCTGGCCGGAATAAGACTGATCACACCGGACCGATTCACGAAAACGAGCGTCCCCCGGAAAACCGGGAGACGCTCTTTTTTGTTTTCTATAATTATAGTAAACGACATTAATAATTTTACTTTGAAATAGCGCAAAATATATGCTATACTTCTTATGGAGGTGCAGTATATATGAATA
>JBGUNJ010000199.1:0-15793 GCA_045117315.1 Lachnospiraceae bacterium | reverse complement strand
GGCCGCTCGCAATGGTCCTGCGGTCGTTTGTGTATATTGACGATACTCAGAGCCTTTTCCTGACTTTTGACCTTTACATCATATTATTTCATATCCAGAATGTTTCAGCACTGCTGCAAGACTCTCCCGCGAGTCTTGCGCGCCGGATACATGTCTGCAAGGTCCTTGCTTTGCAAAGCCCTTGTAAGGGCAGCATCTGCCGCATAGCATCCACGCTGAATCCAACACACCTTCGGTTTACAGACTTTCAGACGAGGCTGTTATTGAAACTCTGCCACTATTTTGCGGTTCTGGAATCATAAATGCTGTGCCCGTAGCCTTCCCAGAGAAGGGTGTATTTGGCACGGCACAGGTCATCGACCCCCGAGTCGGTCCTGACCATAATGTACCTGCTGTTGAAGCTGTTGTTTTTAACAGACTGCTTCATGAATTTCGAGGTACAGAAGTTCAGGGACAAATAATCGGGAAGCACGTAGGAAAGCTGTATATGATTGTCCTCAGTAATTTTCGCGACTGTGTTTTCCCAGTAAGGATCCAGGGAAGCAGGGGTCGAGAAGGGATTCTTCATACTGGGATCGTCGATCTTGCTGTAAGGCATGACAGCGATCAGCTGCTTTTTGTATTCGGTAAGTTCCGCCTCAGTGACCGAGTCGGCCCCGGTCTGGGGCAGGGCAAAAGAACTGGGCTGTATCGCGATGTAGAAGGCTACGACCCCGATCACCGCAGCCGCGTTGATCCAGGAGAGAACCCTGCCGAACTCGATCAGGAAGAGGGAGTAGGCAATAGTGATCGCAAGCAGCATACGGTGAAGCTGATATGCTTTATAGAGCATGATGGTCGCCTCGTAGATCATGGCACCCGAAGCGAGCAGCATGAACATGACGGCGGCCCGTCCGTCTCTTTTCTTTGCTGCCAGTGAATAGATAAACTCGATAAAAAGAATGACCCACTCGAAATAAAAGAGGAAAGCCACTCCTCCCGCCCAGCGGTATTCCTTTACCAGATCGATGGCTGAATGCACACTCTGCTTGTTGGCCTGCCAGAGTCCCAGCACCACATCTTTGAGCTGACCGCTCTGCAGGATCTGGGCCAGACGCATGGCGGGTGCCGCTTCAAAATACTCCGCTATGTAGCCCATGAAATAGTACATCAGGATCAGGGAGCCTGCCATGGCAGCCATCATGACAAGGGCAAAGAAGAAGCGGGGTAATTCTTTGATTTTGGAATTCCGGAAAATAAGAAGATAGATCGGGATCAAAAACAGGGGCACGAAATAGGGGCGCATGACACTGAAAAAGAATGTCAGAAGCACCATAAATAAGAGGGCAAAGGCTTTTTTGACACCGGATGCCCCGGCGTTTTTCAGATACCAGATCACAAGCCCCATAAAGACGACGATATAAAAATGATAGCAGGCCTCTGCCATGCCTGACCAGGTATAGCGCGCCACGATCAGCTGGGTCAGGAAAAAGAGCGCAAGAAGGAAGGAATTCTTCTTTCCGGGACGGACCAGAGCCACGAAGATCAGATTAGCCGCAACTGCCATGATAATATTGCAGATATACACGAAGTTGTGGGAATCACATCCCGTGATAAAAGAAAGAAGAAAATAGGGAATATATGTAAAAATATTATAAGGTCCGTAGGGGATTTTGCCTGAGGTGATCTCGTTGAAGCCTGTCAGGCCCCGGGGCATTCCGTAAAACCGGAGGGTGCGGATCACACGGAAATATCCGTTCTCATCATTCCAGCCGGTATTCCAGGCATCCAGCCTGAGCGGGTTTGTTCCGGAGACCAGTCCCAGGATCCATCCTGCTATGAGCGGAGACGCGATCACCAGAATCCAGAGCAGAATACTGCGGTCCTTCTTTTCTGTGTTCATGCAATAAAATCCTTTCCGATCGTTATTTCACTTCAGGAGAACCCGACTGCGGGAACAGCATCCAATTCCGGCGAATTGCTTACGCGGGCTCATAGCCTGAAAAGTAACAGAGTTACGTTTTTACGTCTTTGTGTAAAAAAACATCACCCCCTATTATAGGACATGTTTTCCGATTCGTCACGGACTAAGATGAAAACATTCAAGTATCATTCGCAAGTATTGTTCAGGCTCACCTGGTTTGCGGAATACCCTTTGTTCATTGGCTGGAGAGGCGGGCCTTGAAAAACGCCTCGAGTTTCGAGCCGGTCTGTACAGCAACCAAGTATTGACTTATAGAGCGATAAAGAATAAATGACTTGCAATCAAGTCCTGTAAGTAATAAAATTAGTCCAGTTTAACTATCTTTTACTGAAAGGAATACTCTAAGGAGGATATTGACATTGAACAATTATCCCTCACAGACCGGATCCGGGAGGAATTCATCATTTGATTCCGCCGGCCGCCCTTCTGAAAAAAGCCGGCCGCCCTATACAAAAAGAAAGACCGGGAAAGCAAAAAATGCAGGGGCCGGTCATTTGACGGGAAAAGGAACAGAGGTGCCTCAGGGAAACAGCACTCTCCGGGGAAGGAAACCCGGAGAGTCTTTTCTGATCACCAAAGTTCAGGGACAGGGAGCCCTGCGCCAGCATTTTCTGGATATGGGTCTTCTTCCGGGATCCCTGGTGACTGTCATGAAGTATGCCCCCATGGGAGATCCCATGGAGATTCAGATTCACGGATACGAGCTGACGATCCGCCTGAATGACGCGGATAAGATCATCGTTATCCCTGCGGACTCCAATTCGGAAACCGGTGATGAGCAGAGCGATCCTAAAAACTCTGTTTCCGCTGCTGCCGAAAGCGATACAGAACGTCCCCGTGATTTTGAAACAGACCGGTCCGGTTCTGTGGAATCCGGGGCAGATATGGCAGCCGGCCAGCAGGCTCAAACAGAGCAGGCGAAGGAACAGGCTCCCCCGGAATCTTCCCAAAAAGGAAAATCCAAAAAGAGATCCCGACGCACGACGACAGAGCATCCCGGATTCGGAGAGTCCGGCCGCTTCCATCATCCGGGAGACGGGGATCCCCTGCCTAAAGACACACTGCTGACATTCGCGCTGGTAGGCAATCAGAACTCCGGCAAAACAACACTTTTCAATCAGCTCACAGGTTCCAATCAGCATGTGGGCAACTTCCCCGGGGTCACGGTCAGCCGCAAGGACGGAGCCATCCGCAATCATCCCAACACCCTTGTGACGGATCTGCCCGGTATCTACTCGATGTCTCCTTATAGCAGTGAAGAGCTGATTTCCCGCAACTTTGTCCTTACCCAGAAGCCTAAAGCCATTATCAATATTCTGGATGCCACCAATATCGAGAGAAATCTCTATCTGACAATGCAGCTGCTGGAAATGGATGTGCCCATGGTCGTCGCGCTCAATATGATGGATGAGGTGCGGGGAAACGGGGGGTTCATCCGGATCAATGACCTGGAGGCCCTGCTGGGAGTTCCGGTCGTCCCGATCTCCGCAGCCCGGGGCGAAGGGATCGAAGAACTGATCCGACATGCTGTCCACGTGGCGCACTACCAGGAGCGCCCGGTGCGCCGGGATTATTGCGATGAAAATGATCACGGCGGTGCCGTACACAGATGTCTTCACGCTGTCGCGCATCTGATCGAGGACCACGCCCGCGACAATGGCCTTCCTGTCCGCTTTGCGGCCTCCAAACTCATAGAAGGCGACGGACTGGTCCTTGCCCGGCTTCATCTGGATCAGAACGAGAAGGAGACTCTTGACCATATCGTTCTGCAGATGGAAAAAGAGAGAAAACTGGACAGGAGCGCGGCCATTGCGGATATGCGCTACTCTTTCATTTTCAAAGTATGCAGCGAGACAGTCGTACACGCCAAAGAAAGCCGGGAACATATCAGGAGTCGGCGGATCGACAGGGTCCTGACGGGAAAATATACCGCGATCCCTGTCTTTATAGCCATCCTTTTATTGATCGGCCATCTGACATTCAACGTGATCGGCCCTTTTTTCCAGGATCTTCTGGCCATGGGAATCTCGGCTTTGACTCAGCAGGTTGACAATGCCCTGACAGCTGCTAATGTCAATAGCGCTGTCCACAGTTTGATCATAGACGGTATTTTTGAGGGTGTGGGAAGCGTGCTCAGCTTTGTCCCCATAATCGTGATCATGTTCTTCTTCCTGTCCCTGCTGGAGGACAGCGGATATATTGCCCGGGTGGCATTTTTCAGCGATCACATGCTGCGCAAAGTCGGACTGTCCGGCAGGAGCATCGTCCCCATGCTGATTGGTTTCGGCTGCAGTGTGCCTGCCGTCATGGCCACTCGCACCCTGCCCAGTGACCGCGACCGCAAGATGACCATCCTGCTCACCCCCTTCATGAGCTGTACAGCCAAGATACCCATCTACGCATTCTTTGCCGCCGCCTTTTTCCCCGGGAAAGACGGAATGATCAAGCTGGGGCTCTATGTCCTGGGAATAATTGTGGGAATTCTCGCAGCGATCCTGTACAAATACACTATATTCAAGGGGGAGGCGGTTCCTTTTGTCATGGAGCTTCCCAACTATCGTCTGCCGGGTCTCGGAAACACCTTACAGCTGCTCTGGGAAAAGGCCAGGGATTTCCTGCAGAGGGCATTTTCCGTCATCCTGGTCGCAACGATCCTTGTCTGGTTCATGCAGAACTTTGATCTTCATCTGAATATGGTGGAGGATTCTTCTGCCAGTATCCTCGCCACTGTGTCCGGCCTTCTGGTTCCGATTTTCAGACCTGTCGGTCTGGGAGACTGGAGAATCTGCACATCCCTGATCAGCGGTTTTATGGCCAAAGAGAGTGTGGTCTCAACTCTGAATGTCCTGTACAGCAATGAGGGTGGTGTGGCTGCTGCCATGACCCCGGTGATGGCGGCAGGACTGCTGGTCTACTCTCTTCTGTATACCCCCTGTGTTGCGGCAATCGCCTCGGTCCGACGTGAACTTGGCAATAAATGGGCGGTTTCACTTGTGATCTGGCAGTGTGTGGTCGCATGGTTTTTTGCCCTCATCGTCCATCTGATCGGAATGGCTTTGTAAATATTCCGTAGAAAATAATTACTTTATGTCGGTAGAAAATAATTAATTTATGTCAGGAGGAATTATTTGATTTATGAATGCAGTTGACATAATTCTGATTCTGCTCATAGGACTTGCGGTCATATTTGCTGTGAGAAGCGCCCTGAGACGAAATAAAAAAGGCGGATGCGGATGCGGGTGCGGAAGCTGTGCTTTCAGCGATGAATGCGGGGATTCCTCTTTGAAAAAATAACCAGAAGAACATTACACTGTTTGGGTCATAAAGAAAGACGGACCGGAGATTTACTCTCCTGTCCGTCTTTTTATCGAAGGGCAGCCGTAAGGTTTTCTTTCGCCTGACGGCGAACGGCGGCCTGCGGGAGGGCAGAGGGCGGCAGGGCCGCCTCTACCCTCTTGTTATAACCGCTTTCCGCGGGCTTAAAAATTTCAGTCGTTAGTATAGTTGTCAAAATAACCCTGGACCAGAACGACAGGAGTTCCCTTGTCGCCGGATCCGCTGGTGAGGTCGCACAGTGATCCGATCAGGTCTGTAAGCTGACGGGGAGTCGTTCCCTGGGATGCCATGCTGCCCTTGAGATCGGCGTCCTTCTGGCGGATGCTTTCAGAGATTGCCTTTCTCAGCTCCGCGCCGGACAGATGCTTGAAATCATTGTCGGCCAGATATTTGAGCTTGAGTTCATTGGGTGTCCCGATGAGACCGTCGGTAAAGAAGGGGGAGACCACCGGGTCAGCCAGTTCCCAGATCTTTCCCTGGGGATCTTTAAAAGCGCCGTCGCCGTAAACCATGACTTCGACGTGCTTGCCGGTTTTATCCATAACCTTCTTCTGGATATCCAGGACCAGATCAACACTGTCGCGGGGGAAGAGCTTGACCATGTCTTCAGTGGACTTATTGGAGCCCAGAAGACCGTACAGCTCGTTGTAACCGCTGCCGTCGACAGGGGCGGTCATGATCTCGTCGAGGCTGCAGACCACTTTTGCACCCTTTTCCAGGAGGATTCTCTTAGTCCTCCTGCGGGTATGGATATCGCAGTTGAGAATATGATCCGCATAGGACAGGATTGCTCCGGGCTGATTGGCGAAAATAATCTCCGCCTCTGCCCCGCAGGACTGGATCAGCTTCTGATAATATTCCACATAGTCAACACCAGTGAACTCATGTCTGTTGACACCGAAGAGCTCTCTGTACTTTTCCAGGGTGAGAATATCGCTGTAAGGGTTTACGCCTGCCTCATCGATCTTGTCCAGGCTGACCAGTTCATTTCCGACTTCATCTGAAGGATAACTGAGCATGAGAACGATTTTTTTCGCGCCGCTGGCGATTCCGCGAAGGCAGATTGCGAAGCGGTTCCGGGAAAGGATGGGGAAAATAACTCCGATCGTCTCCCCGCCCAGTTTGGCCCTGACGTCTGATGCAATATTTTCTACGGTGCAGTAATTACCCTGGGCACGGGCCACGATCGATTCCGTCACTGCTATGACATCCCTGTCTCTGAGAGAGAAACCCTCACTGTCGGCAGCCTCGAGCACGCTGTTGGTGACGATCTCGCTCAGGTCATCTCCCTGACGGATGATCGGACAACGGATTCCTCTGGAAACTGTACCTACTCTGCGATCTGTCTTGCTCATAAAATGTATTCTCCTGTTTTTTTCTGGTATTGCCGCAAAATCTTTGGGGATGGCCTTTTATACAGGTCTGCCCAAAGACAGTTTAGTATTTTACCACATTAAAGTGGTATTGAAAAGCAGATTTCCCAAAATGCCAAACCAAAATTCACCAAAATTCACTTCAACCAAAATTTATGTCCCGAAATTCCAGTCCCGGAATTCCCGCAGATCAATTTTCATCACTTTTTCTTCATTTTCAGAGTCAACAGTGCCGCGATAACTGCTGCGCAGGACACAATGCTCAGGATCCAGAGAAGACTGCTGCTGTTATCTCCCGTAGAAGGCGCACCTTTGGACGAGGCATCCTTGACAGTAAAGGACCGGGATACACTTCCGTCCTTGAATTCCACCGTGAGAGTATGACTGCCTGTATCGAGTATATTCAGATATCTGTCATCGATCTCCAGCTTCAGGCTTCCCTCCCAGGTATCGTAATAGGCGTTACTCACCGATTTGCCGTCTACAAGGATATGGCTGAAAGCCCTGTAGGTGATCATATCGTACTCATAGCGCTTTACGGTGAAATCAAGGTCTTTGCCGCTGCCGTGCTTCCAGGTATCAGTTGCTTTGGTGAATCTGTAGCCGGAGTTCCCTGCAGGGGAAATGTAATCTTCCAGGGTATCGGTGTATTCTTTGTCATTCAGTTCTGCCTTGGCAGTGTAATAAAGCCGGCCGTCTGCTGACTTTGTAGGCAGCGTCAGAGATTCTTTTACATCGCAATCCACTGTCTTTTTGTGGGAGGAATCCCGTGTACATGTGAATCTGCACTCACAATCGTAGGAGCCGTCATCATTCTGTGTCCAGATAAAGTCGTGAATTCCCCAGTTGTGGCCCAGTGCGGCTTTCCTGACGTTTTTGACCTGCTTTTCAAAGGCTTTATTGGAAAATACGGCTGTGTATGTGTACTTACCTTCCTTCGTGCAGGTCGGATCTGTACCTTTCTTTGTCGTTTTGACTTTTTCGGACTCTATGTGGGTCTTGTCGCGTTCACAGACCCGCTTAGCCGTAACAGTGCTGTAGTCTTTTGCCCAGGTATAGGTGGGATCGCCCCACTTGTGCCCGAGAGCAGGGATGATAGTATCAGACTCTTTGATCGGCTTCGACGCCGCGCTGTCACTGAAACATTTCCCGCAGACTTTGCACTTGTAGTGCTCTTTCCGGCCCTTTTCCAGGCAGGTAGGATTCTTTTTGGCGATTTTTGTCAGTGAGTGGGCATCCTTCCACTGAGCTGTTGCTGTGAACGATTTTTTGACAGTGACAGAATCCCCTGCCTTGTAAATCTGAGTCCCTATTTTCCAGCCGCTGAATGCCTTGCACTGGGGGGCTGTAAAGCTGCATTCAGGCAGTTCCAGCTTCTGTCCCATCACAACGTGTTTCGGATCCATGGTGCCGGATCCCTCGCCGGGGTCAAATGTCACCTCATATACGGGACGTGACTCGATCACAGCCTTGTCAGCCGTCTTGCCGGCATCGGTCGTGATGGTCTTTTTGTCATCAGAGATCTTTCCGCCGGAGGGCGTCGTGATCCACAGGAGGCTGCCGATCTCGATTTCGTTCCCTGCGGAAACCGCTTTCTCGGCAGAACCGGCTTCAACCCTGACCACATCGTTGCCGATAGTGATCTTAGAGGCGCTCAGTCCGGGCCCTATGTCCGAAGAGACAGCGGTCACGGTGCCGCCGGAAATAATGAGCTCTCCCTTATCTGCCTGTATGCAGGCTCCGGACAGAGGAGCGGCGGTCCTGACTGTAAGACTTCCGGTCCCGTCCAGGATCAGAGAACTGCTTTCGCAGACAATGCCGCTGCCCGCCTTAGAGTCAGTGATGCTGCAGTCGCCCGAAAAGACGATCTTGAGAGGCTTATCCCCGTTATAGTAGATGGGAGCAACAGTTTCTTTTCTGTCCTTGACCGAGGCGTACTTCAAAGTGAGGATCTTTTTTTCATCGTCGTAGGCGATCGTTCCGTCGCCTGCCATATCTTTGCAGTTAGCCTTAGTCGCTCTGATGCCTCCAACCCAGAGAGGGTATTCGTCCACAGCTGCGGCAGGAGTACTCTGACCGGCAGTATCTGTTGGCTGCGGCACTACAGCAGCCTGGTTCCCGCCGTCGCCGCTTTCGGCAGTGGTTCCTGCAAAAGCAGGGCTGTCACTGACTGTTTCATCACTCATGTCACCTGTGGACTGGTCAGCGCCAGCCCCGTCTTCGGGAACGGACGCTGTCCCGTCTTCCGGCTCTCCGGCAGCTGCGGCTTCTTCAACGGCGCCGGGTACTAAGCTGCCGTCATCCTGACCGGGGATTACATTCTGAGTTTCCGCAGCTGCTTCAGCTGCTTCAGCTTCTTCAAGGTCTGTAGGGGAATCCCACTGTCCTTCAGCGGCATCAGTGTACTCCTGGTCCTGGCCGGGGACAATTTCTTCCTCCATCTCTGAAAGACCGCTCTCATCTGTACCCGGAACAATATCTTCATGATCGTCGGAGATGAAATTTCCGCCTTCGAAAACATCGCCGGCATATGCGCGTGGATCATCTGTGTGGTCGACTTCTCCGTCTGCATATTCATCTGCCAAAGTCTGTTCTTCAGGGATTTCCTGTTCGGAGTTCTCTTCGGACTCCGGTGCAGGTTCCTGCTTATCCTCTGCCTCTTTGTCTTCCCTGTCCTCTTCCGCTTCTTTTGTCTCTGTGGCGGCAATTTTCTCGACACCGGTCACGGAAACAGTGATATCACCTGTTACTTCTTTAATGACATATTTCTCATATCCCTGTGCAGCAAGTCTTTTTTCCAGAGATTCCTGAGGGGAAGAACTATTTGAACTGCCGCTGTTTTCTTCTTTATCAACAGGGGCGTCATCTCCGGCATCAACAGCAGAATCATCTTCCGTCACGGAAGCGGGCTCTCCGCTTTCAGAGGACGGGGTGCTGTCTTTGTCTTCAGGATTCCCGGAACCGGTCTTTTCAGTGTCAGCAGTCTTGACAGGCACAGGTTTTAAGACAGTCTCTCCTGCCTTTACAGAAAAGTTCTTTCCTTTCTGCCAGCCCTTTGCGGGAGCCAGATAAAAGGTAAAACTGTCCATGGGGGATACCCTGGTGCTTCCTGAGGACCGGATGAGAATTCCTTCCTGTCCGGAAGGAAGCCTGACTTCATGTGTCACAGCAGCTCCCGGTTCTTCTCCGGCATCTGTGTCTTCTTCAGATCCTGATACTTCCGGAGTCATGGTGTCCTCAGGTTCTGAGTCTGCTGCTTCCAAAGTCTCTTCAGACTCTGAATCTGCAGTTTCCACAGAATCCACAACAGAATACTCAATTTCCTCAGCGTCTCCGGTTTCCTCATTTTCCGCAGGCTCTTCAATAACTGTAGTTTCCACGGAATCCAGAGCTGCCCGGGGACGGACTTCATTGGCTGCGGCACCGGCCGGCAGAGCCGATACAGCCAGAATAAAAGAAAGAATACTCGCAGTTAAACTGTACTTATTCATAAAATACCTCCGATGAAGGGCCTGCCAAAACCGTGGCGGCCGTTCGAAGCAAGTTCTTTTTTAGACTTGTGGACATGGGCGAGTGCCCGCAAACATGTTTGATTAAAGCCCGCATTGCTCCGCGCCGCAGGCGCTCCCGCAATGCTCCACACATTCGCACCCCGCCCCTTTGCGTTGCTGTGTGCTCATGTGTGGGCGCCCGGAAAATGTCAGCAAATGCCCGAGCGGGCTCGGCATTTGCGGCCACTTTCCTCGCGGCTTTAATCATACTCACATAATACTCCAGTTCAGATTTTTGGCAAGCAGAACCTTTTAAAGAGTCTGTGAAACCTGTTTTTGTTTGGATACACTGTTGACACCCCCCCGGCAGACCCGGGGAGATTTTTTCTGTCAAAATGGAAAATGCGTGTATTTTCTCTCATCTAATGTTACAATAGCGGACGTATGAAAACAATATAAGGTTACACTTCTCAAAGCAGCAGGGTCTGAACGGTAACCATGTAACGGTTATATTGTTCAAAGCAGCCACGGGCTGCACTGCTTAAAAGCAGTCATAAAAGGATGTACTGCTCAAAGCTGACATAGAGGAAATAATAAGCTGTGAGGATTATTTTATGAAAAAACCAAATAAAATTCAGACTGTTCTTTCAGTCGCTTCATGTAAAATAACGCGCGCTGTCCTTCGCCGCACAGGCCGCGGGGGGACCGCGATTCCCGGTATTGTCGCGCTGAAACTTTCCAAAAATGTGCTTTCCGTTCCCGCCAGGGGTATGAATATCGTCGTCGTGACCGGAACAAATGGCAAGACTACAACCTGTAATATGATCGCGCACGCGATCACTTCTGCCGGGCATGAATGCCTGCTCAACAAATCCGGCGCAAATCTTCTGCACGGTATCGCCTCAGACCTGCTCTGCAGCACGGACTGGCAGGGCCGGCCCAAATATCCCTATGCTGTGCTGGAATGTGACGAGGCTGCCCTGAAACAGGTCGTTCCCCTGATCCGTCCCAAGGCGATCGTTGTCACAAATCTGTTCAGCGACCAGGTCGACCGCTACGGCGGAGTGCAGAACACCCTGAAGGAAATCCGCACAGGTGTGGAAAGAAGCCCCAGATCAGTGCTCGTCCTGAATGCCGACGATCCGCTCTCCTCTTCTCTTTCACGCAATGTTCCCAACAAAGTGGTCCGCTTCGGTATGGATCAGGCTGTGGGTGAGCAGGGAAATATAGATCTGGCGGACGCGGGGACATGCCCGGAATGCGGAAGCGAATATGAGTACGATTTTCACATTTATGCCCATTTAGGTGGATTCAGATGCCCCAAGTGCGGCTATAAGCGTCAGCAGCCTGAAGTGGCAGTCGTCTCCATTGATCAAAGGGATGCTCTCGGCAGTACTGTCCATATGAAGACAAAGGACTGCGGAGCCGAACCGCAGGAAGTCAGGATCAGTCTTCCCGCAGTCTATAACATTTATAATGCCGCCGCAGCAGTTGCAGCTGCCATCGCCCTGCGTATCCCGTCAGGCCAGGCTGTATCTTCCCTGGCAGATGTAAAATCTTCGTTCGGCCGTCTGGAGACTTTTGATCTTGAAGGGATCCGCCTGCAGATGATCCTGGTGAAAAATCCGGCTGGCTGCAATCAGGCCTTTACCTATGTGACCGGCTTTGACGAGGACTACACAGCAGTCCTCTGCCTGAATAACAGGACCGGCGACGGTCACGATATCTCCTGGATCGAGACGACGGATTATGAAAAACTCTGCAGTGATCCTCATCTGAAGAAAATCTATGTCATCGGTGACTGTGCCGGCCAGCTGGCGGCACGTCTGGAAAAAGCGGGGGCGGTCAGGGAGGACGAAGACCGGATGGAGGTCATGTCAGACTACGATGAGATCGTACAGCGGCTCAAAAATGAAGGCAGGCCCGCCTTCCTGCTTCCCAATTACACTTCCATGATGGAACTGAGACAGGCCGTCAGCAAAGTGACCGGAAGCAGGGAATTCTGGGAGTGATACAGCCCGCGGTACCGACTATGTGAATGCTGAACCTTTGCTCTTATCGCAGGGCTGCCGTAAGGTATCTTTCGCCTGATGGCGAACGGCAGCCCGCGGGAGATAACAGAAAGAACGAGAGGCTGCCGGACTTATTTTTTTATGAGTTCGACAGCCTCTTCTTATACATTATGACACGGCCCGTGCAATGTATTTTTCCGCCTTACGGCGGACCCGGGCCGGTCGCTGGCAGAGGGCGGCGTGGTCCCTCTGCCCTATTGTGCAGTTCATTAGCAAATGCTGCGGCCGTGTATCCGGCCTTCCTGATCCATCACGGACAAGATAATATCTGTTTCTTCCGATGAAAACCTGCCGTCCGGCGGGCAGACTGCCGCAGCCATTATGACAGACCGTAACCGAACATTTGCGTTCACTCACCCATCACCTGAAATACGATATCACGCACTCGGTTTCTGGTATCACATTCTACCAGTGTCAGATTCTGCCAGGGACCGATCGTGATCTCACCCTCTACGAAAGGAACCGTGATAAAAGGAGACAGGATCAGAGAATGGATATGGGAAGAGCCATTGTCATCATACCAGGTATCATGATGGTGATAGTGGATCACTTTGCCGTTTTCATCCCGATAGGGCGCGATTCCCTGCATGGCCTCCCTGACATCATGCCTGACCAGGCCCGGCTCAAATTCAAGCGTTGTAAGCGCGGCGACGCCGCCGGTAGTAAAACCCGTGATGATGCCGCTGCTGATCTTTTTTTCCCGGCAGGCTCTCCGGACCGCTTCCCTGAAATCCTCGGTGACATCGATCATTCCCATGTGTCCCTTTGTATTGTAAGTCTTTGTCATTGTATATACAGCCATTTTTACCCCCTGCTAAGTTTTTTCCAAGATGTCCCTGCACCCGTCTCCTGTTCTTTATTGTGACCTGTCCGTATCATTTGCCCGGGCCAGCATATTATCCAAGGCTGTTTCAAATGGTTTGTAACTGAGACGGCGGAACAGATCGATCACATATCCTGAAATCATCAGGAACAGACTGTTGATCAAAACAAAGATAAAAAAGCCCTTCTGAGACCAGTCATGCCACCAGAATGTGTCAGCAATGATGTATGAAAGGCTTATAAAGTTGTAATGGAATATGTAAATTCCGATCGTGGAAGCCGACAGGCTCCCAAAAGCCTTTGGCAGGATACGTGAGGGCACTTTAATGTTGACAGCGATCATAAAGCACAAGAATGCAAAGATCATGGCGCAGACGAAAGGCTGCATGACGTCAACATAGGAATACTGAAGCGTATTTTTGTAAGCGATCGCGCAGGAATATCTCCAGGAGTATTCATATATAAAATAAGCAGCCAGGTAAATCAGTGAATACAGGGCCAGTTTTTTTGAACTGATCCTGACTTTATACTTAGAGACATATCCTCCTAAATAATAGCACATGATAAAATTCTCTAATTTAGTGGACAGCCAGAAGTTCGGTAAATATGTTCTGTAGGCCAGAAAATTGATAAATACCAGGGCCAGTATCAGACAAAGGTGGGTCCTTTGCGTCAGTCTTTTTTCAAATAGTTTCAGGATGGGCAGGACCACCAGGATAAAAAGACCATACACCTGCAGATACCACAGGCTCTCTCCGCTGAACCAGTTGGGAAGATTGAAAATGGGGCGGTAAGACCCATAGGAACTGAAAGGGAAATATCTGACCATCATAAAAAAATAGATGATGGTAAGTACGATACCATGAAACAGAATAGCATAAAGGATATTGGCGACTGTGCGAACCCTCCGGGGAAATGATATTTTTTTGCCGAAGAGAAAATATCCGGTGATCGTCATAAATATCAGATTTCCCCCGTTTCCAAAATGGCCGTAGCAGAAATCCATTACGAGGGCGAGTATTGAAACCTCGCGGTAATAATTGTTGATCACATCATAATAAAAGTTTGTCCCGGGGTCATAATTCGCAGGAAGCGTAATGAAATGGGCAGGCATATTATGACTGAAATGATGAAACAGGATGATGATAAATATAGCAAAGATTCTCAGAAGGTCTAAGTTGGCTTTTCTTTTTTTCAAGTGAATGACTCCTCTCATGATCAAGAGATCAGGTTACCGGTTCCGTATTAAAAAAACGCATACATGCCGCTGCGTGCTGCTTCGGGTGGCTGGATTCATGCGCGGTTTGAAGCCCCGGGCTCTTTACCTGTCTCATTTTGCGACTGTATCATCTGCCCGTGCCAGCATATCGTCCAAAGCGGTCTCAAACCTTTTATAACTGAGCCGGCGGAACAGATCGATCACGTATCCTCCGATCAACAGGAGCAGACTGTTTAAAATGACAAAGATAAAATATCCTTTCTGAGACCAGTCATGCCACCAGATTTTGTTGGCCAAAATGAATGAAAGACTTATGAAGTTGTAATGAAAAATGTAGATACCGATCGTGGAAGTCGAAAGACTTCCTACGGCCTTTGACAAAATACCGGAAGGCATTTTTATATTGACGGCGATCAGAAAGCTCAAAACAGCAAAAATCAGGGCGCAGACGAAAGGCTGCATCACATCAACATAGGAATACTGAAGAGGATTCTTATAGGCGGTCGCGCAGGAATATCTCCAGCTGAATTCATAGATAAAATAGGCCGCAAGATAAATCAGAGTATAAAGAGCCAGTTTTTTCGATCTGATTCTGACTTTATACCTGGAGATATATCCGCCCATATAATAACACATGATGAAATTCTCCATCTTGGTGGACAGCCACACGTTCGGTATATATGTTCTGTATGCTAAAAAGTTGATAAATACCAGGGCAATCATCAGACACAGGTGGCTTTTTTGCGTCAGCTTATTTTCAAATAATTTCAGAAGGGGCAGGACAATGAGGATAAAAAGACCATACACCTGCAAATACCACATATTATCCCCGCTGAACCAGTTGGGAAGATTGAAAATAGGCTGGTAAGCCACATTAGAGCTTAAAGGGAGATATACGAACACGATAATAATGTCAATGATCGTAAGGACAATTCCATGGAAAAGTATGGCATAAAGGATGTTGGCGGCTGTACGGACCCTTTTGGGAAATGATATCTTCCTGCCGAAGAGAAAATATCCCGTGATCGTCATAAATATCAGATTTCCCCCGTTTCCAAAATGTCCGTAGCAGAAATCCATGACAAGGGAGAGTTTTGAAACCGAGCCGGGAATATTGTTGATCAGATCATAAAAAAAGTGTGTGCTCTCGTCATATTCCGCGGGAAGCGTAATAAAAAGAGTAGGTGTGTTTTTACAGAAATGATGGAAGATGATAATGCAGAATATAGCGAAGACTCTCAGAAGGTCAAAGTTGGACTTTCTTTTTTTCAAGTGAACGACTCCTCTCATGTCAGGACCCTGTTAACCGGATCACTAAATCTGTAAAAAGCACATACAGGCCGCGCAGTATCTTTTACACTAGCCATTCTACTACCTGATACGAAATTGCGCAAACGGCTGTTTGCCATCATCACAGATCATCACGGATCTCGTTACTGTCCACGCCCTATCGAAGGCGTGGACATGTAACGACGCGTTTGGCGATTCCAATGCGCTTACGCGCCGCCAAACGCCGT
>JBGUNJ010000198.1:0-15585 GCA_045117315.1 Lachnospiraceae bacterium | reverse complement strand
CGGTTTCCGGAACAAACTCCACCTTTCCAAAATAGATTTTCATACTCCCCCTTTATGTGGAAAAGCCCTTCACAATGGTGCTGATGCCTTAGCGTCGATCAGAATCGTTGTGAAGGGCTTTTCCAGGGTACATGCATTTTCATGTGATTGCAGAAGACGTTCCGTGTGTTTTATCAGCACAAATAAACACACGCGTGCGTTTATTTCGCGTTTTTACTCTCATTGATGTCGGTGTATGTGTTGTCTTTGTTATATATAAAGCCTATATGATGCTCTCCGTAAAATATCCTGCGGACTGAAGAAGCATAAAGGACTCAACCAGGTATGCATATGCCATAGGATCTGCATTACGAATATACGAGATTTTCTTCGCTCCCTGCATTTGAAGTTTAACATCTCTGTAGGACTCTACATCAGTAATTCTTTTGATGCTGGTTTGCTCTGTCAGGATGCAGGTTGCAAGATACATAATCTCGCATGCCATGATCCCAGCATTTTCACCATTGATTTTTCCAAGGAATACATGGCCCTGAATTGCATTGATTCCCGTCAGGAAATTCTTGTAGTCGTTCGGCCTGATTCCTCTCCGCCCCATGATACAAAGACAGCTCTCAATGGTATCTAAGAGGACATCTGAAACCGAACAGTCAAGGCCACGATAGCCCATCTGTATCTGTACAACCTCGCGATAAACAGATGCAACCGTTTGGAAGTCATCCATCTCCCTGAAAAGCGTCCAACAGTCAAACATCTGCTTAATTATTTCCAGTTCTTTATCTTTACCAAAAGGGATCCCGGTTGTATGAGGGGCAAACGCAGTAAGCTTATCACCCAGAATACAGTTTTTATCAGGAACTGTGACAAGAAGTTTTTCACCTTCATTCATAAGCAGGCTGCTTTGAATCGGCTTCTCCACAACCGTTTTATACGGGTTGTGCTCAAATACGACATCCAGCAGAATGTTAATTTCCTTACCACTCCGTGGTGACTGGAAGTGAAATCGGAAATGTCGCTTTTCGATGTCATTGCTGCCTTTCCGGACATGTTCCTCGACACTGAGAAAAGGAAAGATTTTTCCTGCACGTTGAATGTAATCGTCCACATTCGTTTCAGGTTCCACAATGATATCAATGTCTGTGCTTAACCTCCGAGGCTCATCGAGCAAAAGAAGCAGGGAAGTTCCACCCTTAAAAATAAACTGAAGACCTACGCTTCGGATTGCCTCCAGCAAACCGAATGCAAAAATAGTCCTTTCCAAAATCGAAGGGTCTGCACCGGTTTCTATCCATACATCATTGATATGTGCTTTCGTATAGTTCTCATGTGATAACATCCCTGTTCCTCCTAATCCAGGCCAGCATCAAGGACATGAACTATTTCCTTTTCCCTGTTCCTGCGTCTTGCATACCGGAGCATCCTTGTGCGGTCTATCCTGTACTTGTCAAATGCCTGTTCCACAATGGATGGATATTCTGCCATGCTGAATGTCCCCCTGATCAGCTTATCGCAATAGATATCTACAAGCATTTTCTCCATCGTGATCTTATGTGGATCTGACATTTGTATTGGTGCTTCGGACACCAGGTCAGTTACCACAATTGTATCCTTTGCCCAATACAGATCAAAAACCTTTTTTGTCGGCTTCAGCATAACATTTCCATAGCCTTCTTCCTGCAGAAAGCGAAAAACAAAAGAAGAGATGTCTTTTTCTGCCTGAACGAATATTGTGTTCTGTGCCACCAGATGATTTAGGAATTCATTCATAAGGACTGTCTCAAAAACAGTGAAAGCTATGTATGGATACTTCTCAGTAATTTGATCCATTATTGTTACTGCCAGCTTTGAATAATCCGGCAAATATGCAGGACTGATTTTTCCAGTCGATATCATATACTGATTATATCCAGTCTTAACAATTTCTCCGGACTTTAGTAGTTCTCCTAACTTCCACTGGCAAGAACCACTACTATATTCCGGAGAGGCTTCCCGAATCAGCGAGATCATCTGTTGTCTGGTGTAACTCTTATCTTTTTTTATGTTCAATTCGGCTTCTTTTTTAAGGAACACTGCCATCACTCCCTTACATATATTGGCAATTTTAAAATCTTTTGCCGATATATATGCTACCACCGGTCAGCCATAAAGGCAATATACATCGGCAATATAATCGGATTTTGCCGATGTATATAACAATTTCGAACGGCCTTCTCGCGGAGTTCAACACAGTTACTTCTTTTTTATCGTTTACAAATCTGCATGCGAGAGTGTGATCTGAGGCATGGAAAGTGCTCTATATCATTATAGCCTTGCTCTGGCATCCTGTCATTGAACTTGTCGTTCAATCATGACCTGCAAAAAAGGGCAGCCAGACCAATCTCTAAGTCCAGCCAGCCCTTTTTATTCTTTCTTTGGTGATCCTATCACTCTTTCTTCCGTCGCTCCTTGGCCAATTTCATCTGATATTTGCGCAGCCTTTCCAATACAGAAGATCTGTATCGCAATGGAACTTTTCCTGACCTTCGCTTCTTTTTTTGTTTGTTCTCATCCGGAACAGGGTTTGGTCTTGAATCAGGTTCTGGGTTCAATACAGGACCTAAGTTCGAAACCGACTCTAAGTCCCCGGAATCCGGTTTCTGGTTTTCTGTTACTTTTAGCTCCAGAGTCAGGCCTTCGGAAGCAGTATGATCAGGTACTATTTCTATCGCAGGCAGAGGATCTGATCTCTCATCGGTTTCAGAAGATTGAATCGGCTCTAATTCCGGTGGTTCGTCTGGAGTAGAATTCTTGTTTTCACCATTCTGTCCGTGGATATACTCCCTGATCTGTTTGATGACTGCATCTGAAAATCCTTTTGTCGTGTCCTCTGCGGCGGGATGTCCATGGCTGTCCAGAACTGCGCAGGCGGCTTTTCTGCCGAAGAACTGGTTCTGCATGAGAAAGAAATGATTTCCGTCGATCCAGATATCTTCAGCGACGAGCCAGGTTCCAGGACGGCCTTCAATCTGGAAATCAGCGGTCTCTGTTGTGAGCAGTTCCCGGGATGATGGAACATGGAAGAATCCTGTAAGCGAAACCAGCTTGTCGGGATCCACGTAATATGCCGAAGTAATGCCGTATCTGGTGATCGCAAGAACGTCGCTTATGGCAAGTGTTTCGCCTGCAGAATCTGCAGGCAGCTCTTTTTCGAGCTGCCTGCGAAGCTGGAGGGGAGACAGAGACGGATCAAACTCAGAAAGATAAATCTGGTCGTACAGATCCGAGATGACTTTCATCTGATATTTCTGCAGGTACTGGAAGGACTGGTGACGGAGTACCCTTGTCTCTCTTAAGGCGCGTTTAAGGCGGTAGACCACATACTGGTTGAGCCCTTCGCTCATCACTTTTCCTCCGCTGTTTTTTCGGTTTCCTCCACGTTATCATCCGCAGTCTCTGCGTCAATGCCGGTTTCCTCCTCATTCATATCCCACTCAAGCTCCTCACGGTAGGAATCGAGATCCAGCAGTGAATATTCTCTGTCAGAGATCTTTTTCAGCTTTTTCCGGGCACTGCGGATCAGGTCGCGCATCTCGGGATCATCCTGAAGCTCGGGCAAGACACTCTCCAGCCTTTTTATGGTATTGACCCTGGTATCAGGTTCAAAAACTGCAATCGCAAACAGTTCCTCTTCGTCAAATGTTATCTTCTTCATAATGACAGTTCTCCCTTCTTTCTCTGTGTGACATTTGTCTTTTCAGGTTTGTCTTTCTCTGCCGCGCGGACCTTTTCCCTGTTCTCACGAAGGGCAGCAAGGACGGATTCTTTCCGGCCTTCGCGGGCACCTTCACGAACCGCCGGCGGCTTTTCCTGTCCCTGCGCAAGGCTGGAAACGGGATCTGAAAAATAAGATTTTGCTTCCGTAATGGCATTCTGCACTGCCGGGGAATCCCGGAAATAGCCGATCGAATTGATCACTTTTTCCTGGACCTGTCCGGACACGATCAGCGGAAAATCTCCTTCAAATTCACTTCCGTCATGCAGGGAAAATCCGATTCCTTTGCCGCCATTCTGCTGGCCGTCCGGAAGATCCCGACAGGCTTTGACTGCTTCCTCAAAGGTAAGGCCGCCGTGGTATTCCCCCATTACGGGAAAATCGATGCATTCCGCAGCGTAAAAGGTCAGGGCTGCTTCCACAGGAATTGCAGGCTCTGATGCGGATGGATCCGGAGATGGATCGCGTGTATCCTGCATTGTTTTCTGGCTGCGCTGATCCTCTGTTCTTTGATCGGAATTGAGTTCCGCAGCTGCTGACTGTTCTTCCTGCAATGTTGTTCCCTGCACGGATGTTTCCTGTCTTGTTGCTTCCTGCGTCGATGCTTCCCGCGCATTCACGACTACATCTTCGTTCACTACATCTTCATTTATGACTGTATTCTCTGCAGGCATGTTTTCTACAGGCATGTTCAGAGGAATATTCGGATCCACTACAGAGATGTCCGGATTCTCAGAAGCAATAAATTCTTCCTGCTCCTGCGGGGAAAGGAAGAATTCGGGAACTTCAGTAAATCCGATGCTGTCCACATAGTAGGCGTGGTCTTCACCGGCTTTGTGTAGGACGATGATGTCGCTCATACTGAGGGAATGCATCTGTGTGGCTGCAGGACGATCATCGCGGTTGAACTTTTCATAGAGGCTGTCAAGGGTATCGCCGGGACGGAGATATCCGCGGTAAACATCCTGGTAGTATTCCATGCTGACCGTATATCCATGCTCTTTGACAAAATCCATTCCCATGAAGATGTAATCGTCAGCAGGCGTATCCTTTTCGATCTGGTAGATCGTATAGCGGTCCACGTCCCTCTCCGCGACATAGGCTTCCACTTCATCGAAAATCTCTGCCGCTGTTTTACGGATCGTATCCAACGAAGCGCGCAGTGCTGTTGTGTCCTGACTTCCTGCATAACTGGCAAGATAAGGGATACTATAGCCAGATGAATCGATCTGGTAGTGGGACAACAATACGTGGGCTACAGCCTCGGCCTCGGTCTCCCGGGTCCTCTGATCCTTGACAAGGCCCTGCTGACGCATGATGTCCCTGTCGTGAAGCCTGGCATGCGCGAGCTCATGGACAGTGGTCTTCATTGTCTGGACCTCACTCATCCCGTTCTGGATAACGATTTCCTTGTTCTGGCTGTCGTAATATCCCTTGGCGCCGCCTTCGATCTCATCGAAGCGGATCGGGACCGGGGAGACGGCACGCATGGCATCCATGAAGATCTCATAGTTTTCTGCAGTTCCTGTAAGCTCCGGAACATCCAGTTCAGGGAGCGGGTCGCCGGTCGTCTGTGCAAGATCAAATACTTTTGCCACTTTGTAATGGGGTACCGTGACCTCCACCTCTTCTGTCTTAGGCTTTCCGTCTCTCCCAAGGACAGGCTTTCCGGTCCGCGGATCCAGGACTTCCTGTTCCGTCTTTTTCTTATAGGGAGCAGGAGAGATGATAGATATTCCCTTCTGTCCCTTCATGACCTGCCGGTTAAACTTTTTCTGCCAGTTGGTATAGCTTGCCACATGCGTTGCTGTAGGCATCTGCATGGCGATCAGCAGGACGTTGTTGGCACTGTAATGGTGGAATTTTGCCATTGTTTCAAGTACCTTTTTGAACTGCACATCGTTTGACATATACTCCTTCAGCCCTGCTTCAAGCTTGTCAGTGATCTGTTTCATCTGTTCCCTGCGGGCAGCAATGATCTCTTCAAAACTTTTCTTTTTCCCGGACTCATGAGTCTTTTCTGTCTTTGTCTCTTCTCCTTTTGAAGTATCGCTTCTGCCGGGATCAGCCTGCCGCTTTCCCGGATCGTCCTGCGGCTTGAAACTATTGATAGTGTTATTTGCTTTTTCAGCCATAAAAATGCTCCTTTCCCGGCGGAGGCCGTGACGTAATAAAGCCTGTTGGCCGCCGGCTCCCGCCGAAATATTTCTATTAATCTGTTTTATCTGCTCAGAACTACGGGATTCTGAACATTCGCCTTCTGTTTTCATAAAGCCGGTTCTGCATGCATTTTCATATCCGTCCTTTTAATACCTGCGGATAATTCCGCTTTTTTGGCCTGCAGCCGGTCGAGCAGGGAGTCTTTACCCTGCTGCGATTCGCCTTTGCTTTTTCCGGAGATGTCCACTGCTTTTACAGCCTTACTATCTGAAATATCTGAAGCAAGATCTGCAAATGTCTGCACTCCTGAAAGGAGTTCTGCAGAACGTCCTGCAAGTGCTTCTGAATGGCTTTTTGCGGCGTTCTCACGGACAGACTGGTCTGTTTCCTCATCCACTCCCAGGGTCTCCTCGGGCGAGTGCTCATCCATGTTGAGCATGGCATTGAGCTCCGCAAGACGGGCAGATTTCTCTGCAAGCTCTGTTTCATGGGCAAAGGGCTTCCGAACCTCTTCCTTCGCGGCGGCAAGCTGTCCCTGCAGGTTTTCCAGCTTCTGCTGTGACTCCGCAAGCTGACGTTCCACACTTGCCAGGGTATTCTGGATACGGGTGATATTGCCGGAAGGGTCTTTGCCAATTTCGAGGGTGTAGCTGCACTGGCGCTTTAAGGTGAGCATGTAGCTCTGGCGGAAGCCGTCAAAGCTGGCGCTCATGGAAAAGCCCGCATATTCACCGATCGTTCCCTCCGCATGAACGGCTTTAAGACCTGCACAGGCGGCGATCAGGGCAGTACCTGCTTCCTTCCTGTCCGTGAATTCCTTCCCGCCGATCGTCATGGAAAAGGTCTCTTCTTCGCTGTCCTTGTCTTTTTCCTGCTGTGCCTGCAGAGCCTTGACTGCCACCAGATCTGCCTTGAGGCCGCCGATGCGCTCCTTTACGTCTGTGATCTGGACAGGGTAAGTCCGGGCAATGTCAGACTCCAGACGGTAGCGCTCGTTGGTGTGATTGGCTTTAAGGAGCTTCAGGCGGCTCACCTGTATGTCGAGATCCATCTTCTCCTTGATCGCAGGATTGCCGGTAGCAAGCGCCTTGATCTCGGCGTATGACAAGGCAGTGTCATCCACATCCTCACAGGAGCGCACGGGGGATTTTGACGTCATGATCTGGGAAATAAATTTCTGTTTCTGCTCCAGGATCTGCCACATGTAGCTGTCGAAGCTCGATTCAGTCACATACCTGTAAATCTTTACTTTTGGGTTTTGGTTGCCCTGACGGAGGATCCGGCCTTCCTGCTGTTCGAGGTCAGAGGGCTTCCAGGGGCAGTCGAGATGATGCAGGGCGATAAGGCGGTCCTGCACGTTTGTGCCTGCGCCGAGCTTTGGTGTGGATCCCAACAGGATCCGCACCTGCCCGGAGCGGACTTTGGCAAATAATTCCTCCTTTCTGGCTTCGGTGTTTGCCTCATGGATAAAGACGACCTCCTCCCGGGGTATTCCTCTGGCGACAAGTTTTTCCCGGATGTCATCATAGACATTGAAGGATCCGTCTCCTTTCGGCGTCGAGAGGTCACAAAAACAGAGCTGTGTGGATCTTTCTTTTTCCGTGTCCTTCCAGACGGCAAACATGTTCTCCACGCATCGGTTGACCTTGCTCTCCGGGTTATCCGGGAGCATAGGATTGATCAGGCGCTGATCAAGGGCACACTTCCTGCCGTCATTCGTGATCTTGAGCATGTTGTCTTCTGTAGGCTGCACCCTGCCTGCCCGGACAGCCTCAGCGCGGTCCGCGAAAGAGGAGACAAGCTCCTTCTGCTCCTCACTGGGTTTTAGGACTTCGTTGATGTATTCCGCTTCCGGGACGGGAAGGTCGAGCATGTCAGAAGTCTGGATATCCGCGCTCTCCTTAAAAAGCGTGATCAGCTCCGGGAGATTGTAGAACTTGGCAAAGCGTGTTTTGGCCCGGTAGCCGGTGCCTTCCGGAGCCAGCTCGATCGCTGTGACAGTCTCACCAAAGGCTGCCGCCCAGGAATCAAAATGTCCCATGCCGAGCTTCTGCAGCGTGCCATACTGCAGATAGCGCATGACAGTATAGAGTTCTACCATGCTGTTGGAGACCGGAGTACCGGTGGCAAAGGTAACACCCTTTCCGCCAGTGATCTCATCCAGGTACTGGCACTTCATGAACATGTCCGAACACTTCTGCGCATCGGTCTGGGCAATGCCGGCGACATTCCGCATCTTTGTGTAGAAGAAAGCATTCTTGTAAAAATGTGATTCATCTACAAAGAGACGGTCCACGCCCAGCTGTTCAAAGGTCACGACATCATCCTTACGTTTCTGGTCATTCAGCCTTGCCAGCCGCACTTCCAGAGTCCGGCGTGTCTTTTCCATCTGCTTGATGGTGTAGTTCTCCCCGCGGTCGTATTTCATGGAGCTGATAGCCGACTCAATATCATCGATCTGGGACTGGATCGTTGCCTTCTGTCGCTCTCTGGAAAGCGGGATCCGCTCGAACTGGCTGTGCCCGATGATCACGGCGTCATAGTCGCCGGTCGCGATGCGGGAACAGAACTTCTTGCGGTTGGCAGGCTCGAAATCCTTCTTAGTCGCGACAAGGATGTTTGCGCCGGGATAAAGCCGCAGGAAATCACTTCCCCACTGTTCGATCAGGTGGTTGGGGACCACATAGAGGCACTTCTGTGCAAGCCCGAGACGCCTGCTCTCCATGCCGGCGGCGATCATCTGGAAGGTCTTGCCCGCACCGACGCAATGGGCCAGGAGCGTGTTGTCGCCATAAAGGATATGGGCGACAGCGTTCTTCTGGTGATCCATCAGGGCGATCTCAGGTGTCATCCCGACGAAGCGGATGTGGGAGCCGTCATACTCCCGGGGACGGATGCTGTTGAATAATTCGTTGTATTTCTTACATAGGGCCTCCCTTCTGTCGATATCGCGGAAGACCCACTCCTTGAAGGCTTCCTTGATCATTTCCTGTTTCTGCTGTGCCAGCATTGTCTCTTTCCGGTTCAGTACCCTGCGCACGTTCCCTTCTGCATCCTGCACGTTGTCATAGATCTTCGTATCCCTGAGGTTCAGTGCATCCTCCAGGAGCCTGTAAGCGTTGACGCGGGTAGTGCCATAAGTGGATGTAACACGCGGGTTCCCATAGGAGTCCCGGTTCTTTCCTGAGATATTCCACTGGCCGTTGACTTCGGCATAACGGACGTCGATGTCCTTGCCGAGGAAGTACCATGGTGTCTTAAAAGTCTCCCCCATGAACTGTGTGATGTACTCAGGATCCACCCAGGTCGCGCCGAGGCGGACTTCGATCTCTGAGGCGTCGAGGTCTTTGGGCTGTACCTGCTCGAGGGCAGCGACATTTACCTGATATTCAGGATGGTTCTGCGCGAACTCTTTTGCGGTCCGGAGCTTTTCCCGGACATTGCCGGAGAGGTATTCATCCGCATTTTCATACTGGTCTGTCAGAGGATTCTTGAAGATGACACCAGTGAGTTCTTCTGTGATCTCGTCCTCTGTTTTCCCCGTCAGCTGCGCCATAAAAGGCAGGTCAACCCTGGCTTTTTCCCCGATGGAAAGTGCGAGGGCTTCCACAGCCGTATCCACGCTCGTGACCGGTTCCGGGCGGCGGATGGTACGTTTGGTGAAGATATCGGCCTTCCTGTCGAATTTCCCTTCTTCATCCAGGATCTCAAGGGATGCCAGGAGGCAGTAACTGGAATCCTGTGAAAAAGCCCTGCGGTTTGCATTGCTGCTGATGATCCCGTACTGGGCGGTATATTCGTCATAGCGGCGGTTCAGGCGGCGCTGAATGGAAGAGACTTCCGCATCACTCCTGTCCTCCAGCTGGGCCTGCAGCAGCTCCTGAACGATGTCGCGCAGCTCGATCATGCCGAGGATGCGCTCCGCCGTTGTGGCCGGAAGATCCATGCGGTGCATGCGGGAGTTCTCACGGTAGTAGACATGGCCATTGATATTGGTATAGCTGAAGTTTTTGACCGAAGGGTCCGCAGGGATCGAAAGATCCTCATCTTCCAGTTCAGAGTCCGTGATCTCCGGGGCTGTGATCTCCCCCTGTATATGGCTCATTGCTTCGCGGAGCTGATCCGCAAGAAGCGCTCCCGCAATGGGCTTTACTGTCACTTCCTGCCTTCCATATTGTGTGTTTTCTGTTGTAAATTCCCCGAGTACCATCTCCGGATGTTCAGCAAAATAGCTGTTCACCAAATAGCCTTCCGATGTCGTACCCAGATGTACCCAACCGGGTTCTTCCAGGGACATGCGGTCCCGCTTCTGGAAAAAAAGGATGTCCGCCACGACGCCGGTATTTGCATTGCGCAGGAAAGCGTTATCCGGAAGACGGACCGCTCCCAGAAGGTCTGCCCTGTGCGCTATGTACTTCCTCACGGATTCATTCTGCTTGTCCATCGTGCCGCTGGATGTGACAACAGCCACCACGCCGCCGGGACGTACAAGATCCAGTGATCTCGCGATGAAATAGTCATGGATCAGGAAATTGTGCCGGTCATACCTGGAGTCCGCCACCTTGTACTGGCCGAAGGGCACGTTTCCGATCACGGCATCAAAAAAGCTGTCCGGGAAAGAGGTCGTCTCAAATCCCTGAACAGCAATGTTGTTTTTCTGATAAAGTTGTCTGGCGATCCTGCCGGATACAGAGTCGAGCTCCACACCGTACATGTGCATGTCTGACATGCTTTCCGGAAGGAGCCCCATGAAATTGCCGACACCGCAGGACGGTTCCAGCATGTTTCCGGAGGAAAGGCCCATCTGTTCCAAAGCTCCATACATGGCTTTGATCACGGTAGGTGATGTATAAAAAGCATTGAGCGTGCTCGCCCTGGCTTCCCGGTATTCCCCCGGATCCAATGCCGCGCGCAGCTCCTCATATTCCCCGTGCCATTCACTGTTGTTTTCATCGAAAGCCTGAGGGATCCCTCCCCACCCGACGTACCGGGAGAGAACCTCCTGTTCTTCCGGCGTGGCGAGACGGCCTTCCGCTTCCAGTGTTTTCAGCATGTGGATAGCGTTCATGTTGGCCCGGAACTTGGTCTTCAGGCCGCCAGCGCCAAGATCGTCATCCCTGATGCGGAAGTTATGGAGCTGAGGCGGTGGGAGAGCAGACGCTTCAATTTCATTTTCAGGCGGTGCAGTACTGCCTGGATCTCCCGAAACAGCACTCGTTTCACTCCTTCTTTCTGCATTGTTTTCACGCTCCGGACTGCCCTCTTCCAGAGGAAGAAGATTAGCGGCACGGATGGCATTGATCTCCTCAATGCTGAGTGCGCCGCCGGTGAGCTGTCCGAAAACGCCCTGAAAATGAGCAGCTGTATGGGACTGTGCCCTTGCCTGCATGTCCATGATCAGCTGCATCTGCTGAGGGGGATAGGCAGGATCGCAGAGTGCTGTGACATCAAAGCCTTTTTCTGCGGCATCATAGATTACATCCATCTGCTCCGGTGAATAGTCTCCGTAGTCGGTCCCGGATTCCTGCAGTGCATCAAAGACTGCCTGCTCGATCTCTTCCTCACGTCGTTCGGCAGAGACAGCTGCCTTTCCTGCAGGTCTTCCAGGTTCAGGTACATTTCCTTCCGGCTGTTCCTGAAGAGAAGATGCTTCTGTTTCCTCAGCATTTTCCGGTACCTGCGTATTGGTTTCTCCGTCTGATACATTTTCTGGAGTATCCTGCGCGGATCTTTCCTGTGCAGATGGATTAGAAGCAGATGCTTCCACTGCACTTCCCTCTGTGACTTCGGAGGCATCCACTTCGACCACAGGTGCAGGATCTGGATGCTGCTCTTCATAATATGACCGTACATAATCAACAGATTCGGTCCGGAACAGTGGATAACGTGCTTCCCGTGCCATTGTCATGTCCTGCAGGGAAACCGTACCATTCACAAAATCCACCGAATCGATCCGGTAATCGCGGTCATTGATACGGATCTCTGCGTTGATGGGAAGAAAATCCTCCACCCGGAAATACTTTGTTTCGTGGTGCGTGCCGTCCTCGTTTTCTCCTGCAAGATAGATACTGTTTCCGGCACTCCATAAGAGCCGGGCTTCTGATGGCCATCGGGATGCCTCAAAGCCGGTGACATCCACTTGGCCGCCGGGGATCGTCTTCCGTAGAAGTTCCATATCCATGAGTTCTGCCACAAGGCGGGCATCTTCCCCGTAAAACTCGTAGAATCCATTCTGCTCAAATCCGACAAGAGAATCGGGGTACCGGTTCTTCAGCTCGTTGTACTCTGCCGCAGACGGACCAGATAAGACCTGCAAGGTATCCTGCCGCATATCAGATTCTGCCCAGGATGACAATCCATTCGAAATGTCCTGTTGTGGTATGACAGGTCCCGGATCCTGTTCCTCAGTTCCAGGCAGGGTCATCCCATTTGAACCGGTTCCCAAAGTCCCGTCCGCTGTTTCCGGTTCGTTGTTTCCAACAGTTATGTCAGCAAGCCCGGTCACTGTATTGTCTTCCACCTCAGCTTCCGGTCCTGAATGCCGCGCTTCCTCAGGAACATTCATCTCAAACAGGTCCGCAAGGGACAGCTGCGTCGAGGGCGGGGTGATCATTTCCTGTCTCGGCTGTGGAAACAGGGTAAAGCTCCCTTCCGCATAGGAATGCAGATCTGCCAGAGCATCCAGCCTCATCTGGTACCTGGGGTCAGTTTCCGGTACTGAGGCAAATCTGGCGTCCATTTTTCCGAGAAGGTCATGGAGCTTTTCCGGATCTTCGATCATTAACGCGATCTCCTTACGCGTCTCCATGTCAAAGATGCTCCCCTTAAACGGCCAGTCTGATACAGGGGTGAGGGTGCTGTAAAAGCGGATGACGCCTGCGGCAAGCTGTTCTCTCTCATAAGCCGGCATACGGACATGATCCTGCGCCGTCAGGAAGCTGTCATTCCTGATCAGATGATCTATCCTGTGTGCCGCCTGCATATAACTCATTCGAAGTACAGCGGAGTTTTCCGCTTCTCCCCTCGTGAGGACGATCCCTTTCGCGCTGTAATCGGCATAGGAGTCATCCGCACCTGAAAGGGCATGGCTCCTTCCGCCGGTACCGTACTGATCTTTGAGATATTCCGCTCTTTCCTGGGTATCCTCGTGCCTGAGGAAGAAGGAATATGTCGAGATGCGTCCGTCGGAATAAGGTTCCCCGGCAGCAAGGAAGGCGTCCGCTTCCTCCTGTGTGATGAAAACGGCATGCTCCTCCCAGGAAAATCCTTCCCTTGCATCGAAGGGGACTGCCTCACTGGCGAACTGGCGGAACTGTGAAAGCATGCGGTCCGGGTTGTAATAAGGAAAGCGCATAAGGTCAGGAGATTCCGCATAAGCGGCAGCAAGACCCTCCAGCCGTTCCACAAGGTCTGCCAGATAGGCTGGATCATCAAGCTTTTCCGATACCTTCGTTACAGCATCGGGGAAGCCGCCTTCAAAGATGGATGTATCTTCAAAAACAATGTCCGCGATCCCGTCAGCAAGGTCGTGTTCCATATAGACAAGCGCGGTGGCGTGCTCACGCAGGGCGTTTCCCCTCGCAGCGTCAAGGACGGACTGAGGGGCATATTCACCTTGGGCAAGGAGCTGGCGGATCCTGCCGGAGACATCGTCCCATGACAGATAAGCCTTATCCATCAGAGGATCATCCACGGAGTGGCCTGCAGCAAACTTCATACCTGCTTCATCAAACCAGACACAATAATCCTTCCCTCCTATGACAAGCCCCTTCCCGCCTTTTCCGTACTCGCGCCGGATAAACTCTGCTGCATCCTCGGAAGACGGGTCTGTCATGAAGTGATAGATGATACGGAGCTGGCTGCGTGTACGATTACCGCCGGTGCGAAGAAACTCATCAATGACTTCCGGAGGAATGTTGGATTCACCGGCAAAAACAGCATCCATGCGTTCCTCGATCTGCCTTCTCTGCTGTGCAGCCGTCGGCAGGTCCGGAAAGGTGATGATCGGTGGAATAGAAAAAGCAGGGGACCTGGTGTCCTCTGCTTCGGGTGTTTCCTGTATTTCTGTTTTTTCTGGTCCGGAAGTTGATCCAGTCTCTGATCTGGCCGGACTTCCGGCAGCAGCTGTAATGTCTGTTTCATCGATATCATCCGTGTCGTCTTCGGAGATCAGCTGTACACCAATTCCCTCAGAACGATCTCTTCCGCGCGGATCCGGATATTGTTCATCTGCTGTACCCAGGCCATCGGATCGGCCGCCTTCAGGCTCTCGTCCACGCCTTCCGCCTGTGCCATCTGTGACGAGATCCTCTCCATCTGGTCGTTTGCTGTCTCGTCGATCTCCTGCAGGTGTCTCTCCAGCTTCCCGGTCAGCATCATGCTCTGATACCAGTTTTTCCTGTTCTCCTTCAGGAAAGTCTTCCTCAGCATCCCGTACTTCCCGTACTGTATGGGCTCCTCGCTGATCGCCAGGTTCGGAAACAGGTAATCTCCCTTCCTCGTGTAAGTCACTTCCATTTGTTGTTCCTCCTTCGTTTTCTTCTATCCCGGCCTGTGAAGTCTGCTCCTCATTGGCGCTTTCACGAATTAACGTGCTAAATCCATTATATGCACCGGCTTCTCCATTTTCAACCTCAAAACCGGCTTTTCTGATATATTCATCTATTTTCTGCTCCGCTGCACGGAGGCGGTAGCGCAGGATCAGCTCCCTGCCGATATCCCTGAGCACAGGCTCTGCAATGTCATGAGCTGCGTTGCCCAGAAAGGACAGGACCGAGAGCCGATTGAAGTTCGTGATCCCGGTAAAGTCATCATGGGTGAGTTCCTCCCACGGATCAAGACCACAGCGTCGTGCCAGCATGTAGAAGGTGCTGTTTTCCATGAGCCTGCGGAAACCTTCACGAACGGCATCTTGGCCAAGTTCCTCCAGCCACGTTCCCTGGATCTCATAGGAGAGGCCATCCATAGCGTCGTTGAGATTTTCCTCTGTCTGTGCCCTTGCCAGGGACATGAGCACGGTTGGAAGGGGAGCCTCCGGGTCTGTTTCAAGTCCATAGGTGTCTGCCAGGTAATCGGACATTTCCGGCCGGACCCAGGATTCCATCTGCCAGATATAAGGCGTCTTTCCCCCGCGTACCATGTGTGTGTCGGAAATATCAAACACATACCGCAGGCTTTTCCTGGGGCCGCTGTCGTCGATCAGGGCGATGCCCTTTGAGCCGCGGTTGACCCACCGTCCCATGCGGTTGTTCCAAATCTCCATTTCAGCACAGGCCGTTGCGTCCGGACGCTGTGCGTGGATCAGCAGTGTCTCCGGGAAGTCATACCGGTACAGCGTTGCCGCCGTATCCAGGTACCCGGTCCAGGCCTGCACGGACCTGGCGATCTCCGCGGCATGGCTTTCCGCCAGTGCACGGATGTCATTGAGTTTTGCCATTGTTTTCCTCCTTCGTTACGAATGTGATTACTGATAAAAAAAGCGCCGAGGCAATAACTGCCTTCAGCGCTGATGATTGTCAAAAACGTTTTATTATTTTTTCCGTACATGCTGCCTCTTTATTAACACTTTTTTTATACGAAAACATAAACGATGTTAGCGTCGGGCGAGAAGGGCCATTCAGGGTCGGGTAAAAAGGGCCAATTAGTAGTCGGATAAAAAAGGCCAATGCATCATTTAT
>JBGUNJ010000197.1:0-22349 GCA_045117315.1 Lachnospiraceae bacterium | reverse complement strand
CTGAAAATCGCGCAAAAACGCCTCGAATTCGAGGGGGTCTGTACTGTAACAAGACAGTACTGAGCAAAAAACCACAGATTAATTTTTTCTTTCATTCCCGTCCATGTTCTTTTATAATGAGTCTTGACATTTTTCAGTGAAATGCCCACATACACGCTATAGCGGAATCCTGCCCGTGAAACGCAGCACCGCTATGATGCGTTTTAACTTTTTACATGCGTATTCCGCTTCTGGTGTCACGGATGTTCGCGCGATAAAGCCGGTTTTCTTTTTTACGCAAATATCGCTCGACATGATAAAGTCACAGGGATTGCGCGAAAAAAACATAGCCTATGGAGGATAAGAACCATGACAGAACTCCACCCTCTGCTTATCAGTTATTATGATGAAATCGATCCGCCTAAGCGGTATGCATATCTCAAAGAATATGCTGAAGCTGTCGGAAGCGGGATGTCCCCTGCCGATGTCTACAGGATTGATCTTTTTAATGCGCGGCATTCCAATTCCAATGCAAAAAGCATTTTCGGCATTTTCGGAAAGTCAAAATCCCCTGGAAGCAGGGCAGGCAGCGGGAATGATTCATCCCTTCCCAATCCTCCCGGAGAACTGGACGTTTTCCTGAGAGAGCTCCTCGTCATGCTGACCATTTATAAAAACGGAAGTCCCTTTCCGAAAAAGAACAGTAAAGATGTGCTGACATGTCTGAGCACTCTCCGAGTGGACGACAGGCCATCCAGGGACAAAGACTGCGAGGAGATCCTCTACCTGGAACTGCGCAACGCCATAAAGCGATATTTTTCCACCTGCCAGGACTACACCTACGGAAGAAAATTACTGGGTCTCGGTATTGCAAAGCCCGAGGAACGGGAAAGGCTTCGCTGTTTTGACACCTGGGGCTTCTCCTTCGGACTTGCCCGCTTCCTGGACCTCACGGAAGAGATGGAGCTTATCTGCCAGGCCGCGAACGATGAGTACTGCGCATCAGTCGACGGTGCCGAGTCCCTCGAGTTCGTCTACAAAAAATTTGGCGGCACTGAAAAAAAGCGCTGAACCCCGCCGTATAAGGCCGGCCTTGAAAGATCATAAAATAGAAAAAACCGTGCCTGAGGGCACGGGACGCAGCACATACAGATAAAATGAGGGAGAATAAATGGACTACGGAAAAGTGTCACTTGAAAAGCATGCGGAATGGAAAGGAAAGATAGAGATCAGCCTTCGCGCCGAGGTAGACAGCGATGAAGCGCTCAGCATCGCCTACACACCCGGCGTGGCAGCCCCCTGCCTCGAGATACAGAAAGATGTCAATAAAAGCTATGACCTGACCCGCAGGTGGAACACCGTGGCGGTCGTCACCGACGGCACCGCCGTCCTGGGCCTGGGCGACATCGGCCCGGAAGCCGGCATGCCCGTTATGGAGGGAAAATGCGCCCTCTTCAAGGCTTTCGGCGGCGTCGATGCCATCCCGCTCTGTGTCCGCACAAAGGATGTCGATGAGATTGTGAAGACCGTTGCCCTGCTGGCCGGGTCCTTCGGCGGCGTCAATCTCGAAGATATCTCAGCCCCCCGCTGCTTTGAAATCGAAAAGAAGCTGAAGGCATGCACCGATATTCCCATCTTCCACGACGATCAGCACGGAACCGCCGTGATCACACTGGCCGGTCTGATGAACGCCCTCAAGGTTGTCGGCAAAAAGATCGAGGATGTCAAAATCGTCACCTCCGGCGCAGGAGCTGCCGGTATCGCGATCATTAAGCTGCTGATGGCCATGGGCCTGAAAAACGTCATCATGACGGACCGCAGGGGCGCGATCTACCGCGGCCGTGACGGCCTCAATCCGATCAAGGAGGAAATGGCGGAGGTCACCAATGCCGAATGTCTGTCAGGCACACTCGCTGATGTGATCAAGGGCGCGGACGTCTTCATCGGTGTTTCCGCTCCCGGCACCCTCACACAGGACATGGTCCGCACAATGGCAAAGGATCCCATTATTTTTGCCTGCGCCAATCCCGTCCCCGAGATTTTCCCGGATGAAGCCAAGGCGGCAGGCGCTGCTGTCGTGTCCACCGGCCGCTCCGATTATCCCAACCAGGTCAACAACGTGCTCTGCTTCCCCGGAATCTTCCGCGGCGCCCTCGATGTGCGGGCTTCCGACATCAACGATGAAATGAAAATAGCGGCGGCGAAAGCCATCGCTTCCCTGGTCTCCGAGGAGGAACTCTCTGCCGAACACATCCTGCCCAAGGCCTTCGACCCCAGGGTCAGAGACGCTGTCGCAAAGGCGACCGCCGAGGCTGCCGTGGCCAGCGGTGTTGCCAGGATCTGAACCCGACGACAAAGCCTGCAGAGACAAATTGGCAGAGACAATCAGCCAGAACAATCGGCAGGATCCGCCAACAAAAGCAATCGACGACGATATTCAGCAGGGACCGTCTGCAGAGACAATCGACGATGACATTCAGCAGTGATCGTCTGCAGTCCGATACTTTTCCCAATTTGTCGGAAAATTTTGTTCAAAAATTTCGTAGAAAATTATCGAAGAAAACTCTCATTCAATTATTTCATATTCATTCAAAAACAGCGTTTCTCCTAAAGTGCAGAAACGCTGTTTTAATGTTGTTTGTAAAAACAATATGAATCAGTGCGGCTATTATTCCGGTTATTATACGGAAGAATCCTCTGACTCCGGAATATGGATGCCGAGTCCCTTAAGAGCCAGCATCAATTCTTCAGGGCCATGAAACTCAATTCCCGTGAATCCAATCGCTTTTGCCGCTTTTACATTCTCTTCTGTGTCATCAACAAAGACACTTTCAT
Source organism: Lachnospiraceae bacterium (assembly GCA_045117315.1). Taxonomy (GTDB): domain Bacteria; phylum Bacillota; class Clostridia; order Lachnospirales; family Lachnospiraceae; genus CAG-791. The sequence goes on along the minus strand of JBGUNJ010000197.1, from coordinate 19,535 downwards.
CTGCCTGAAGGAGGTACCTTTCCAGAAACATCCTGTACATCTCCGGATCAGGCTTGGTTTTCCCGGCAAGGAACGAAACCAGGCCTCCATCCATATATGGCATGAATTCCAGGGACCCGGCGCATTCGTCGTAGGCTTTCTTTGAATAATTGGACAGGTAGTACACTCCCAGGCCTGACTCTTTCAGGGCTTTTACCAGAGGGATCGCATAGTCCCGGATGGTGAGCATACCCTCAATACTGGAAAAAGCTTTTCTGAGGTGCCCTGCAATTTCCGGATCGGAAGATGCGAAGCCCTGCAGGGCTTCCTCTTCGGTGATTTCACCGCGCTCAAACCTGCCCCAGTACGGGCTCATGACAGACGCCTTGAGAATTCTCTTAATCATTGGTCCGTCAAATCCTTTTTCCATAAGAAACTCTTTGATTCTGAAATCTGCCAGGACTCCCCCTATATCAAATACAATATTTCTGATCATCTTTTCTCCCGTTTAATGCGTGGTGTAAGGATTCGGGAATGCCCCCGGTTCCTGACTACATGGATCCTGCATTCTTTATCCGTTTTTCAGCTTCCTGCTTTCCTCCAGCCGGTTTATTTCTATCCAACCAACTTATTTCCATTCAACCGATTTATTTCCTTTCAGCCGATTTATTTGCTCTCAGCCCTTCAGTTTCATTCTCCTGTAGAGGAAGAGGCAGATCAGGACGGACAGAAGCGACCCCATGGGCGCCGCGAGTCCCATAGGGTAGAGGGTCGCGGGAAAATACACAGCCGCGATCCAGGCACCGGGAATCCTGAAGGTGATGATGGAAATAATATTGTGCAGGAACGAATAGACAGACTTTCCGTAGGCACTGAAAAAACCGCTGAAGCAGAAGTGGATGCCTGCGATCATGCAGTCGACGGAATAAGTGCGCAGATACTGTCCTCCCAGGCGCACCACTGTTTCGACATTGTTTCCGTTTTTCACAAAGAGGGAGACGATCCAAGGAGCCAGCGGCTGGCAGAGAGCGAAAATGACTGCTCCGAATCCCGCGCAGATCATACAGCCTATGCGCAGCACCTGCCTGCTTCTGTCATGCCGGCCGGCTCCCGCATTCTGGGCACAGAGAGCAGATACGGTGGAAAGCATGGCGCTGGGTACAAGGAAGAGGAAACTGATGACTTTTTCCACAATTCCGACTGCTGCCGCGACTTCCACGCCCCGGCTGTTGGCGATCATGGTGATCACCAGGAAAGAGACCTGGATGAGACCCTCCTGCAGGGCGATCGGAAGGCCGATCCCCAGGATATATCCGGCATCCTCCCCGTCCGGACGAAGCGATTCGGGAAAGGCGTCGCCGTGATATTTTTTCAGGGCGATCATACCCAGAAGGACTGAGATCCCCTGGCTCGCCACAGTGGCGATCGCCGCGCCGCCCGCGCCCATTCCCAGAGGCCCGACCAGCAGCCAGTCCAGGCCGACGTTGATAACACCCGCAGCGGCGACATAATACATGGGCCGGCGTGTATCGCCCAGCCCCCGGAAAACGGCGGAGACAACGTTATAGGCGGTGATAAAAATGACTCCCGCGAAACAGATCCGCATGTAGGCCGCTGCCTCCGGCACCGCCTCGGCGGGAACCTGCAGCACACCGATGATTGGATCGGTGCAGGCCAAAAGCAGCAGGGTCAGCACCGCTGCCAGGGCCGCGAAGACAGCGAATGTCGTACTGACCGCTGCCGATATTCCTTTCCTGTTCCCTGCTCCGACGCTGCGGCCGATCAGGACCGTGGAACCCATGGCAAAGCCCGCGATCACCACCGTCAGCATGTGCATCAGCTGGCTCCCGACAGACACCGCCGTGATCGAGGACGCCTCGTTGAACTGCCCCACAATGAACAGGTCCGCCATACCATAAAATGTCTGCAGAAAACAGGTGATCAGATAGGGGACCGAAAAGCGCAGCATTCCGTGCACAATACTGCCCTGCGTGAAATTGTCTGACTGCATATTAACTCCTCTCACTCTTTGCCCGGGAATAATGAGATACCTGGTCCGGAATCCGTAAAACACCTCACCCCGGAACAGCGAGATACCTGGTCCGGAATCCGTGAAATGCCTGGTCCGGAATCCGTAAAACACCTCGTCCGGATGCAGCGCAGCACCTCGTCAGGGGGGGGCAGCGCAGCACCTTGTCGGGGAACAGTGAAATACTCTTTGACACAGCATTACTCTTTTGTTAATGTACTAATAGAAATACCATTCTATCATTGCATTATAAAAAAACCAATATTTTATCAAAATTCTCAATGGAGGAATAAGTATGGCAAAATTTGTTTGTGGCGTTTGCGGATACATCTATGACGAGGACAACGGCGATCTCGAGGCCGGCATCGAGCCCGGAACCAAGTTCGAAGATCTTCCCGATGATTTCGAGTGTCCCCTCTGCAGCGTAGGAAAAGATGAGTTCTCCCCTTACGAGGAAGAGGAATAATTCATCCGGATTCTCAGTGTTCCCGCCTGACCGTGAATATAGAAGATCCGTGTTCTCTTCAATGCGGAATATTAATAATATTTCACGGGCATTTTACCTTGGAAAAACAAAAGAGCCTGCAGGCAGATGTCAGTCTGTCTGCAGGCTCTCCTGTTTAAGAGGATGTAATATATTTTAAGACTATCGTTGTATCAATGTGTTTTCTGCCCTGTTGCTGTGTTTTCTGCCCTGTCTTAAGTTTTACTCAGATATCGTCCACGTTCTCAGCTGTCACCGGAACGAAGGGAACATACAGTACATGGGGGTTTTCTTTGGACACTTCACAATTGGTGTCCTTTGCCAGGTCATTTCCCTCGATCATATTGATCGCTGCGGCAACAGATCCTTCTGCCTGTCCCTTTGCGCTCTGGAAAACGGTCATCGCCATCTTGCCCTTGCGGATCTGCTCTCTGGCATCCTCTGTCGCGTCGATTCCGACTACAGGTACGGAAGCGGGATCGATACCGGCGTCTTCCATTGCCATGACCGCGCCGATTGCCATCGCGTCATTGTTTGCGATGATGCAGTCAAATTCCAGTCCGGGGAGAACCATGTCCAGTTCCTCTTTTGCTGTGTTCCTGTCATATTCAGCCTTGACAACTGCCTTCTCTTTAACATTGAGGCCGGCGTCTTTCATAGCCTGGATCACTCCCTCGGAACGCAGCTTTGTATGGACAAGACCATCCGTACCCTGCACAAGCACATATGAGACATCTGTTTTACCCTTTTCCTTGAAATAATCCGCAAGGAATTCTCCCTGGAATTTTCCGGAGGTGTGCTCATCAGACCCGACTGCCACCACATTGTCATTGAGCAGGCTCAGGTCATCAGGTTCACGGTTGAGGAAAACGACCTTCATGTCATCTCCCGCCGCCTCGATGCAGGCTTTTGCCTGTTCCGCGGCATTGAGGTTGATCAGGACTGCGTCCTTTCCCTTGCTCCTTGCTGCCTCTACACAGGAAATCAGCTTCATGGTGTCGTTCCCTGCGTAAAACAATTCCATATTTACGCCCTTCTCCTTCGCAGCGTCCACCACCTCGTCTTTCAGGAGTCCGAGCCACTCATCCTCCACAGCAACCACATAGGCCATGTCGTAGGCGCTGTCTGCCTTCTCCGCGCCCTTTATTGCGTCCGCATCTGCCGCATATCCCTTTGCAGTGCCTCCGCAGCCTGTGATCAGGGTCAGCATTGCAGCCGCGCTGATCAGTCCGGTCATCATTCTGCTCATTCTGTTCATCTTTCTCATGGTGTTCTCCCTCCCTGGATTTTTTGATTTGATGTATTCGTTTTTGTCTGTAGGGCTGACTTCACAACTCACTGTTATCTTTGCTGTTCCGTTTCTATTGCCTTTACTGTTCCTTTTGTTGTCTTTGTTGTTCCTTATGTCTGCATTATAGGAGGGCGGGCTCGTCTTTTTCAGAGCCTTTTCTGACTAAAACTATCTCAATCCGGTCATATTTAATATCTCCCGTTCCCCGAAAAATTTCCCAAAAAGCTCTTTGTTTTTCAGCAAAATTTATCCTTTGGCATGTTTCTTGTGTTTGAATATGTGCTAAAATATAACTATAAAGCCTTAAAAACCGGCATATTTTGCCATAATAAGGGATAAACCACCTGCTAAATCTGCCTGATATAAAGAATTGTGGATATAAAGAATTGTACCCATATTCCTCAGAGGAGGGATTTGACATGATCTGTTATAAGAAAAAAAATCTGACTTTGAAGGACAACAGTGAGGAGCTCCTGTCGGAGGATTCCGGCGGGCTTCCTTTCGTGTGCTACTATGACGAGAGTCGGCTCTTTACAGGCAATCACATTCCCTGGCACTGGCACGACTGGATTGAACTGAACTATGTGGACAGCGGGATTTTGAAAATGTATACCACCGACCAGGAGGTGGAGGCGCACCCCGGCGATGTGATCTTTATAAACAGGAACACTATGCACGCCTATGATTTTCCAGATCAGGTCAACTATTATTCCTTCATCTTTGACGCCCGTTTTCTGGCAGGTGAATTCGGAAGCTACATAGACCGCAAGTACTTTGCTCCGATTCTGCGCAGCAAAAGTCTCCCTGCCCTCCATCTGAAATCCGATTCCGCGCGGCGGATCCATATGATCGGCTCCATCCTGAAAGCCATTGACCAAATGCACGAAGAGCCTGCCGGCTACGAGTTCGCTGTCCGGGAAATCCTCAGCCGCTTTTTCCTGCTCATGCAGGAAGAGACGGAGTCGGTCCGCGCCACTGAAAAGAAGGGAAATGAGCGTGACCTGGAGCGCATGAAGCAGATGCTTCAATTTATTTATTCGCAGTACAGCGAGCCCATCGGGCTCGATGAGATTGCGGAGGCCGCCGGAATCAGCCCCCGTGAGTGCACGCGTTGTTTTCACCGCTCTATTGACCGGCCTCCTATTCGCTTTCTGATCGAATACCGGGCCCAGATGGCCGCAATGAAACTGGAGCGCACCGGCGACAGCATCTCTTCGATTGCGGAACAGTGCGGTTTTTTGTCGGACAGTTATTTCGGCAAAATATTCAAAGAGATCTACGGGCTGACCCCCAGGGACTACCGGAAAAAGCACAAAATGTCCTGATTGGCAGACAGAGACCTCGCGAATCAGGAGAAAGTAATACATCAAAAAACCGCAGCCGCGATGAATGTGAATCCATCATCGCGCGGCCGCGGTCTTTTTGTTGTCTCATAAATTCTTATCCTTTGCGGGTCACAAGGTACCACTTGAAAAAGGCTGTCCCGATAATAATCACGTAGCCGATCAGGCTCCAGACATCCGGAATCTCTCCGAACAGGAGGATTCCGAAAATCGCCGCATAGATGATCTGGGAGTAGTCAAACACGGAGATATCCCGCGCGGGAGCATGCTGATAGGCTGCTGTGACTGAGAGCTGTCCTCCTGCGGCGGCGCAGCCCGCCAGAATCAGGAAAATAAACTGCCTCGCGCTCATGGGCGTGTAATTGATCAACAGGTTGGGCAGCAGCACAAGTGTGGAAAAGGTTGAAAAAAAAGCCACGACGATGGGTCCCCTGACCCCCTGCAGTCCCGCCTTGCGCACATACGTGTATGCAGTACCCGCAGCGAATCCACCTACAATTCCGACCAGCGCTGGCAATGATACGATCCCCGAGGAGGGTTTTGCCACAAAAGCCGCTCCGATAAAGGCAAAAACAACACTTATCCATTCAATCCGGTTGGGCTTCTCCCCCAGGATAAAGATCGACATCAGAATCGCGAAAAAAGGCGAGAGCTTATTGAGCATATTTGCATCGGCAATATCCAGGTGGTCCACCGCCCAGAAATTGGCCAGAATCCCCACTGTTCCAAAAGCACTTCGCAGAAACAGTGCCGGCAGACTTTTTTTGCGGACAGTGACCGGGCCGCCGGATCGCAGCAGGATGATCACCGCCACAACCGCAGCGACAATATTCCTGAAAAAAGCCTTCTGCATCGTAGGGACGTCTCCGGACAGCCGCACAAAGACCGACATAGCGGAAAAGAAAAAGGCCGCAAGCAGGATAAAGATGATCCCTTTGGTTCTGTCCTTTATGCTGTTTATACTCTTCTGATTTTTCTGTGCTGTCCTGTTTTTACTCATTTTACTCATCTTCCTGTCCCTGTCATGTCATATCATATGAAAGGCCGGGCTTGGTATCGCCCGGCCTTTTGAATCTCACTATGAAAATGAATTGTATTCTACAAAATCGTTTCTGTCAAATCTTATCATCAATTATCATCAAAAGAGTTTTGACAAGATGAGTTATCGCAAACATTTTTTGACTTAACATCATAAACGATTATCTCAGTCCCGCAGGAACTGCTGCCTCACTTCAAAGATTTCACAGAGTCACAGATCCCGAAAATCTCACAGATCCTTAAGCTCTCACGGATTCCAAGGATTCCGCAGATCCCCGGATTCAAGATTCATCACCTGGCCTGATCCAGGACCAGATCCGTAATCGACATGACTGTCGCGGCAGCCTTGCGGACCTCATCGGCTTCCTTCTCATTCATATCTACAGGCACAAGGCACTCGACACCTTCAGCGCCGATCACTGCAGGCATGGAAAGGGCGATTCCGTCGATATCAAAGGCACCGTACATCAGAGAGGTAACAGAAAGAACAGCCTTTTCGTCGCGCACGATTGCCTCACAGACCCTGCGTGCAGCCATTGCTACGCCGAAGAAAGTGTCCTCTTTCCTGTAGCTGAGGTTTCCTGCGTCAAAGCGCACACCTTTCATAACCTCTTCCAGGAACTCGTCGGGATCCGGATAGCCGCGCATCTCAAAGAAGTCATAGAGAGGAACACCGGAAATGCGGGCGCTGGACCAGATCGGAACCTCGGAACGGCCGTGCTCACCCACGACAAAGGCGTGAACATTGCGGGCATCTACATTGAGTTTCTTTCCGATCAGAGATTTGACACGTGCCGTGTCGGCGACCGTTCCAATACCCATGATCCGGGCTTCCGGAATCTCGATGTATTTCAGTGCAGCATAAGTCAGGATATCGACAGGGTTCGAGACGATCAGGAAGATGGCCTCTGTATTTCTCTTTGCGATTTCCGGGACGATGGATTCGAGGACATTCACGTTCTTGCGGATGAAATCCATACGTGTGTCGCCTTTGATCCAGGGCTCGCCAGCGGCAATCACGATAATGCCGGCATCGGCGAGATCATCATACCCGCCTCCGTAGATATTCATAGGTTTCACAAATGAGATACCGTACGCCAAATCCAGGGCTGTACGCTCTGCTTTCTGTGTCAGAGTGTCAACCAACACCATCTCAGAAAACAGTCCGCTCTGCATCAGCGCAAAGCTTACTGCCGATCCGGAACGCCCGCATCCCACAATTGCCACTTTTCTCTTATTCACTGCCATAGTATCTGATCCTCCTTGAATCATCACCCGAATCATGAGGCCGGCAAACCTCCTGGGAATGCCGCCATACTGCAGATTTCCCGACGGGCAGCCGCCCGCGGTCAACGTACATCAGAGATCAGGAATCTTCCGCGCTCCTTCCTTCATAAAGTATTCTGCCCTCTTCGGACCTTCCGTTCACCAGAGCAGCCGATTCCCGGACACCTTTCGGCGTCCTTCTGCGGGAGGTTTCTGACAGAGCCTCCCGTAAAATACATTATAACAGACATTGTGGAAATAGCACAATATAAAAGCGTTTTTTCATCTATTTTTGTGGAAAAGTAGTTAATATCACATCCTCGATAGGGAGTTGCTTTACTTGCGAAAATCTCATTCCACAAAGCGGCGCATTGTTATCGCCTCGCGATGGGACTTTCATCGTTCCACTCGGGTTTTGGCGTTGGAACCCACGCAAAATCTCGAGTTTCGAGACGATCTGTAACAAAAAGCAGCTACTTTTCAAATCCCCCTTTCCTCCGCAAGGCAAAAATTCATTACACGGGCCGTGACAGGGTAGAGGCGGCCATGCCGCCCTCTACCCTCCCGTGGGCTGCCGTTCTCCATGAGGCGAAAGATACCTTGCGGCATCCCTGCGATAAAAAAAGGCCGGACACCTGCATTTGAAGGCGTCCGGTCTCTATCTTCCATCAAGCCGAAATGGCTGTCCAGCCGGCTGTATGATTCTTTCGTCAGGCCGGAACGGCTGTCCGGCCGGCTGTATGATTCTTCCGCATCAGTTGCAGTGATTGAATGCTGCGAAACCCGGATATACAGCGCTGTCGCCCAGCTTCTCTTCGATGCGGAGCAGCTGGTTGTACTTGGCGACGCGCTCGGATCTGGAAGGAGCGCCGGTCTTAATCTGGCAGGTGTTCAGAGCAACCGCCAGGTCAGCGATGGTGGTGTCTTCAGTTTCACCGGAACGGTGGGAGGTGACAGCGGTCATGCCTGCCTTGTGAGCCATCTTGATGGCCTCAAGTGTCTCTGAAACAGAACCGATCTGGTTGAGCTTGATGAGGATGGAGTTGCCTGCGCCGAGCTCGATACCCTTTTTCAGTCTCTCAGTGTTGGTGACGAACAGGTCGTCGCCCACCAGCTGAACCTTGCCGCCAAGCTGTTTGGTCATCTCGACCCAGCCTTCCCAGTCTTCCTCATCCAGACCATCTTCGATGGAGTAGATGGGATACTTCTCGATCAGGCCTGCCCAGTGAGCGATCAGCTCCGCGCTGGTGAAGTCCTTGCCGGACTTGGGCTGATGATAGAAGCCTTTGCCCTTGGGGCTCTTCCACTCGGATGCGGCAGCGTCCATAGCCAGGACAAAGTCCTTGCCAGGTTCATAGCCGGCAGCCTTGATCGCCTCGATGATCAGGTCGATCGCGCCTTCGTCGCCTTCGGGCTTGTTGGGAGCGAAACCGCCCTCGTCACCTACTGCAGTGACATCGCCTGCGGCTTTGAGAATCTTCTGAAGCGCATGGAAAACCTCTGTGCACTGGCGAAGGCCTTCCTTGAAGCAGCATGCGCCGACGGGCATGATCATGAACTCCTGAGTGTCGACGGAGCTGTCAGCATGCGCGCCGCCGTTGAGGATGTTCATCATGGGAACGGGAAGCTTGTTGGCCTGAAGGCCGCCGAAGAAACGATAAAGCGGAATATCCAGAGCTGCAGCTGCAGCCTTGGAAGCAGCGATGGATACTGCCAGGATCGCGTTCGCGCCCAGGTTGGATTTGTCCTTTGTGCCGTCGAGGTCGATCATAGCCTTGTCGACTGCGTAGATATCAGAAGCATCGATGCCCACCAGAGCGGGAGCGATTTTCTCATTAATGTTGGCAACAGCCTTGGAAACGCCCTTGCCGCCGAATCTGGACTTGTCACCATCGCGAAGCTCCAGAGCCTCGAACTCACCGGTGGATGCACCGCTGGGAGCAGCGCCTCTGCCGATCGTGCCGTCCGCCAGATAAAGTTCTGCCTCTACGGTAGGGTTGCCGCGGGAGTCGATAATTTCACGTCCGATAACTTTTTCAATCTGTAAATAATCCATTTCTTTCCTTTCTTTTGTCTGAAGACACAACGGAAATATTGATTTGAACAAACTCATTTTAGCAATTATCAAAGGCAATAGCAATATAATCGGCGAATTTTTTTAGTCATAACTAACTCTTTTTTGAAAGCGACAGGCGGAGAAGGGAGACAGAGGAGACAGGGGACGGAGACAGGGGACGGTTCTCTGTCTCCTGTCTCTTCCGGGAGGAGACAAAGAACCGTCCCCTGTCTCCGCTTGTCTCCGTGTCTCCGCTTTGTCCCCGAAACGCCCCTTCCTCCCAATGTCTCCCGCAAAAAAACAGCGTGAAAAAATTTACAAGTCCGTAAATCTTTCCACGCTGTTTTGGATTGCCTTTTGGCGGCTTCCCAATCAGGCATCAATCAGGCCAAGCTCGACATTGAGATATCTCGCGACTTCCACGCCGTCCAGCCCATGGACCATGCAGGCCTCTGTGAGGGATTCCATCTGGGAAGCGGGGCAGCTCACGCAGCCCATGCCGCAGTTCATCAGAAGGTAAACGGCATCGGGATACTGTGCAATGATGTTGGAAATGAGCATATCGCCTGTAATGATTGCCTTCTCAGCTGTTTTGTTTTCCATGATCTATATTCCTCCTTAAATGATCATAATCGTTCGCTTTGCAGTATATGAGTCTGATTATTATGTTCTTATTTATTTGCCTATAACTTCAACAGGTAAATACAGATTTTATCAGGAACTGTGTCTCTGTGTCAAGTAACAAGGCGGTGCAGGCCGTATCTTTGTATCAGACTCCGTTGCCCAGCACAATGAGGTAATACAGGTAGTAAATGCCGGAAATCAGGTGCAACAGGAGCAGGATTCCGCACAGGATAAAGAACAGGAAGCCGAAAAACTTTGCGGCTCCGGAAGATCCGATGCCGGTTGCTCCTCCGTCTCTTTTGACGCAGTACCAGGCGGCATAGTCGCGCACGCTGACAAACCAGAGCAGGTAGAGCCCGATGATATAGCCCCAGCTGAAGTTTCCGTGATAGAAGCGGGAACCTCCCTCCGCCAGGAGGAATTTCTCCGCCATACCAGCCAGCAGCATGAGCCAGGCAAAGGCGTCTGTCCAGTCAAAAACGCGGCGCGCGATGCTGCACAGGGCCAGCAGCAGAGGAAATGCCAGTACCAGCAGGGTTGAAATCGCAATATTGGGCGTGTAAAGGCCGGCTACCTTGAAAGGGGCAATCACTACGCCTGCAGAGTCGCTGTTGGTGGTTCCGTAAAACGCGGACAAAAACTGCATGCCCATCAGGCCTACAGAAGGAAGGCAGCAGACCAGGAGCTGCATTCCCAGAGGGAAATTCCTGAAGCGGTATACAAAGAGCCACAGGAACATAAGCAGAAAGATAGCAGGATAAAAAACCTGCACAAAGCTGGGCTTGGACAGATTCGAGAGCACCAACAGGATTGCGATCAGGATTCCCTTCCAGATCTTCAGTCCCTGTCCCTTGCGGAAGCCTCCGCGCTGGACGCGAAGGCACTCTCCCATCACAAGTACGAAGATCAGCAGGGCGATCGGGCGCACCATAATCGTAGTCGGGTTGTGCCAGGGGTTGGGCGAGCCCTGTCCCAGATAGGGTTTTTCATTGAACCAGGGCACAAAGATGGCTGCCGAAAGGCTCAGGATCAGTGTAAAAAATGCTGTTCCTGCCAGAGAGAGTCCGCTCCCCGATCCCGGAGAAGAGACCGCGGACGCCTTGACGGAGAGATTTACAGCCGTGTCCCGTGCTGTGATCGCGCCTTTTCCGACTGCCCGGTAAAGGAAATGCGCAGCCATCAGGTAGGCCAGGGCACACAGGCCTCCGGACACAAGCCCGGCTGCGCGCTTTGCCTCAAGGCCGAACAGGCTCATGGCCGCACGCACCAGCAGATGCCAGGCCGGCTCGGGATGCTCCTTTAACAGCTGTACCGGATTTCTCCAGTCCAGTTCTTCCACGATTCCAACATGAATCCCGTAGTCGACTGACACATAACTCACCTTATAGGCCGCGTAGAAAACCGCCGCCGCTCCTGCGAGCAGAATGATGACGCCGGCCAGGATTGACAGGAGGCTTTCGCTTCCCTCTCCTCTTTGTCTGCTCATAAATCCGATTCCTTTCTATGTTTGATATGCCTTCCCTTGATGTTCCTTCCCCGCTGCCTGACATGTATTCCCGTTCCCTCTGTATTATCTATGACTGGATATGTATTCCCGTTCCCTTTGCTTTATCTATGACCGGATATGTTTCGTCCATCTCATACCGGTCCTTCCGCAGTAAGCAGTGGCTGCAGCAAAGGTCCTCTCCTGATTGAAATCATAAATAAACCAGTTTTTCCCAATGGGAATAATACCATAAAGTCCGGTCATTGTCTTATGAACGGTGATTACATTCCCTTACATCTTCACTTGGTCATTACATCTTCACTTGGTCATTCACTTGCAGGCGCGTCTCAGGAAGTTTCAGCTCATCTTTTTATTCCCTCAGACTCCGTGAACAGGAGTAAGGTCTCAAGTGCGTTTTAGAGCAAGTGCCGCATTTGGCGGGTACAATGATGGCAGGGAAAGCTGCCGTAAAAACTGAATGCAAAACAGGATATGTAAAAGGATACGAAAAAGGATACGAAAACAGGATGCCTGGCTTTGCTTTAGTCCAGCCCCTTGATTTTCGCGATCGCTGCATAGATAAAAAAGACTGCCATGTTGCAGATGACTATGCTGGCTCCGGTCGGAGTCGCGTACAGGTAGGAAATCACAAGTCCAAGGACCAGGCACACGACCGATACCACGGCGGCACTGATCATGACAGCCCTGAAAGTCCGGCACAGGCGCATTGAGGTCATGGCCGGAAATACGACCAGACTGGAAATCAGAAGGGACCCCATCATGCGCATGCCGATCACGATGACGAGAGCGGTCAGAAGCGCGATCAGGGAGTTGTAGGTGGCAGCGGGAATTCCGGTTGCCCGGGTGAAGTTTTCATCAAAGGTCACCGCGAAAATGCGATGATAGAAAAAGACAAAAAGCGCCAGGACGACCACGGATACAAGAACGGTGATCCAGACGTCACTGCCTGACATACTCAGGATGCTTCCGAACAGGTAGTTGTAGACATCTGTGTTCATGCCGGTGGTCATGGAGACTACCATGACGCCGACCGCAAGCGCTCCGGTGGAAATCAGCGCGATCGCGGAGTCTCCCTTGACGTGGCTGGTCTCTCGCAGCCGCAGCAGGAAAAAGGCTGCAGCGACCACAACCGGAATCGCCACCAGAAGGGGCGCCGCATTCATGGCGGACGCGATTGCCAGTGCTCCGAAGCCCACATGGGACAATCCGTCTCCGATCATGGAATAGCGCTTGAGAACCAGCGTGACGCCAAGCACCGCGGCGCAAAGGGCGATCAGTGCTCCAACCAGGAGAGCCCTCACCATAAACGGATAAGAAAACATTTCTATTATCAAATGGAACATTTTTCAGTCCTCTTTTTTCTGTTCTGCGGCTGCGGGTTTCTCTGCCTCTCGCGGTTCCGCAACAGCAGTATCTTTTCCGCCAGGTTTCTTCGCCTCTCGCGGTTCCGCAACAGCAGTATCTTTTCCGGCAGGTTTCTTCGCGTCTTTACGCTCCTTTTCCTCTTTTACGGCGTCCGCCTTTCCCGGCCTGATACGCCTGGAGGATTTCTTTCCGGAATGGATCCTGACCTGTTTCTCGGTCTCAGTGGGCTCAACCTCTTCGCGGGGGGCGGCGCGGCCGATGCGGTTGGGGAAATCATGTTTCCACATGGGAGCCGCGCTGTCTCCGAGGAACTCGTGATAAACAGCGCTTCGCAGGTATTCTTTCTGGGTGCCGAAAAACAGCTGGCCCTCCTGCCCCAGATGCAGGATGTGGGAGGCATATCGAAGAGAGGCATCGATATCGTGGGAGACCATTATGACAGTGAGGCCGGTCGCCTCATTGATGTGGGCGATCTGAGCGTACAGACTTCTAGTCGCGACGGGGTCAAGACCTGATACAGGCTCATCCAGGAGGATCAGTTTGTGGGCTGCGCACATGGCACGGGCAAGCAGGACCCGCTGCTGCTGACCGCCGGAAAGGTCCCGGTAGCACTGATCCTGCAGGTCCGCAATTTCCAGAGCCTCCATGTTTTTGCGGGCCCGTTCTTTTTCCACACGGGAATAAAAAGGCCTCAGTCCCATCCTGTTGAGACATCCGGACATCACTACCTCCCGGACACTGGCCGGAAAGTCCTTCTGGATCTGAGTCTGCTGGGGAAGATAGCCGATCTCTGTCGCTTTCAGCCCTTCGCCCATCTCCACCCTGCCGGCGGAAGGCCTTTTCAGACGCAGGAGTCCCTTGATCAGGGTGCTCTTTCCGGCGCCGTTTTCGCCGATGATACAAAGATAATCACCTTCCTCCACGGAAAAGTTCAGGTTGCTGACCACCGTGACGCCGTCATAGGCAAAAGACAGGTTTTCGCATTTCAGTAAGCTCATTCTGTTTCGTTCCTTTGTGCTTCTCTTATTTCGTCCCGGGACGCTTATTATTCTGCGGGTGCTCCAAGTGCGGTTCGCAGGGCTTCCAGATTTTTTGTCATGAGCGAGAGACAGGTCTGGCCTGATTTGAATTCGTCCGCGGTTATGTTGTGGCAGGAGTGCAGCTGCAGGACCTGAATCTTCATCCCTCCTGCTTCAGCCGCCGAAAGGTCGGAATTGTTTTCCCCGCCTGAAGACTCCTCTGCCTGCTTCGCGGCATTTATCTTCATCTTCAATTCTGCAGCTTCGCTGATAGCTCTGGCAATATTGCCATTGGAAAACTCAATCTGAAAGATGACCGGAAGCTTTTCTTCCGCCGCTTTATCAATCAGGAAGGCAATTGTCGCGGCGCTGGGCTCCGATTCGGACGAGCAGCCGGGAAATGCCGCGTAGCAGGTCAGTCCCAGTTCCTCCGCCAGGTAGCGGAAGGGAAAGCGGTCGCCGAACAGAATCGTCTTCCGGGGGGCGGAGGCCGCCATGTCCCGATACCGGGCATCCAGCTCTTCAAACTCTTTCCTGTAGGCATCGCCATTCTTCCGGTAATATTCCGCATTGACCGGATCCGCGGTACAGAATTCCTCTGTCAGTTTTTCAATCAGGATCACGCAGTTTTGGGGAGATGTCCAGACATGTTCATCTGGTTCCTCTTCGTGTGAATGCGCATGTGTGGAATGCGTATCGGTGCCCTTAGTGTTCTGGTCTGAAGCATCTGCCTTGTGGTCATGGTCATGATCCTCTTCAGCTGTCCCTTCCGACTCATGCTCATGGTCGTGACCTTTTTCCTCCATCATTCCCTCAAGGTGTTCTTCGGAATAGGTCTCCACAAGGGCCAGAAGGCGTACCGTCTGAGGTCCCTCCTGGTCTCCTTTAACGGAATCCAATATATTTTCCACCCACACGTCATTTTCGCCACCCACATAGATGAAAAGATCACAGTTTTGAATCTTCTTGATATCCTGCGGGGTAGGCTCATAGGAATGCACCTCTTCACCCGGTTTGAGCAGCATAGTCACGTCCGCACGGTCCCCTGCTATGTGTCTGGCAAAATCATATTGGGGAAAAATCGTAGTCACGACCTGCAGATGGGAATTCTCTTCTGCCACAGATGCGGAAACTCCGGCTCCGCGGCCATTTATTTTCTCTTCTGCGGCAGTCCCTGACTTAGAACCATCCTTTTTCTCTTCTGCGGTAGTCCCTGACTCAGAACCATCCTTTTTCTCTTCTGCGGGGGTCTCTGCTGACAAAGCAGTAGTCTGTCTGTCTCCTTCCGCACCTGTTTTCGCGGATGAGCTGCATCCCGTAAGGACCAGAGCCAGGACCAAAAGGAGGACGACACAGAAGGCCCTATAACAAAAATTCTTTTTATATTCGATCATTCTCTTCTTTCTTCTACAGACCGGAGATCATTCTTTTTTCTCCAAATCCATGATCATCTTTTGTTATTTTTTCCGGAACGGTGTTTATTCTTTCTCTTCTGATCCAAAATCTTTTTCGTCTTTTCCGGAATCGCCATCTGCTGAATCTTCCGCACAGTCTCCGCACACGCCGTACAAAACGGTCTGCACATTGTCCATTCGGAATCCGCTCCTCTCTTCCAGCAGGCGCGCCATCTCTTCAATTTCACTCTTCTCTATGTGAAGGATTTTCCCACACTTTTCACATTTGCAGTGAATGAACCGGGCATGTCCCTGCTGCGCCCCTATATATTCAAAGCAGGCCGCGCTTCCGCTGCCGACCACATATTTGCGCATCTGCCCCTCCGCCACCAGCTGTTCCAGCTGGCGGTAGATAGTCGCGACGCCCATTGTGCTCCCGCATCTGCGGAAATGATCATGAATCTCATTGACCGTCACGTGCTCGCCTTCTCTGCTGCGCAGATACTCTGCCAGCGCATCTCTGTTTTTGGTTCTGTAATGCATTCCGCTTTTTGCAGCCATCTCCAATCCCCTTTTCAGGCCTCACCCGTTTCCATCCCTTTTTCAGGCCTCACCCGCAAGTACTGTTCCATGAAATCCAATGCAAGAATGCATTTATTGAATCTCCGGCACAGACCTCCCGGAAGAGCCGGGCTTCTGATTTGAAAATGATTCTCATTTTCTGGTCTTTGCATTATAGCGCGTCTGTGCAGGATGTCAAGGTGTAAATTGCCGTGCTCCTGCAGTCATATATTGATTTCCGTGCTCCTGCGCTCTTTGAGTAGATTGCCGTACTCCTGCAGTCATGCGGCCTGCCTTCTCACATCTCTGTCATTTTTCCGTCGGAAATCCTCCAGTATTGACCCCGGATCTCCTCGGTTTCGTCTGTCTTGAACAGATAGGTTCCGTCAGGGATCGCATAAAAGGTGTGTCCCATGCTGTCCCTGAAAGTAATATCCTCATAAAGCCGCATTCCATCCACATAATCATCCTTCACAGCCTGATAATGCGGGAGTATATTGCATTTTGTCAGTCCCAGACCGGGAATAAAACGGCGAAAGTCCGGGTCGACAGCTTCTCCGGGCATCTCCGGCTGGGCATAGACTATCTCTGCGCAATTCATGCTGCCGGCACTGATCCCCATGACAATCCCTTCAAATTTCCGAATTTCCTCAGCAAGTCCGATTTCCATGAAAAAGGCGTTTTCTGTGGGCACATGGCCTCCGCTCAGAATAATCATGTCATAGCTTTGCAGCTTCTCCACACACTCCCTGCCGTTGCGGCCATCGCACAGGTCAAGACATTCGATGGAAAGTCCTGTATCTGTCAGCACTCCCTCAAAAAAATCCCTCATCTGCTCATTCTGGGCCGCCGCATCGGGAAATGCTGCGATCAGCAGACAGCGGGACTGCTCTTTCCAGTTCCGCCTCAGTTCCTGTGCCAGTCCGTTTGCCGGGTCAAAACCTTTAAAGGGTGCCGGTGCGCCGCTGCGGTAGGCGCCCGTGGGACTGCTGGTCAAAAAAAGTATCATTCTGTTCCTTTCCTTTCTGTTCTGTTTTATATGTCTAAGCTTATTTCTTGTCTTTTACTCTTTATGTCTCCCGTTCTTTCTGTCTTCTGTTCCTTATATCTCCGTTTCTTTATGCCCGGGATTCATTATGCCTTCGGTTCTTTATGACCAGGGCCTTTATGCCTTTGTTTTTTATGGCTTTGTTTTTTATGGCTTTGTTTTTTATGCCTTATGCTTTTTTGATTTCTATATTACCCCTGTCTATACTCTCGTTGACTCGCCGGGGTGTTGCTTTGCTTTTTATGCGCAGGAGTTTTTCTTAAGTATTTCTTGAGAAAAACTAGTATAATTGTGATTGTCGGCACATCCGGCCAAGTTGCTGTTCACGCCCTCTCGAGAGCGTGAACAGCAACTTGCGAAAATCCCATTCCAAATCGCTTACGCGATGGGATTTTCGCAGTCAAACTCCGGTTTTTGCGCTGAAAATCGCGCAAAAACACGTCGAATTCGAGGCGGTCTGAACAGTAACCCGGCCGTCTCATACACACAAGGCCTTAATCGAAAAATGCTCTGTATTTTTTCCCTGCCACGGAAATTTTCCGTATTAACTAATATTTAAACGTCTTTATAATATTAACTACGTGGGAAAGTATATCATATGGTTTTTAAGCTGCGGGACAGAATATTCGGGACATTAATACAGACGGCATTGAAACAGACAGGAAAAAGGAGGGGAATGTGAAAAAACTGTTTACTGACAACAGAACTGCAGGTATTCTGCGCATGCTCGGTACGAAATCCGGTCTGACAGTGGCCGTTATGGCAGAACAGCTGGGGGTCAGCGAGAGAACGATCCGCAATGACATCCGGCAGCTGAATGAAGATCTCGCGGGGAGTGCCTCGATCGAGGGCGTCCAGGGGCATTACAGCCTTCGGATTTTTGATCCCGCCGCATATAAAAAGACATTTGAAAAAATCTGCAACACAGACGGTCTCTTTGACACGCCGCGGGGACGGCAGAACTATGTCTTCGGGGAGCTGATGCGGGCTGACGAGCCTCTGCTGACGGATGAGCTTGCCTACGAGATGAATGTCGGACGCACTACCCTGGTCAGCGATCTCAAAAAGCTCCGCGAGGAGCTGGATGCCTGGAACCTCAAGATTGTCGGTAAGACCAGCAAGGGCATGATCCTGCACGGAAACGAGCTGGATATCCGGACCTATGTCCTGGAGAACTGCTTCGAAGCTCTCTACAGTGATTATCCCCTCGATGATGATATCCGGGAGATGATCCGTGAAGAGATGGGTAAAAAGTCCTTTGAAAAGCAGGTCGTCGTCCAGTTTCAGCGATATCTGCTGCTGATGATGGACAGATTTCTCACCGGACATTTCATAGGAAAGCTGACAGACGCTTACTACAACCTGACCGCAAACGGTGAGTTTTTCCGGGTCAATGAACTGCTGGACAAAATCGGCGGATACCTCCATGTGGATTTCCCGGTGGAGGAAAAAATCTTCGCCTTCCTTCCGTTCGCGGGTATGCGGACACCGGCTGACCTGGGTTCTGTAAAAGAAATGGAACTGGATGAAACGATTCACCCCCTCTCGGAAAAAATCATGGAACAGATCCGGACAGAGCTGGACATCGCCATTAACCCCAGAGATTTCGCAAATGAATTTGCCTATCATCTGATGTTCATGCTCAACCGTCTGCGCTTCAAGATCCGCCAGCCCAATGCCATGCTGGAGGAACTCAAGACCAAGTTCCCGCTGGCTTATGAGATGTCCGGCATCGCCGCCCGCGTCATCGAACAGGAAAAAGGGCTGAAGGTAACAGAGGATGAAAGAGGCCATCTCGCTTCCTATTTCGGCGTTTTTCTCGTGGAGAACAACCTTGGACAGCAGCGTCCTTTCCGCATCACAGTCATCTGCGGCACCGGCCGTGTGACCTCCCGCCTGATCAGCGTGCAGCTGCGCAAGATTATGGACAGCCAGGTGCAGATCCGTACCATGTCGGACGCGGCAGCAACTCCCGAGGAGCTGGACAACTGCGACGTCATCCTGACGACCGTAGAGCTTCCCTTCTCTCCCAAGAAGCCCGTGATCCGGATCCGGGAGATTTTCGACGAAAAAGAGCTCAAGCACAAACTGGAAAAAGTCCGTTACTGGGACCAGGTCGAGATGCCTATCCTGGACGACAACCAGTACATCATGAGCAGCCTGCTGGACGAAGACCGGGTATTTTTCTTCGAAAAAGGCCGCTCCTACACAGATGCCCTGAATGAGATGATCGAAATTCTGACAGATGAAGGTCAGATTGACGAGGGCTTCGGAGAGCGTCTCTTTGAGCGTGAAGAAAAGGGCACCATGGTCTTTGACAACGGCGTCGCGATTCCCCATGGAATCCAGACTGCCAATGACCGCATGCTCCTGGCGGTGGGCATCTTCGAAGAGCCCACCGAACACAAAGGACATCCCGTCCGTCTCATCTTCTTTATGGCCCTCCCCGAGCAGTCTGACGCCGACGACATGCTCATGATCCGCGTCTACGACGAGCTGCTTGAGATTTCCAGGGACACTGACATGATCAA
>JBGUNJ010000196.1:0-11298 GCA_045117315.1 Lachnospiraceae bacterium | reverse complement strand
TTGCATTTGATGCCTGGGCTGTCCCAAACGCTCAACTCAAGTCGTTATGTAGTTTTAAGTAAAGTTATTTTTGTCGTTTACTATAATTCTTTTCCTTTGTCTTACTCCTGCTGCCGGAAAATTCCGTCAGAACAGATCTTTGCCGGTTCAGCCATATACTCCTGTGCTGTATGCGATCAGGACAGAGCCGCAGTGATGATAGACATGGAGTAAACTTCCAGAGCGTTGCAGCCTCTGGACAGATCGTTGATCTGAGCGTTCAGGCCGAGAAGGATCGGGCCGTAAGCATCGAAGTTACCGAAGCGCTGCGCGATCTTGTAGCCGATATTTCCTGCGTTGATATCAGGGAAAATAAAGGTGTTGGCATGACCTGCTGCCTTCCAGCCGGGCACCTTGGTCTCCGCGACACGGGGAGAAACTGCTGCGTCGAACTGAATCTCGCCATCGATAGGGACTTCCGGGAATTTCTCTTTTGCCTTCTGAGCGGCATTATGCATCTTGGTGACATCGGCATCTTTTGCGGAGCCGTTGGTGGAGAAGGAAAGGAAGGCGACCTTGGGGTCAACGCCGAAGACCTTCGCGCACTCTATGGTCTCACCGCAGATCTCGACCAGCTCATCCTCGGAAGGATGAATGTTGATCGCGCAGTCAGCCATTGCCACGACTTCATTTTCACCGGTCGCTGAAGGACGGACCAGAATGAAGCAGGAAGACACGATGCTGTTGCCGGGTTTTGTCTTGATGATCTGAAGAGCGGGACGAACTGTATCAGCAGTGGAATAGGTGGCGCCGCCGAGCAGGCAGTCCGCAACCCCCATCTTGACCAGCATGGTACCGAAGTAGTTGCCCTGCTTGAGAATAGGAAGAGCCTTCTCGGGAGTCATTCCTTTGCTCTTTCTAAGCTCGCAGAACTCTGCAACCATCTCATCCATCTTATCATAATTCTCAGGATCCAGAATCTGAGCGCCGCGGATATTGTAGCCTGCCTCTTCTGCCGCTGCCTGCACTTCGTCTTCCTTACCCAGAAGGATAGGAGTCAGAAAGCTGCTGGCCAGAAGGCGGGAAGCCGCCTCAAGGATACGGGGATCAGATCCCTCTGTGAAGACAATTGTCTTGGGATTCTTTTTCAGCTGCTTGATCATTGCACCAAAGCCGTACATATTAAACCTCCCTAAAAACTAAATCACCAAAAAATACAACTAGTAAAACTGGAGATAGTCTATAAAACAGCAGACCGGAAAAACATCCCCCTACCACCGGCTTTAACTGTCTTATTACCATATTCCTGTGCAATATTGTACCATGAATTTTTAAAAAAAGCGCATCTCTTTCTTGATTTTCAAGCACTTTCTGCACAGAATTGTATACAGAGATCAACATTAACAGAAAAAACGGAAACATAAAACAAAAAATCAGGTATTAAACAAAAACCAGGCATTAAACAAAACCAGGTATTAAAACAGGGCAGAGGCGGCCGCGCCGCCATCTGCCCCCTCGGCCGGCCCGTGTCCGCCGCAAGGCGGAAAATACATCATGCGGGCTGTGTCATAAAAAAAGACCATGAGCATTGCTCATGGTCTTTTCATCGGAGTGACGGGATTCGAACCCACGACCCCTTCGTCCCTAACGAAGTGCGCTAGCCAGCTGCGCTACACCCCGATCTGAAATAATTCAGTTACGTGCCACGGTGCTCCGCAACACGCAAAACATATACTATCATCTCCGTCTTAAAAAAGCAAGTATTATTTTTAAAAAATTTCAGGTTTTTTCAGCGTTTTTTCAGCCCGTTTTTTCCAGCGGTTTTTCACAGGGTTTACCATGGGCTTTTTCGAAGGACTTTTTTCAAAGGCTTTTTCCCTCAAAAAATTTTTCCATGACAAGTTTTTCCGTCACATCACATCTTTGAGCGCATCCGCCATGGGGACAGCCCGGATCTTGCGGATCTCAAAAGCCGCTACTGCCATATAGGCCGCAGCTCCGATCAGGAACATTTTGACAAAGAGGTCAGGGGGGATGTCATAAGTGATCCAACCGGTCATCCTTGCGGCCAGATAATTCTGGAAAATCAGCCGCATGATCACATTGTCCAGGGGTATGGTGACAGCCAGCAAGATCAGGGTCACGATAGAAGTCGTCACGATATAGAGCCCGCCTATCTCTCTGTCCGTATAACCCAGTATCTTGGTCATGGAGATCGGATGGGCGTTTTTTTCAATGATCATACGCGACATCAGGTAGATCAGGATAATAAAGAGGCCCACGGCAAAGACGTCGACCAGGCCCATCATGCCTCCCATGGACACATCCAGCTGGCGGCTGATCTTGATCAGGGCTTCGTAATCGACTACCGACGCAATCAGATCCCTGCTGATATCCGTGATCTTAGTGTCCGAAAAATACCCGGCTATATAGTCTTCGAAGAGGCCAAAAGTCTGTGTCAGGTCCTCCCTGCGCATGAACATACACAGAGCGCCCTCATAGTTGTAGATTCCATCCACTCTGAACTCATAATACTTGTCCTCATAGGGTTCCCGAAGACGGAGAGTATCGCCGACCTTTTTCCTGCACTTATCCGCGTAGGCAGAAGAGATCCAGATCTCCCCGCGCGCGATCGGAGCCTTTACATAAGAGCTGTTCTTTTTGACGCCGTAGACATTGATGTTTTCGACGCGCAGGGCTTCTCCCTCCGGTATCTTTAATGTATAGGAAGAAAAAGCCTCCGCGTCAGGGTTTGACGTCATTGCCGACAGGCGCAGAAAAGTGGAGGACAAGATCTTGTCCATCTCATAATCCCGGTCCATGCGGTAAGCCGGAATCTTCAGATAATATTGATAATTGCAGAGCATGTTGTCCTTCATGGCTTCCTGGTAGCGGTCCAGGACGACCGGCAGGGCCATGCCGAACAAGAGGAGCAGGTTGGCGAAAAGGATTCCGATCAGCAGGATCAGATAGCTGCCCATATTCTGGAAAAAAATCCTGAGCCGGAAACGTGTGTAAAAAGGAATATGAGCACTGAGCCGGACAGCCCGGCTTCTTCCGCACCTGTGCAGGTCCCTGCGCAGAAACTGCAGGGGCGAAAGGGAGAGTTTCTGCCGCAGGGTCAGAAATGTGGTCACAGCCATGATCAGGCAGGGCACGACTGTCGTCAGTCTGAAGGCCTCGGCATTCCATACAGTGATGTAAGTAGGGAGACTGTAGCTGCCGTAATACATGTCGGCACAGACATTTTTAAAGACAGTATAGCCCAGCAGATTTCCGATCAGGGCGGCTGTCAGGGTTACGATCAGGGGCAGGGTCATGTAGTGCCTGACCAGCTCCGCCCGTGTGAACCCTGTCGCACGCAGGGTACCGATCACTGCCGCTTCCTTTGCGATCGTGTCATTGATGGTGATCACAAACACAAAGGCTATAATGGCGATGACAATATATAGAAGAATCAGCATCATGGCCCGGTCGCCGCCCATGTCCTCGCCCGTGAACTGAATCGCCTGGTTCAGATATCTCGGGATATAGTCTTCCAGATACACCTCCTCTGAAAGGTCCTCCATCAGGCGGTCCGACACCTTCTTTTCCTCTTCGGCGGATGAAGGAGGATTCCTGTATTTCCAGCTGTAGCAGTATTCGAATTCGTCGGACGGAAATCTCTTAAAATCCTCTTTTCCGACCGCAGCGATCCCGAATTTCACTGAGTCGAACATGGTGTCATTGTTGTCCTGAAAGAGGGCGCTGTAATCGGGGAAGGCCACAAGTCCCGTCACGACGAAATCATATCTTCCGAAGCGGATGCTGTCCCCCACTTTGATACTGTTGTTATCCGCGTACATGCGGTCCAGAACCAGTTCCCCTGTCTTTTCCGGAAATCTTCCCTTCATCAGACAGAGAAGGTTGATCTCATCCCTGTTTTGGAACAGGCGGAGGATGCTGCCGTTTTCAACGCCCTTTTCAATGTAAAAATTGTCATAGAGAGTCACTCCCAGCTCTTCTATGTCCCTGCGGTTAGACTTGGAAATCTCTTCATCCGTGCGGAAATTGCCGTCTTCGATCTTGTATTTTTCGAAGCTGTCATTATATGCGATGATCATGCTCCCGTCAGCCACAAGAAAGCCGGAAATAAACCCGATCGTGAAGATCAGGAGCAGAAAGATGACCAGATATTTGCCAAACTCGCTGCGCAGTTCCCGGAGATAGCGGCGGCGGAGCGGATTTGAGCTTCTCTTGAATTTTCCGTCCGGGACTGCTGCTTGAGTTTTGCGCTTTCCCGCATTTCCGTCCGGGACTGCTCCGGGATTTTGATTTTTGTTCTTTCCGGTGTTTTCTTCCGGGCTTCCGGCTAAAAGATCCCCGGATAAATCCCGGCTTTTATGTGTACTGCTCATGTTGTCCTTTCGATGATCTGATTACCTGCCAACCGGGTTTTTCCGCGGACATCCGCCTTTCATTGACCATATGTCCTTTCGTTGGGTCTGTTTGCCTGCCAACCGGGTTTTTCCGCGGGCATCCGCCTTTCATTGACCAGATGCCCTTTCGATGGTCTGTTTGTCTACCATTCGAGTTTTTCCGCAGGCGTCCGCCTTTCATTGACCAGACGTTCCCTGATCATGCCGTCGCGAAGCCGGATGATCGTATCCGCCATCGCCCCGATCGCCTCATTATGGGTGACCATCACCACTGTCGTGTGATACTGGAGACTCACTTTCTCGATCAGCTGCAGGATTTCCCTGGACGTGTTGTAGTCCAGCGCGCCCGTCGGCTCGTCACAGAGCAGGATATCCGGGTTCTTGACGATGGCCCTCCCTATGCTGGTCCGCTGCTGCTGGCCGCCCGAGAGCTGGCCGGGCAGCTTGTCCCTGTGGTCGTACAGCCCCAGAGTGTGCAGGATCTCATTAACATCCAGAGGCCTGCGGCTCAAAAAAGCACCCACCTCGATATTTTCCCTGACCGTCAGATTGGGAATCAGATTGTACATCTGAAAAACGTATCCCAGATGCTGCCGCCTGTACCGCGTCAGCTTTTTTTCATTCATCCGGCTCATACACTCTCCGTCGATCAGGATTTCGCCGCTGTCCGCGGTGTCGATGCCTCCGATAATATTGAGAAGGGTGGATTTTCCTGAACCCGAAGGTCCTAGCAGAACACAGAACTCTCCCTTCTCAACTCCCAGGCTGATTCCCTTCAGCACTTCGACCCGGCTGTCGTCCTTTCCGTAGGACTTTCTGATTTCATTAAGTTCCAGCAGCATTTTTCCTCCGGACCATTTTTCAGTTATGGCATCCATTGTTCATTCAAGACTCGCTCGCGAGTCTTGCGCGCTTATCCCACGACTGAAGTCATGGGTATCGCGCGATGAAGAATAAATTCAAGGATGTAAAGATTAAAAGCACTTAATGGCTCCGAGTCTTTTGACCCTGACATCATGATAAGACAACAACACAACAGGGGTATCCATTGCCTGTCCGGCAAAAGACACCCTGTTGTTTTATTCTTTTCTGTTCATATTCCCGCAGAGGGATTTAAAAACTCTGGTTCAAAACACAGACCGTGTCATGAACAGCATGCCTGTCCTTACAGTTCAAGACTCGCTCGCGAGTCTTGCCAGATGAACAAGAAAGCTTACGCAAGCGCGGCACCCAGTGCCTTGCAGTCAGCCTCGCCGTCGTCATCGGGAGCGCCATTGATCATAAGACCATCTGCGACCAGCACTGCGCCAGAGCTCTTGGCTTCATCTTCCCAGAGACGCATCCACTCGCCGTCTCCCCAGCCATAGGAGCCGAACAGGGCAACCTTCTTGCCGGACAGCTCGCCCCTGACCTCGTCCCACATGGGCTGTACTTCCGCTTCTTCAAGCTGCTCGGCGCCCATCGCGGGGCATCCGAAAGCGATCGCGTCATAGGAAGCAACATTTGCGGCGCCGAAATCGGCGGGGCCCATAACGGTGACTTCCGCGCCCTTTTCCTCAGCGCCTGCCGCTACTGCGTTTGCCATTGCCTCTGTGTTGCCTGTGCCGCTCCAGAAAACTACTGCTACTTTGCTCATTTAAGTGTTCTTCCTTTCCTTATTTTTGTCTTTTGAAATGAACCATTATTTTTACAGCCCCGGCAAAGCGCGATCGCGCCCTGCCGGACCGCTGTTTTCACATCGGGAAGTCCGTTCCCGTCCGGACAGACTCTCCGTCTCCGGACGGGAACCTCCTTCTCAGAACAGCCTTTTTTCATGCCGGTTGTTTTTTTGCCGGATTTCCATGAAAAAAAAGGGGGGATGCACCATTTTTCCATGCCGCAGAATCTGTTTTGACGCCTTACTACACCGCGACGGCAAGCCGGGTCAGAGGCACACCGGTAGACCACTGTCTGCAATAGGACTCGGTGCATCTGCGGTATTTGTCGAAAATCTCCCGGGCTTTATCTTCATCGCCGTAGACACGCCATGTGCCGATCAGCTTGCAGCCCGCTTCCCGATGCTCAATAAAGCCTCTCACATCTTCCGGCGGATAGCTCAGAAACAAACCGATCTCGTGGGGAAACTCCCCGTCCAGAGTATTGAGTCTGTGGATCAGTTCCACCACGCACTGAGTCGCGTTCCCGCACACGTACCCCGCCTGTTCCAGAAGGTCTGCCGCCTCAGAGGTCGAGAGATCCTTTTCGAGCCGGTCCGGTCTGTAGAGATAGACCAGCACCCTCTTGTCGGAATACCGCAGAGGCAGCACCCTCAGCCCCTTGGGGGCCAGCTCCCTGTTCAGCCTGCGGAGCTCCTTCATTGTCTGTCCCCGGTCTTTAAAGGGACATGTAAACAGATTCCCGGTCTTAATCCCCGCCAGGGTCGGAGATCCGTACTGTACGATGATTTCCTCCGACATCATTTCTCCTCTCAGGCGGTCTCTGCCATTGTGTGTTTCTCC
This sequence comes from Lachnospiraceae bacterium, assembly GCA_045117315.1. GTDB lineage: Bacteria > Bacillota > Clostridia > Lachnospirales > Lachnospiraceae > CAG-791. The sequence goes on along the minus strand of JBGUNJ010000196.1, from coordinate 4,403 downwards.
AGAATGCTGCGGAGAGCAGCCATGGAGGCAGTCCTGGAATGCTCCACCTTTGTGTCCATTCCCTTAATTTCATTCTGGGCACACTTCAGCACCTTGTGCGAAAGTGCTCCGGTAAAGCAGATCATCAGGTCCGGTCTGCCAAGCTTGTTTTTCAGGCTTCCGGAGGGTTTGATAAACACCTTTGCCCGACATTTATACTCCTTGCACAATTCCTTATACTGGCGCTCCATGCACTCATTTCCACCCAATATAATTACGCTCATATCTGTCCTTTTCTGCCGCGGAAGCAGCCCGCGGCGGCATGGGTTAGAATTACCTAACTTCGTATGTGAAAGAAAACGCCTTGCGGCGTGCTGAAATAAAAAACAGAGTTATATAAGGCTCCTGCCCCTTTCTGCGGTTAATTATAACTAACCCAATACATGTTTACGACTCCAAAGGGACAGATTTCAGAAGGACACGGTTCTTAAAAGGCACAGCTTCAATCAGGCACAGTTTCGATCAGGCAGTAAAAAAACCGGGCCGGAAGACAAAAGTCTCCCGGCCCGGCCGACGGATTATATAATTAAATAATCTGCTTTCCATCAGGGCAGCAGGTTTTTCATGCTGTCCACACTGAAATAGATCGTGGAAATATTGTGGAGCAGAGCGGCCCGTGCCGAGGGCATATAGCCCAGCAGCCCCAGTACAATCAGCCCTCCGTTAAATGTCATGATCCTGCGGTAGTTATTGTCGATCCGCTTTGTCAGACTGTTGCTGAGCCTGCGCAGCACCACCAGTTCTCTCAGGTCATCTGCGGAGATCGTAATATCAGCAATCTCTCTGGCAATCGCCGCGCCTGCCGCAATGGCAACACCGGCATCCGCCTCGGACAGAGCCGGCGAATCATTGATACCGTCTCCGATCATGACAACCTTGCGTCCCGCCTCATGCTCCCGCCTGACAAAGGCCGCCTTATCCTCCGGAAGGACCTCCGCAAAGTATTCGTCCATGCCCAGACGGTCCGCAACCGCTGCGGCTGTCTTGCGGCTGTCACCGGTCATCATGACGACCCTCGAGAAGCCGGCGTCGTGAAGATCATCCACCACTTTTGCCGCCTCTTCGCGGATCGGGTCTTCTATGCAGATCACAGCTGCCAGCTGGCTGCCCAGAGCGAGATACAAAAGGGAGCAGTCTCCGGGAAGCGCGTCAAATTTCTCCTGCGCCCCCTCGGGCAAAGTGCATTTTTCATCTTCAAAAATAAAATGATAACTTCCGATCAGCGCCCTCCGGCCGTTAATGGAAGAGGCGATCCCATGGGCAACGACATACTCGACCGTGGCGTGTCTCTCCTCGTGGATCAGCCCTTTCCTTGCTGCCTCCTTTACGACCGCGTTGGCGATCGAATGGGGGAAGTGCTCTTCCAGGCAGGCAGCCAGACGGAGCATCTCGTCCGCGTCTGTATTTCCGAACGGAATCACTTCCCTGACACTGGGTGTGGCGTAGGTCAGGGTGCCGGTCTTGTCAAAGACGATTGTATCCGCCTCCGAGACTGCCTCCAGGAATTTTCCTCCCTTGACATTGATATGGTGGTCACTGCACTCGCGCATGGCTGAGAGCACCGAAATCGGCATTGCCAGCTTCAGCGCGCAGGAGAAGTCGACCATGAGGAAGGAAAGCGCTCTTGTTGCGTTGCGTGTCAGCAGCCAGGTCAGCAGGGTGCCTCCCAGCGACCAGGGCACCAGTGAATCAGCCAGATGCTCCGCCCTGCTCTCCGTGGCGGACTTCAGCTTCTCGGAATCCTCGATCATATGGACGATCTTATCATAGCGGCCCGCACCCAGCGCTTTTTCGACCCTGATCTGCAGTTCCCCTTCCTCCAGGACTGTTCCGCCATAGACATAGGCTCCCTCCTCCTTGCGGACAGGAAGCGATTCTCCGGTCATGGAGGCCTGGTTTACGCTGCCTCCTCCGCCCAGGACGACACCGTCCAGAGGAATTACATTTCCGGTCCTGACGATCACACAGTCTCCAGGCTGCACATCGCGGACGGAAACCAGCACCTCGCCCTGATCCGTTCTGATCCAGGCCTTGTCGATATTGAGGTACATCCGGCGGGCCAGATCGTCGACGGATTTTTTGTGTGTCCACTCCTCCAGAAGCCCCCCGGCCTGCAGCAGGAACATTACGGAACCTGCAGTCCTGAAATCCCCGCGTATCAGGGAGACAACTATCGTCGTCGCATCCAGGACCGGCACTTCCAGTCTGCCCTGCCGCAGACAGCGCAGGCCATCCCTCACAAATCTCACAGCCCTGCCGACACACAAAACTCTGCGAAGGGGATCGGGAAACAGCAGTATTCTGATCAGTCTCCCTGCCACCATGAAGAAGAGCTTCTCCTCATAAGTGCGGCTGAGTTCCCGCCCTGTGTGTTCGGGGACCTGTACTTCGGTTCTGTCATAACCGAATTCCGAGAGAGCCGTCAGAAGACGTTCCCTGCCGTCTCTCTCCTCTTTATATAGAATCACAGCGTCGGCAGTCCGCTCCGATACCTTTACTTTCGTAATCCAGTCCAGGGAGAGCAGATGGCAGCTGAGCAGATCTGCCTGTGCGGCTGTCATGCGGCGCTGCATCATACGCACCCGCATCCGCCCTCTGGATTCATGTAATATTCTGCATTTCATAATCGCTTTATTCTTCAATGCCCAAGACTCGCGAGAGAGTCTTGAATTGAGCATTGCTCATTGTAAATATAATCGGGCAGAGGCGGCACTGCCGTCCTCTGCCCCCGACAAACCAATGTCATAAATAACTGCCATCACTTCCGGCAGTGTGGTTTCCAATCTCCTGCCGTCTCAGGCTGGCGCCCGGAAATCCCGGTCTGAGATCAGGCCTCGGTCGCGGGCTCCGCATCTGCTTCCGCCGCAGCCAGAACAGCTTTCGCGTCCTCGATCTGCTGAGCATCAAATGCCGCCTGTCTCTGCTCATTAATCTCTCTGGCGTCTGCAGCTATATCATCGCAGTTCTCACGCAGCAGAGACACATCCTTGAGAACCTCATCCTTCATGCGCAGAACTGCTGCTGTGCCGTGTGTGTACAGTTTTTTCATATCGCTGCTGGTGAGAAGCTTCAGCCCATAAGAACCCAGGAGAACACCCGCTCCGAGCCATCTGAAATTTTTCCAATGCCAGTCCATATCTAACCTCCTTGTCTGCTTCATATATGTCTTTGCCCGGCTTTTGCTGCCCGGCATCTTATTTATAAAAAATATGATAATTAGTTAGTTTTGACTGCTTCAACTCCAAAAAGACACACAAAGAAAGTCAGACAGTACTTTTTCCAAAGAAATATGGCAATCAGAAGACACGGGACTGCCGGAGACAGAAAAAAGAAACAGGCTGAAAATAGAAAACATATGCCGAAATTTAGAAGAAAACTGAAGCGGGAGGCAGACAACCTGCAGGAGCCGGCCGGAATCAGAAAACCGGAGCTGACCGGAATATGGATAATTCTGTCCTCTGCAGATTTTTGACCAGGCTATGTCAGTCGGCTCAGACGATTTCGGATTTTGGAGCATTGGCCTTCTCCCAGATGATCCGGTGCCTGTATTCCCCGGGGGACTCCCCCATCACATCCCGGAAAGCCTTGGCGAATTTGCTCCCGTTCTCATAGCCGGTCTTCCCGGCTATCTCGAGTATGGTCTCGTCAGTCTCCTCGAGCAGCCTGGCTGCAGCCTCCATTCTGCGCCGCCGTGAATAGGTATAGATCGGGAGCCCATAGTAATTCCGGAAACAGAGCTTGATCTGTGTCGGAGAGACGTGCAGTGTCTGCGCGAGTTCTGTGATTTTCATGTGCCTCTCCAGATTTTCCATGATGACCCGCTGTGCGTTTTCCGCTATCTCTCTCTGCGACTTGCTGCAGTTTCGCGCAGGCTCAGGCATGTGCTCCTTTCGCATCAATACTGTGCTCCCTTCAGAATAAGGCTGAATGCCCGCAGTACTGCGTTGGCATTGAAACCAGTGTTTTATCCGACCAGGCATCTCTGTCTGTGGTATCCGACCCGGCATTTCTGTCTGTGTACAGGCAGGCCGGTGTGCAAGCAGGCCCGGCTGCACGGCGACAGATTCCTGCTGACCAGCGAAGATATCCGCCCGTATTTTTGATTAGACGAATCTAACCTCCAGGGCGAAAAATAGTGCCGGCTAACTCCGGCACTACCAGTTTAATACAACAAACTTGCCCTGTCAATCTCAAAACTCTTTCTGTCCACGCCCTCCCGGGTTCGTGGTTCAGGGCATGCCGAAAACAATAGGCCTTTTGTGCATCACTGTTTCGGCGGGACGCTCCCGCTCCGTGAAAAACGCAGCGGATACTAAGCTTTTTGCTGCGCCAGGGCTTGCAAAAAGCAAGTACCGGCGTTTTTC
>JBGUNJ010000195.1:0-7222 GCA_045117315.1 Lachnospiraceae bacterium | reverse complement strand
GGCGTTCGCCCCATTCGCGAAGCGAATTCAGCATGGGCGAACGCAAGTTACTATTCACGCCCTCGATAGGGCGTGAATAGTAACCATCTGACTTTTCGCGATTGGACTTTTTCACCGTTTTTCCTCAAACGATTGCTCCGGCATGCTATACTATACATAGTCATCAGTTTTCCGGAGAGGATGTTTTCATAGAGGAGAGATAGAAATGGGTTCAAAGAAAAAGACCGAGTTGGAGAAAGAAAAAGAGCGTCTGGAGGCTCTTCAGAATACAGAAAAGAATTTCCTGAAAGGGACTTTCGGGGATTTTTTCGGGAAAAAAGAAGCGGGTTCCGGCGGGGCGAAAGCGGAGAGCCCGGAGATGTCTTTCGGCGGAGGCAATAAGAGCGCCGGGGCCGGTGGAAGCAGCCCGGCGAAAGAGAAGACCGGGACTGCCGGCCTTTCTTTCGGAGACGGGTTTGATGAACTGGAGGCAAAGGGGCGTGAGATCACTTCGGAGCTGAATGCCAGGACAGACGCCCTTCAGAGGGCCAACGAAGCCCTGAGAGAAGTGCAGTCTCTTCTGGACAACCCGCTCTATGACGGGATGCCTTCCCTGACCGGGAGAGGCACAGCCGGGAAGGGGGCTTCCCCCGATACTGGCAAAAACCCGGCGGAAATAGACCCCGGACTGATGGCAGGCAGTGACGGAGACCTGTTTTCGGGACTGGCCGGCGGCGGAAGCGGCGGCGCAGGCGGGCAGGCAGGCGGCCCGGCAGCTGATCCCATGTCCGAAACAGGAGCCGGGGACGGTTTTGCGCAGGGGGCCTCCGGGCAGCAGGCTGTTCAGCAGGCGCAGCCGGGTGAACAGGAAAAAGAGAAAGAGAAAGAACCCGAGAAGGATCCTATGGAGGAGCTGGACAAGCTGATCGGCCTGACCAAGATCAAACATGACGTCAAGGAGCTCATGGCTTTTGTGAAGATCCAGAAGATGCGCAAGGACGGAGGCCTGAAGTCTGTACCCGTATCGCTCCATCTGGTATTTACAGGCAATCCCGGAACGGGCAAGACGACGGTCGCCCGGATCCTGGCCCAGCTTTACAAGCAGATCGGTGTCCTGTCAAAGGGGCAGCTGGTGGAAGTGGACCGCTCGGGTCTGGTCGCCGGCTATGTGGGGCAGACCGCTCTGAAGACTGCCAAAAAGATCGAAGAGGCAAAGGGCGGCGTCCTCTTTATCGATGAGGCCTATGCCCTGGCCCGCAAAGACGATACCTTCGGACAGGAGTCGATCGACACGATCCTCAAGGCCATGGAGGACAACCGCGACGACTTTGTCGTGATCGTCGCGGGCTATACAAAACCCATGGAAAACTTTATCAACAGCAACCCCGGCCTGAAATCACGCTTCAATAAATATATCGAATTTCCCGATTACACTATCGATGAGCTGATGGGGATCTTCGATATGAACTGCAAAAAATATGATTATGAGGCCGAGGACGATGTGAAGGCGCAGATCCGGGCCATGATCGTGCAGAGGAAGCTTGCGGAGAGGGAGAATTTTGCCAATGCCCGCGAAGTCCGTAATCTCTTTGAGGAGATCATCACGAATCAGGCCAGACGCGTCGCCGCCATGGAAAACCCCGGGCGGGACGATATGAAGAAGATCATGATCGAGGATCTGACTGAAACTGCCCGGTCGGATGCTGAGAAAACAATCAAGAAGGCGGCTGAGGCGGAAGAGAAAGCTGCGGATAAAGATGCCGGGAAAGCGTACGGCGCGCCGGTCGGAGACACTGCAGAAAAGGCAGACGGCGAAGCGTACGGCAAACAGGCAGAAAAAGCTGCGGAGAAGGATGCCGGACTGACAGAAGTGAAAAATACAGACTGATCGTTCCCCGGGGGACAGAGAGGAAGCAATTTTGGATACACGCATTATGGAGAGGGCAAGACCCTGCCTCAAACAATTGAAACGCGGCGGAAAAAAACTGGGGGAGACCGCAAAGATGCTTCTGGAGAGCACCGTGCAGGATGTGATGACCAAAGCTGCCGGTGCAGGAGGGGAGCAGGGTAACGAGGGTGCCCCTGGAAAAAAGAACTATGCCGTGATCACCGGAGCCAGCTCCGGAATTGGACTGGAATTTGCACGGCGTCTTTCGCTGGAGGGCTATCCGCTGATCCTGATCGCACGCAGGCGCGACAGGCTTGAGATGCTGCGGAGGGAGTTGGGCACTGAGTGCCTGCTGCTGCCCGCGGATCTGTCCAGGCATGAAGACCTGGTCCGTCTGTGCGAAGACCTGGTGGGGCGGAAGATCGATATCTTTATCAATAACGCGGGATTCGGAGTCGCAGGACCCTTCATGGGGACGGACCTCCTGCGGGAAGTGAACATGATCGATGTAAATGTGACCGCCCAGCATGTCCTTTTCAAATATATTCTGCACAGGATGGACGCGGAGGGAGGCGGATCCATCCTCAACGTGGCGTCCTCGGCAGGCCTGTTTCCTGCAGGTCCTTTCATGGCGGGCTACTACGCCACCAAGGCATATATGACCAGCCTGACCCGCGGCGTCGTCGAAGAACTGAGACAGGCGGGATCCCCGGTCTATGTGGGATGCCTTTGCCCGGGTCCTGTGAACACAGAATTCAACGACGTGGCCAGCGTTTCCTTCGCGCTTCCTGGAATATCCGCGCAGGAGTGCGTCGACTATGCCCTGAAGATGATGGCAAAAAAACAGGTGATGATCATTCCGGGCAGAGAACTGAAGGCGGCTGTTTTCGGACAGAGATTTCTTCCGACCGCGCTGACAGTCCGCATAACTGCCGCGCAGCAGAGAAAGAAGCTGGCATCGGATGACACAGGTAATGGCCGGAAGGCCGGCACGGTGGATGCTTTCACGGAATCGGCGAGGCCCTGAAACAGCATGTCCGGGACATATCCGGAATATCGTTTTGGCTTGCCGACATTTAAAGGAAAGTGTATTATATAATCGCCGGTCTGTTTTTTTGGACGGCAAAGCGAAAATGTCTGTCTGGCTTTCGGGACAGCAAACGGGCGGAGCGCTGTAAGCGGGAGAATGACAGGAAATCCGGGAGGTCTGCACGATGAAATGGAATGAAATATTTGCGCAGCTGACTATGCTGGCGCAGCTTGGCCTTTCGCTTGCCACTCCCATCCTGATCTGCCTGGCAGCCTGCTACCTGCTCTGCACCCGCCTGGGCTTCGGCCTCTGGGTCTACATCCCCGGGATGATCATGGGGCTGGGAGCGTCCTTTATGACTGCCTATAAGGTATATTTAGCGGTCACCGGCCGGCAGAAAAAAAGAGAGCGGGGAGAAAAAGAGGTGTCTTTTAACAAGCATATCTGACGATTTCACCGCCGGCGTCAAAACCCGTGAGTAAATCTGGAAATAATATTTGAATAATAATTATGGAAAGATACCTTTTGACGTTTCCTTCAGAAATTTTCAGGAAGAAGACAGATGTCTTCAAGCCGGATTTCAGAGAGACAACGGATGTCTTCAAGCCGGAATTTTAGAGAGACAATAGATATTTTCACAATAGATATTTTTAGAAAGATAAAATAAAAGAACTTATGAAATTACAAAATGCAGTGAAAAAAGAAACAATTGCGGTGGCAACAGGGACCGGAATCGGCTGCCTTGTCCTGATCGCTCTGTTTCTGATCATGTATCTGATCTTTCCGGAATCTTCCGTGAAATTTGACTACCGGGTTGTCCTCGGCGCCCTGTGCGGCGGAGCAGTGGCTGTCGCCAATTTCTTCCTGATGGCGGTCACTGTTCAGAATGTGGTCAATGTGACAAACCGCGACGACGCGCTGCGGATGATGCGCGTCAGCTACAGAAACCGCATGCTGATGCGCGGAATCTGGATCGTTGTCGCCATTTTCGCGCCCTGCTTCAATTATGCGGCGGGCATTATTCCTCTTTTCATCCCCAGCCTTGTGATCAAGATCAGGGGAATCAGACTCGGCGTGACGGGTAAGCCCGCGGCAGGCCAGACTGAGCCCGCCGGGCAGGCTGAGACCGCGCAGCAGACTGAAGCAGCCAGCCGGGATGAAACGTCTGCGCAGGCTGAAACAGCCGGACAGGCTGAGAACGCCGGCCAGACCGAAACAGACGGTCAGACCGGAACGGAACAGGAGACCGAAACAGCCGGTCAGACCGGAACGGAACAGGAGACCGAAACAGCCGGTCCGGCCGGGACGGAACAGCATACTGAAACAGCCGGGGAAGAGAAGGCGGAGCAGCCGCAGGAAACCGTCCGGCCATAAACATCATAAACCTTATTTTTGAAGCTTTCCGCTGAACCTCAGTGAAAAAGGCGCGGTCTTTCAGAGAAGATGGAGGGGATTTTCTCAGGGACCAGGCCTTCGCTGAAGAAACAGCGGTCTGCCGCAGCGCGGACGGGAACAGGAGAGTTTTTCTGTGTCCGTGCTGTCATATAAACGTGATTTACTTTTGCGTTTAATGAGAATTCATAAGATGCAGCAGGAGGTAAACAGAAAAAAGAAAGGAGAAAGAAGGAGGTGAGATATCTGAATGGAATTTGACATTTCCGGAGCGAAGATATTCGCCAGAATTCCGACCGGGATCCCTGTTCTGGGAGATATCCTGATTTCGGAGACAGTAGTGGTGAGCTGGATCGTCATGCTCATCATCACGGGACTGTGCATTTTCCTGACGCGCAACTTAAAGGTGGAAAATATCTCAAAACGCCAGGCGGTCGCGGAAATGATCGTGGAAGCGGCCAACAACCTGGTGCGGGGCAATACGGGAGGCACGAAATTTGACGGGCTGATCCCCTTTGTATCCACGATATTTGCCATGAGTATTGTCTCAAACCTGATCAGCCTGATCCCGATCTTCAGGAGTCCGACTGCGGACCTGTCGACGGAAGCAGCCTGGGCGATCGTGGTATTTATCATGATCACAGCCAACAAGATCAAGGCCGGCGGTGTACTGGGCTACATGAAGGGATTCACAGAGCCGATTCCCGTCATGACGCCTTTCAACATTCTGTCGGAGCTTGCGACACCTGTCAGTATGGCCTGCCGTCATTTCGGCAACATCCTGTCCGGTATCGTTATCAACGGCCTGATCTATGCGGCTCTGGGCATAGCGTCCGCAGCCCTGCTGGGACTTTTCCCCGGCGCGGTCGGCGACTTCCTGAGCAATATCCCGATCTTCGCTGTAGGTCTTCCGGCAGTCCTGTCATTCTATTTTGACTGGTTCACCGGCGCGATGCAGGCATTTATCTTTACAATGCTGACGATCATGTATATCGCGAACGCCGCGGAAGGCTGATGAAAAAGCGCATCAGAAAACAGCGCAGGGAATTATTTTATTCTTCATCGCGCATACCCGTGACTTCAGTCGTGGGATACGCGCGAAAAAAGGATACTCTCTTCATCGCGAAAGACTCGCAAGCGAGTCCCGGATCATTGATTTCATCTGAAATCATTGCAGCTTTTTAAATTACAAGTACTTATTTCATTTTCCAGGTACTTCTACCATTGTTAAGAATTCATATGATTGAGGGAAATATGATTTCCCGAAAGGAGAAACAAAATGAGTGAAATGCAATTTCTGGCAAAAGGTATCGCACTGGCAGGCTGCGGCATCGGCGCGGGATGCGCTCTGATCGCAGGTATCGGCCCTGGTATCGGTGAAGGCAACGCGGCAGCAAAGGCTCTGGAAGCCATCGGCCGTCAGCCCGAGTGCAAGGGCGATGTCACCAGCACTATGCTTCTGGGCTGCGCGATCGCGGAGACAACCGGTATCTACGGTTTCGTTACCGGCCTTCTTCTGATCTTCGTCGCTCCCGGCATGTTCATGGGTTATCTGGGATAATCAACTGCCAGCTGCATTAAATATACAGCCAGCAGTCATGGAGGAAAGATATGAATACACAGCCACTGGTAACACTTGTGCCGTGGACCATGATCGCCCAGTTCCTTAACCTGATGATCCAGCTGTTTCTGATCAAGAAATTCCTTTTCAAACCGATCAACGAGATCCTTGAGAAGAGACGCCAGGCCGCGGACAAGGAAATCCGCGAAGCGCGCCAGGCCAAAGAAGAGGCGGACGATCTGAAGACACAGTATGAGTCCGGCATCGCGAAAGCGCGCGAAGAGGCTGCCAGAATCGTGCAGAGCGCACAGAAAGAGGCGCAGAGCCGCGCCGATGAACTGGTGCAGGAAGCCCAGACAAAGGCGGCCGGCATCAAGGCGCAGGCAGAGGCCGATATCGCGCAGGAGCGCAAAAAAGCGATCAATGAGGTCAAGAATGAGATCGGCGGAATTGCCATGGATATAGCCGGCAAGGTCGTTGAGAAAGAGATCAACGAGGCCGATCACAAAAAGCTCATTGAAGATTTTATTAAGAATGTAGGAGAGGCATCATGACAACAGCATGGGGTCTTTACGGGCAAAGCCTGTACGACCTGGCAGTTGAGGAGAAGGCCGACGATCAGATCATGAAGGAGCTGGAGGCAGTCCGCGGTATTTTCGCGGAAAACCCCGATTATATCACGCTTCTGTGTGAACCCTCGATCCCCGGCAAGACCCGCGTTCAGCTGCTGGATGAGGCTTTTGGCGGACAGATCCATCCTTATCTGCTGAATTTCCTCAAGATCCTGGTGGAAAAGGGGATGCTGCGCGGCTTTTCGACCTGTTGCAGCACCTACCGTTCATCCTACTACAAGGATCACGGAATCTCTGAGGCGACTGTGATCAGCGCCGTCCCGCTCACGGAAGAGCAGGTCAGTGCCCTGCAGGCGAAACTGGAGAAGATCAGCGGAAAGAAGGTCCTGCTCACCCGGAAGGTGGACAGCAAGGTCCTCGGCGGCCTCTCTGTCGAGATCGACGGAAAGCTGTACGACGGCACCGTCGAAGGCAGGCTGGATGAACTCCGCAGGAAAGTCACGGAAACTGTTCTTTAAGACGCCTGAAAAATATGCCTGCGCGGACTTCATGGATGGTCCGCAGCCGGAAAACACATCCGGATGGGCGTCCGGCGTTTTTGAAAAAGACATAACAGAGACAAAACAGAGTAAGATCTATACATATATAGAGGAATAGCAATGGAATTAAAACCAGAGAAGATTTCCCAGGTGATCCGCAGTCAGATCAAGTACTATGAGAATGCGATCATCCAGAACGAGACCGGCACTGTCCTCACGGTCGGTGACGGTATCGCCAGGGTCAGCGGGCTGGTGAACTGC